>NZ_CP013232.1:3422056-3733152 GCF_001584145.1 Collimonas fungivorans | reverse complement strand
CAACATTTGCTGCTGCCAATCCATGGCCATGATGGCAATTTTTGGCATGTCGGCTGCAAATGACGGCCATAGCGTTGCCCAGTCCACCGCCTCTTTCTTGGCTTCATTCCAGCATAGGGAGAATTCGGCCAGCTTTTCCGTTGTGCCCGCATAGGACTGCAGGAAGGCGTTCAATTTAACGTGATGCAAATCCTCGTCTTGCGGATAGATATGCCAGACAAACGGCTTGCCGGCCCACTGGGCGCGCACGAAGGAATCCTCGCCTCGCACGAAATTGAGGTCACAGGACCACAGCAGCTTGTCGTAGTCCGGCTGCGGCATGAAGGGCAGCACCCGCACGGTCAATGCGCCGCGAGTCGCGCTGGCCCCGGCTTGCGCCTGTTTTCCAAGAAATGCTTCGACGGCGTCGACGGCGACGCCTTCAGGCACCAGGCAGGTCATCGCTACGCCGCTGTTTTGCCAGGCCTCGAATAAAGCCGGGGCCGGCGCTTGCGGATAACAGAACAGGGAAATTTTCAGGGATGCCATCTCTGCCGGCGTCACGCCAAACTGACTGAGAAAGGCCGCGATCGCGGCCGGATCCTGTTGAAATGCCTGGCGTTGCAGCAGCAGGCCGGATTCGAGCAGCAGGCCGCCGGTCTTGCTGGTGAAGCCGGGGAAGAAGAAATATTTGGTCAAGGATCGCGATTGGGGCGAGGGCAGCGCGTGGCAGCCTTCTACCCAGGCTTCGGCGCTAAGCCCTTCCAGGTTCAGCCACACCGGATGCGGTGCGCGCTCCGCCATCGCCGCAATATAGGCGGGCGGTATGTCGCAGGCGAAAAATTCGATCACGATGTCGGCCACGTCGGCGGCCGTAAACGCGCCATCCTGGCCAGACCAGTGGCGTACCGTTACGGCGCCAATCTGCTGCAGTTCGCGATCGATGGCGACTTGCGGGCAGATCCGGCGGAAGCTGGCGAGGTTGTCCACCCATAAGGTGACGGCGATGCCGTGCTCCTGCTCCAGCTGCCGCGCCAGGCGCCAGCAGATGCCGATGTCGCCGTAGTTGTCGACGACTTTGCAAAACAGGGCCAGCGATGTCTGTGTTGTTCGATGATTCAAGATTCAGCTTCCAGCAGGAATGGAGTTTTTTTATGACGTTTTTATTCCACGGCGGTTTTGCATTCGGCCGTGTAATGTAATAATGCCGTCCCCGCATGATACTGGACCTTGAGCGATGACAAACGAACGCGACCTGATTGCCGACCTGACGCTGGCGGTAATCGACCTGGCAGGGGCTTTGGCGCAGATAGCTGAAACCATGCCCGAACACGCCAAGGCGCAGATCAACGATTCGCTGAATGTGGCGGTGACCAAGCTGGAGCAGGTGGCGCTGGCCATTAGCGCAGATGACGGCGTGGAGGAGCTTGCGACGGCAGCTGAAACCGGATGTGAGGCCGAGGTCGCTAACTGACCTGGCCGAACCTGGCTTGTTCCAGCAAATGGCGCACGATCAGGCGGTGGAAGGGCATGATCGCCGCCAGATAGCTGCGTCCCAGCAGGTTGTTGGTCTTGACTATGGTCGAGACCGTTACTTGGGTCGCCTCGGGCCGTCTGGCGCAACTCTGATGCTGACGCGGAAATCCAGATGGCTGTCGTCGAAGCCCAGCACCACTTCACGCTCCGACTGCGCCACCAGCGGAAAGCCGCCTACCGTTTGCTGCGACGCATGCGGATCGTCGACGCCGATTTCCACCGTGCGCAGGCCGAACAATCTCACCACGCGGTTGCGGGTCGCCACCAGCTGGCTGATCCAGCCGGGCGGATGCTTGACGATGGCATCGGCGGCCTGCCTGGCGTTCAGGCCCGTCATCTCGGCCCGCACCTGGTAGGCATCGACGAAATCATGGCCGGGCAAGAGCGCCTCGCACTCGACGCTGGGCGTTACCAGAGTTGCTGCGGCGTGGGCGGCGCTCATTTCTTGCGCGCCCGTGCTTGTTCATGCTCGGCCGCCGCGCTTTCAAAGCGCTCGCGCGTGGTTTCTTCGTCGCGGCTGCCGAAGGCGTAGTTGGCTTCCAGCCACATGACGTTGATGATGCCGAACGCCAGCGCCAGGCCGACTCCTAATATCCATGCGAAATACCACATAATTTTCTCCCTTGTCCTGTCAGTAAGCGGTGTGTTCGTTGTCTTCGATATGCTTGAGGGTGACCTTGCCGCGCATGACCCGGTACACCCAGGTGGTGTAGAGCATGATGATCGGCAGCATGATGACCACCACCCAGAACATGATGCCCAGCGTCTTGTGGCTCGATACCGCATCCCAGATGGTGAGGCTGCTGTTGGGGTCGAGCGAGGACGGCATGATGAATGGGAACAGCGATGCGCCGGCAGTGAGGATCACCGCGGCGACGCTGACTCCGCTGGAAAGGAATGCCGCCATGGCCTTGTTGGCGCTGCTGAATGCCGTGCACAGCAACGCCGCCGCCACCGCCACCACCGGCAGGGCCCAGATTGCCGGCCAGTGCGCATAGTTGTCGAACCAGGCGCCGGCAACCGTGGTCACGGTTTTGGCGGTCGGCATGAAGGCGGTGTTCATGTCCGGCATGGCGCTGATGCGATAGCCATGGATGCCATAGGCGACCCAGAAGCCGCCGGCGATGAACAGCGCGGCGGTGACCAGGCCGGCGATTTTGGCGACGCCGCGGGCGCGCTGTGCGATCACATCGTCGGTCTTCACTTGCAGGTAGGCCGCGCCGTGCATCAGCAGCATGGCTACGCTCAGCAATCCGGCTAGCAGGCCGAACGGATTGAGCAGCTGGAAGAAGTTGCCGGTATATTCAACCCGCATGGTGTCGTCATAATGGAAGGGCACGCCGAGGAACAGGTTGCCAAAGGCTACGCCGAAGATCAGCGGCGGCACGAATCCGCCGGCGAACAGGCCCCAGTCCCAGGCATTGCGCCAGCGCGTATCGGCCACCTTGCTGCGGTAGTCGAAACCGACCGGACGGAAGAACAGCGAGAACAGCAGCAGCATCAGGGCCACATAAAAGCCTGAGAACGCCGCGCCGTACACCAGCGGCCAGGCCGCGAAAATGGCGCCGCCGGCAGTGATGAACCAGGTCTGGTTGCCTTCCCAGGTGCTGCCTATGGAATTGATGACGACCCGGCGTTCGCCGTCGGTCTTGCCGATGAAGGGCAGCATCATGCCGACCCCGAAGTCGAAGCCGTCGGTGAGGGCGAAGCCGATCAGCAGCACGCCGACAAAGCCCCACCAGATGACCTTTAAGGTTTCATAATCGAACATGGCGGTTTCTCCTTATGCCTTGGCAGTCGAGCCGGTGGTTGATGCTTCCAGGCGTTCCCAGTGGTACTTGCCGGTATGCAGGCTGCTCGGGCCGCGGCGGGCGTATTTCACCATCAGTATCATTTCAATGACGAACAGGAAACCATAGAAACCGAGGAAACCTGCCAGGCTGAAGTAGAGGCTGCCGGGCTGCAGGGTCGAGGCCGACAGGTGGGTCGGCAGCACGCCGGAGATGGTCCACGGCTGGCGGCCGTATTCGGCCAGCAGCCAGCCCAGTTCGATCGCCACCCATGGCAGCGGAATGCTGTACACCGCCAGGCGCAGCAGCCAGCGCTGTTTCGCCAGTTTCTTGCGGATCAGGAAGTAGAACGAGCAGGAGAAGATGAACAGGAACAGGATGCCGAGGCCGACCATCAGCCGGAACGACCAGAACATCGGCGCGATCTTGGGAAAGGTGTCGTTGACCGCCATGGCGATCTGCTCAGGCGTGGCGTCGACCACCTTCGGCGTGTATTTCTTCAGCAGCAGGCCGTAACCGAGATCGTGTTTCAGCTTGTCGAAATCGGCAATCGCTTCTGGCGATTTGTCGCCGCCCTTGAGGCGGGTCAGGGCAGAATACGCCAGCATGCCGTTGCGGATGCGCACTTCGTGCTCTTTTTTCAGATCGTGGATGCCGGTGATCTGCTTGTCCACCGAACGGGTGCCGATCAGGCCCAGCACATAAGGAATCTTGAACGCGAAATCGGTGCGCTGCTCCTTCTCGTTGGGCCAGCCGAACACGGTGATGCCGGCCGGCGCCGGTTCGGTATGCCATTCGGCTTCCATCGCCGCCATCTTGACCTTGTTGACTTCGCCGGCGGTATAACCGGATTCGTCGCCGAGCACGATCACCGACAAGGTCGAGGCCAAGCCGAAACCGGCGGCAATCGCAAACGAACGCAGTGCAAACGCGGTGTCGCGCCCCTTCAACAGGTAGAAGGCGGAGATGCCAAGCACGAACATCGACGCGGCGACATAACCGGCCGACAGCGTATGGACGAACTTGACCTGGGCCACCGGATTGAAGATGACGTCGACGATGCTGGTCAGCTCCATGCGCATGGTTTCGTAGTTGAATTCGGCGCCGACCGGGTTGTTCATCCAGCCGTTGGCGATCAGGATCCACAGCGCCGACAGGCTGGAGCCTAGCGCCACCAGGAAAGTGATCAGCAGATGCTGGACTCGCGACAGGCGGTCCCAGCCGAAGAAGAACAGGCCGACGAAGGTCGATTCGAGGAAGAAGGCCATCATGCCCTCGATCGCCAGCGGCGTGCCGAAGATGTCGCCGACATAATGCGAGTAGTAGGACCAGTTGGTGCCGAACTGGAATTCCAGCGTGATGCCGGTGGCGATCCCCATGGCGAAGTTGATGCCGAACAGCTTGCCCCAGAAACGCGTCATGTCTTTATAGATCGGACTGCCGGTCATTACATAGACCGATTCCATGATGACCAGGATCCAGGCCAGCCCCAAGGTGAGAGGCACGAACAGGAAATGGAACATCGCGGTCGCTGCGAACTGCAGGCGGGACAAGGCGACGACTTCATCAATAGGGATCATTGGCGGGTCTCCGGAGGGGAAGGGTGGGACGGTGAGGAAGGTGCTGCAGGCGGCTGGCTCAGGAAATGCTGCTCGACCAGGCCGGTCGGCATGCGCATTTTCTTGGTTTGCGGCTCAGAGAAGAAGGCTTTCCAGAGCAGCGTCAGCAGGGCGATCTTGACGATCAGGATCAGGGTGATTTCGACTGCCAGCGGCAGCCGGGTGAATCTTTTTTTTGTGGAGAAAGACTGCATGCGTCTATTCCTTTGGCTGAACCGTCAGCTGCACATCGGGGTGATCGTGGTGGCTCTTGCTGCCGCCGGAGCCGACGCGGAACTTGTCGCGCACATCCAGCAGTTTCTTGACTTTGGAACCCATCTTCATCAGCGACGCCAGGGTTTCCGGCGACAGGCGTTGCACATCGTCGAACCAGGAACTGGACAGTTCGATCAGATTGTACATCTCGCGCATCCGCTGTTGCGCCTGTTTGTCGGTATCGTTGGCGGGGTTTTCCAGCAAGGCGTCGCGCAGCATCGACAGGGTCGGTTCGATCTCGCGCCGGCGCCGCTCTTCCAGCAGGGTCTTGAAAATGTCCCAGATATCCTTGGGCGGCTCGAAGTATTCGCGGCGGTCGCCCGGCTGGTGCAGCAGCTTGACCAGGCGCCAGGACTGCAGTTCCTTCAGGCCCATGCTGACATTGGAGCGCGAAAAAGTCAGGTAGTCGGCGATCTGGTCGGCGTTCAGCGGCTGGCCCAGCACGTACAGCAGCGCATAGATCTGGCCGACGGTGCGGTTGATGCCCCAGCGGCTGCCCATTTCGCCAAAATGCGAGATGAAGCGCTGGGTCAGCGGCGTCAGGGGCGTAGGCGGGCTGCTTGCGGGCGGGGTGGCGTTGGGAGGTGTCATGATGTTTTGAATTTTCAGTAATTACTGAAATATAAATCAAAACAGGAATAACTGCAAGATTGATGCGGGCAAGATCGTTGTCTTATGGTTATTCATCCGGGCGAATCACTGCCTTCGCCGCAACTAAGTCGATGTTGCATCGCACGATAGGGCTTTGAGCCGTTATAATTTCGGGCTGAGAAGGTTTTGTAGCGCATTTTTAATTATTGACGAGAGCACACCATGAGTCTGAATCAAGTATCGGCCGGGCGCGATTTGCCAAACGATTTCAACGTCATCATCGAGATCCCGATGAATGCCGATCCGATCAAATACGAAGTCGACAAGGAATCCGGCGCGATTTTTGTCGACCGCTTCATGGGTACTGCCATGCATTACCCTTGCAACTACGGCTATATCCCGCAAACCTTGTCGGACGACGGCGATCCGGTCGACGTGCTGGTGATCACCCCGTTCCCGCTGTTCCCTGGCGTGGTGGTGCGCTGCCGCCCGATCGGCGTCCTGAAGATGTCGGACGAAGCCGGCCAGGACGCCAAGCTGCTGGCGGTGCCGGTCGACAAGGTGCTGAGCATCTACACTCACTGGCAAAAGCCGGAAGACATGAATGAACTGCGCCTGAAGCAGATCCAGCATTTCTTCGAGCACTACAAAGACCTGGAAAAGGGCAAATGGGTCAAGATCGACGGCTGGTTCGGTCCGGACGAAGCGCGCAAGGAAATCCTGTCTGGCGTCGAGTCTTACAAAAAATCCGTCGCGGTGTAATTTGCCCCGGGTTTGTGAAAAGAGCGCACCGCGGTGCGCTTTTTTTATTGCCGCGCCGCTTTCACCAGCAGCATCAGGCGCCCGCCGAACTGGTTCAAGGCAAGGCCGCCCAGCACCAGCACGCCGGCGACGATTTTCCACCACTGCAGCGATTCGCCCAGCAGGACGGCGGCGCTCAGCATGCCCACCAGCGGCACCAGCAGCGAGAACGGCGCTACCGTGGCGGCCGGGTATTTGCGCATGAGGATGGTCCAGATGCCGTAGCCGACGATGGTGTTCGGATAGGACTGGTAGAACACCGCAGCCACCGAAGCCCAGCCGAAGTGGGCAAAGGCGCTGTGCCAGGCGGCGGGCCCTTCAAGCAGGGCTGACGCCAGCAGCAACGGCGGCGCCGCCATCAGCGAACCCCAGGCCATCAGCGCCAGCGGATTGACCTTGCCGATTTTCTTGGTGACGATATTGGCGCTGGCCCAGCTCAGGCCTGCGCCGATCACCAGCAGGAAACCGATCACGGTAGCCTTCGCTTCCAGGTGCGTAGCGACCAGGGCTATGCCTGCCAGCGCCACCAGCGCTCCCAGCAATTGCATCAGCAGCGGCCGTTCGCCTAGCAGCAGCACTGCCAGGCCGATCGTGAAAAACGCCTGAAGCTGGATCACCAGCGACGCCAGGCCGGCGCCTATGCCCAGCTGCATGCCGGAGAACAGCAAGGAAAATTGCAGCGCGAACTGGAACAGGCCGAAGCCGATCAGGAAGCGCCAGGGAATCGCCGGCCGCTTGATGAAAAATACCAGCGGCAGCGCGGCAAACACGAAGCGCAGCGCCGAAAACAGCAGTGGCGGCAAGCCTGCCAGGCCGATCTTGATCACAACAAAATTCATGCCCCAGATCGTGACGGTCAACAGAGCTAACAGGATATGAGTGGGTTGCATGGCGGTTCTTTGTGTGAAGCCGGGCCGCTGAAAGCTGATCGGAACGGATGTTTGCGCATGGCCGGGGTGTCGTGGCCGACAATGGTATTTGGATGGGGCTGATACAGCAAGCGGCAGTTTCACCGTGATCAATATGCGGTTAAACCACTATATTGTATGACAACAGACAACATGGTGAATGATTCTCGAGATAGCTAGGTGGAGCCGAAAACCGGATATCGGTGCTCCGAATTGATATAAATGTTAGTATTTTGACTCGGAGTCGCTCTGTTTTTTGGATAATGCTTTCAAAAGAATCTTGTCGATTAATATTTTTACTTGTACGATGACAGACATCTATTTCAATAGCAAAATCCCTTGCTTGGTCCGCTAAAAATATAACAGGTCCGGCAAATCGAATTCGAGGAGACAGTAAGGTGAATGCACTTCTATCTGCGGGCGCCAAGGGCGGCGATGCAACTGACGGCAATGTCCGAAGCGAACTGGACGTTGCGGTCAGTAAAGTGAAATGGCGGATATTGCCCTTGTTCGTCGTCATGTTTATCGCAAACTACATTGATCGCGTCAATATCGGCTTTGTCCGTTCCCATTTGCAGACTGACCTTGGCATAGGCGCGGCGGCATTCGGGTTTGGAGCCGGCCTGTTTTTTGTGGCCTATGCGGTTTTTGAGGTGCCTTCGAACATCCTGCAGCAGCGTTTCGGGGCCAAGGCCTGGCTGACTCGCATCATGTTCACATGGGGAGTCGTGGCTACCGGAATGGCATTCATTACCGGTGAAACTTCGTTCTATGTAATGCGGCTGCTGTTAGGCGTTGCGGAAGCCGGCTTCTTTCCAGGCGTGGTGTATTACTTTACCCAGTGGCTGCCGAACAGCGAACGCGGGAAAGCCATGGCGATTTTCCTCAGCGGGTCGGCTTTGGCTTCCGTGATTTCCGGCCCTTTGTCCGGTGCACTGCTGCAGATCGAAGGCGGCGGATTCCACGGGTGGCAATGGATGTTCATTATCGAAGGCGTCGCATCGATTGTCCTGTGCCTGGTAGTCTGGTTCAGGCTCGACTCCCATCCGCGCGACGCAAAATGGCTGACCGATTCCGAGCGCAAGGCCTTGGCGGACGTCATCGACGCCGAACAAAAAGAGCGTGAAGCCAACAGGCCAAAACATGTGAGTTCACTTTCATTGCTGAAAGATGGCCGCATCGCACTTTTCTGTTTTGTCTATTTTGCGATCCAGCTGACTATCTATGGAGCGACGTTCTGGCTTCCAAGCATCATCAAGAAGATGGGGCATTTCAGCGATTTTCAGATCGGCTTGTTCAACTCCATACCCTGGCTGATCTCCATCGTCGCAATGTACATTTTCGCCTCTCTGGCGGCACGCTTCAAGCATCAGCAGATGTGGGTGGCGATAGCGCTGGTTGTCGCGGCCTGCGGGATGTTCATGTCAACCACGAGCGGGCCCGTATTTGCGTTTGTGGCGATCTGCTTCGCAGCGATAGGATTCAAGGCGGCTTCTTCGCTTTTTTGGCCTATTCCCCAAGGTTACCTGGACGCCCGGATCGCGGCTGGCGTTATCGCACTGATCAATTCATTGGGGAATCTAGGCGGTTTCGTTGCGCCGGCAACCTTTGGTTATCTGGAGCAAAAGACCGGATCGATCCAGGGCGGGCTGTATGGCCTGGCCGCGGCATCGGTAGTTGCGGCAGCGTTGGTGTTCCTGACAAAAAAACGGCGGCGGTAAACTGCCGGCTGTTTTGCTAGGACGACGCCGATCGAAACGGATTGCGGTCGTTCAGCTCATCCATATAGCTGTCGATGCCGTCCGCTTCGCGTTCCAGGAAATTCGCCACCGCATCGGCGAAAGCGGGATGGGCCAGCCAGTGCGCCGACCAGGTTTTTTGCGGCAGGAAACCGCGCGCCATCTTGTGTTCGCCCTGGGCGCCTCCTTCAAAGCAGGCGATCTTTTGCTCGATGCAGAATTCCAGCGGCTGGTAATACGCGGTTTCGAAATGCAGGCAAGGCACGAATTCGAGCGCGCCCCAGTAGCGGCCGTACAAGGTCTGGTCGGTATGGATCAGCAGCGACGAGGCAATCGGCCGGCCGTCACGCTCGGCGACGATCAGCAGGATATTCTGCGGCATGCTGCTCCCTATCCGAAGGAAAAAATCCAGGTTCAGGTAAGGCGTGGAATGGTGTTCGGCATAGGTTTGCGCATAACAGCGGTGGAAGAAGATCCAGTCGGCCTCGGTCGCATCTGTCCCGCGCACCCGGCGCAGGCGCACGCCGGCATCGGCCACCTTGCGCCGTTCGGCCAGGATATTCTTGCGCTTCTTGCGTTCCAGCGTATCGAGAAACGCCGTGAAATCGCGGTAGCCCGGGTTCAGCCAATGGAACTGGACGCCGCTGCGCAGCATGAAGCCGGCCTGTTGCAGGGCTTCGGCTTGTGCGACAGGCGGGTAAAGGATGTGGGTGGACGAGGTCTGCGTATCTTTGCGCAATGATCGCAGCACTTCGATCAGCGCCGCCCGCGCCTGGTCGTCGCGCGCCAGCAGGCGGCCGCCGGTGACCGGCGTGAACGGGATCGCCGACAGCAGTTTCGGATAGTATTCCAGGCCGTTGCGCTGGTAGGCGTCGGCCCAGGCCCAGTCGAACACGTATTCGCCATAGGAATGGAATTTGACGTACAGGGGCAGGGCCGCGATCAGCTGCGGCGGGGTGCAGCTCGGGTCGCAGCTTTCTTCCCACAGGGTCAGGTATTGCGGCTGCCAGCCGGATTTTTCCGAGGCGCTGCCGCTTTCGTGCAAGGCGTGCAGGAAGGTGAACGAGAGAAAAGGATTGGCGTCGGCCTGCAGGGCCAGCAGTCCGTCCCATGCAGCCTGGCCGACTTCGCTCAGGGATGAAACAATGCGCGTGGAGGTCTTGGTTGTTGTCTTGTTAATCAAGGACTTGGCGAGCTGTGAATGTGGGTGGCGAAAGCGCTGAGTTTAGCACCGCCGCCGAGGTTCTGCCGCCTGCTGCCAAGGGCAGGCCATTAGCATGCGATAATTGGCCAATCAAGCAGAGCGCAGGAAGAATGATGACAACCAACAAATTTCTGAACCTTTACTCCCATGATTTCGCGCGCGTCGCCGTCGCCATCCCGAAGTGCCGGATAGCCGACCCGGCGTTCAACGCCGCCGAAACCATCGCGCTGGCCCGGCAGGCCGAGCAGCAGGGCGCTGTGCTGGTGGCGTTCCCGGAACTGGGTTTGTCCGCCTACACCTGCGACGACCTGTTCCACCAGCGCGCTTTGCTGGATGCCTGCGAAGCGGCTTTGGCGACGGTGGTGGAAGCTTCAGCCACGCTGTCGCTGGCCATGATCGTCGGCCTGCCTCTGCGCGTCGGCCACCAGCTGTTCAATTGCGCGGTAGTGGTCGCCGGCGGCCGGATCCAGGGCATCGTCCCGAAAAGCTACCTGCCGAACTACGGCGAGTTCTACGAAATGCGCCAGTTCAGCCCCGCTGAAAACGCCGCGGCCAGCCAGGTTGCATTGTTCGGCGCCAGCATTCCCAGCATCCCATTTGGCACCGGGCTGCTGTTCGAGGTCAGCAACCTGCCGCTGCTGAAATTCCATGTCGAGATTTGCGAAGACGTGTGGGTGCCGATTCCGCCGTCGTCGTTCGCGGCGCTGGCCGGCGCCAGTGTGCTGGTCAACCTGTCGGCTTCCAACGTGGTGGTGGGCAAGGCGGGCTATCGCCACCAGCTGGTCGCGCAGCAGTCTGCGCGCTGCCTGTCGGCGTATCTGTATACCTCGGCCGGCAAGGGTGAATCGTCTACCGATCTGGCCTGGGACGGCCAGGGCCTGATTTACGAGAACGGTGAACTGCTGGCCGAGTCCGAGCGTTTCCTGGACGATTCGCACACCATCTTTGCCGATGTCGACCTCGAACGCTTGTCGCGTGAGCGCATGCGCCAGACTACTTTCGGCCAGTCGGTGCGGCGCCATGCCGGCGAAGTCGCCAGGTTCGAGGTGATCCGCTTCGAGCTGGCGCTGCCTTTGGACCAGGCCTTGCCGCTGGCGCGCAGCGTCGAGCGTTTTCCCTATGTGCCGGCCGATCCGAAACGCCGCGACGAACGCTGCACCGAGGTCTACAACATCCAGGTGCAAGCGCTGGTGCAGCGTCTGTCCGCCAGCAAGATATCCAAGGTGGTGATCGGCGTTTCCGGCGGGCTCGATTCGACCCACGCCTTGCTGGTCTGCGCCAAGGCGATGGACCGCCTGAACCTGCCGCGCGCGAATATCCTGGCCTACACCATGCCGGGTTTCGCCACCAGCGACCGCACCCTGCTGCAGGCGCGGCAACTGATGCAGGTGGTCGGTGCTACTGCGGCGGAAATCGACATTCGCCCGAGCTGCCTGCAAATGCTGAAAGACCTGGGCCATCCTTACGCCGCGGGGCAGGACCAGTTCGACATCACTTTCGAGAACGTCCAGGCTGGCGAACGCACCAACCATCTGTTCCGGCTGGCCAATTTCAACAACGCCATCGTTATCGGCACCGGCGACCTGAGCGAACTGGCGCTGGGCTGGTGCACCTATGGCGTGGGCGACCACATGTCGCATTACAACGTCAACGCCAGCGTGCCGAAGACCCTGATCAGCCACCTGGTGCGTTGGGTGGCCGAGACCGGCGCCATCGGCGGCCAGGGTTCGGACGTGCTGCTCAATGTCCTGGATACAGAAATCAGCCCGGAACTGGTGCCTGGCAAGGCCAGCGGCAAGCCGGAACAGATCACGGAAAACGTCATTGGGCCGTATGAATTGCAGGATTTCAACCTGTATTACATCCTGCGTTATGGCTTCGCGCCGTCGAAAGTTGCGTTCCTGGCGCTCTCGGCCTGGCAAGACAAGACTGCCGGCAACTGGCCGAACGACGCCAAGGTGGTGCGCAACCAGTACGACCTGGCTGCGATCAAGCGCAACCTGGCGATTTTCCTCGACCGCTTTTTCCGGACCAGCCAATTCAAGCGCTCCTGCGTGCCGAATGCACCTAAAGTGGGCAGCGGCGGTTCGCTGTCGCCGCGCGGCGATTGGCGCGCGCCGAGCGATTCGGAAGCGACCGTCTGGCTGGACGACCTGAACAATATTCCCGGCTGACGGCAGGTTTGCCGGGAACGGTGAAGGCCCGATGGACTGTCTTTTAAATACACTTATTGATTTGGGCGTATAGACAAACCGGGTTTTTCATATACTCTTCTAGCTTGCGCTTCAATTGAGTGCTGCCCCGGCCGGGATAGCGCTCGCTGCAAAGATTTATGTTTTAATGCCTAAAGGAGTTGTCATGAAGCAAATTACCGCCGTTATCAAACCCTTCAAGCTGGACGAGGTGCGCGAAGCCCTCGCCGAAGTTGGCGTCACCGGCCTGACCGTGACTGAAGTAAAAGGCTTCGGCCGCCAGAAAGGCCATACCGAGCTGTACCGCGGCGCCGAATACGTGGTCGATTTCCTGCCCAAGGTGAAGGTTGAACTGGTGATCGACGATGCGCTGACCGAGCGCGCAGTGGACGCCATCATCAAGGCGGCGCGCACCGGCAAGATCGGCGACGGCAAGATCTTCGTGCGCAATATCGAGCAGGTGATCCGCATCCGCACTGGCGAAACCGGCCCGGACGCAGTCTGATTCTTTAGTACACTGATCGTTACTGCCTTCCCCTCCTGCTATTCTCTATCTCGGCCGCGGTCTTTCGATGTAATGGATGACTGACCGCGGCTCCAGGCCTGCCTTGCTGTATTCCTCGTTGTATCTATCTGACCTGAACTGCGTCGCGTGAAAAACCGGTAAAACGTTTTTCGCATACTCTCCAGCGTTTTTCTTATTGGACGCAGATCGCGCCCACAAGCTATCGTTTCCTCTTCCGCAACAGAGCGCAATCACGAGTTGCACTCTAGTGTAGTGCTTCGCAAATGATGAAACCACATAAGCACCGCTTTTTTGCGCCATGCGTCGTTGCAAATCCTCGCGATAGCACCACTATCGCTCCGGTTTGCGCCTAGCCTGGCACAAAAAATCGGCACTTCTGTGGCTCCCCCATTTACGAAGCACTACACGCGTCACAGAAGAGGTGATTCATGTCGTCTACCGCGACAATCGCAATTGAAGAAAACCAGGCCGACCTGTTACCCCGGGTCGTGCCCGCGCACCGCATCGGCAGTGACCAAGAGGCATTGGACATAGCCCAAGCGCTGGCCGCCGAATTCCGCACCGGCGCCAGCGAGCGCGACCGCGAACGGCGCTTGCCGTGGGCGGAGATCGAGAAATTCTCGGCCAGCGGCCTGGGCGGCATCAGCGTGCCGCGCGCATTCGGCGGCGCCGAGGTTTCTTACCGCACGCTGGCCGAAGTATTCCGCGTGCTGTGCTCGGCCGATCCGGCGCTGGGACAGATTCCGCAAAACCATTTCGGCATCCTCGGTGTGGTCGCCCAGAACGCCGACGCCGCGCAGAAGGCACGCATCTACGCTGATGTGCTGGCCGGCCAGCGAATTGGCAACGCCGGCCCGGAACGCGGCACCAAGAACATCCTGGAGATGAAAGCGCGCTTGCTGGAAACGCCCAGCGGCTATCGCCTGAACGGCAAGAAATTCTATTCCACCGGCGCCTTGTTTGCGCATTGGGTCCCGGTCAAGGCGCTCGATGAGCAGGGGCGCGTGGTGCTGGTGTTCGTCAAGCGCGGCACCCAAGGCCTGACCATCGTCGACGACTGGTCAGGCTTCGGCCAGCGCACCACCGCCAGCGGCACGGTGCTGCTGGATAACTTGCCGGTGGCGGTGGAAAATGTCATATCGCTGCACAAGCTGGCCGAGCAGGCCAGCATCCAGGGCCCGGTATCGCAGCTGATCCAGGCGGCGATCGACGCCGGCATTGCCGAAGCCGCGGTCGACGACGCCATCAGTTTTGTGCGCGCCCGGTCTCGTCCCTGGGCCGACAGCGGGGTGGAGCGCGCCAGCGACGATCCTTACATCATCCGCGATATCGGCGACCTGAAGATCCGCCTGCATGCGGCCAATGCATTGCTGGCCAAAGCCGCCGGCGTACTCGACCAGATCGCCGCGGTGACGATCGACGCCGAAGCCTCGGCGCGCGCCTCGATTGCTGTTGCCAAGGCCAAGGTGCTGACCACCGAGATTGCCTTGCACGCCAGCGAAAAACTGTTCGAACTGGCCGGCTCCGCCGCGACCCTGGCTGAACACAACCTGGACCGCCATTGGCGCAATGCGCGCACCCATACCTTGCACGATCCGGTGCGCTGGAAGCTGCACGCCATCGGCAACTATGTATTGAACGGCATTGCGCCGGCACGCCACTCCTGGAATTGAAATCATGACTACTAGCCCTATCAAGGCCGCCGAAGGTCCGGTGGTGCGCATCCTCGACGATATCCAGGCGTTGGCCGCGGCACGCGCGCTGGCAGCTTCGTTCAGCAAGGAAGCCAGCCTGCGCGATCGCGAACGGCAGCTGCCGCTGAATGAGCTGGAACAGTTTTCCCGTTCGGGCCTGTGGGGGATTTCCGTGCCGCGCGCTTATGGCGGGGCCGGGGTCTCGTTTGCCACGCTGGCTGAAGTGATCGCCACCATTGCCGCAGCCGACGGTTCGCTGGGGCAGATTCCGCAGAATCATTTTTATGCAGTCGAGATCCTGCGCGTCAACGGCAGTGAAACGCAAAAGCGTTTTTATTTCGAACGGATCCTGGCCGGCGAACGTTTCGGCAATGCGCTGGCGGAACTCGGCACCCGCACTTCGCAGGAACGGCGCACTCGCCTGAGCAAGGAGGGCGATGGTTTCCGCATCAACGGCCGCAAATTTTATGCGACCGGCGCGCTGTATGCGCATCGGATCCCGGTGTCGGTGATCGGCGACGATGGCGTGCAGCAGCTGGCGATCGTCAAACGCGATGCGGCCGGCGTCAACGTGATCGACGATTGGTCCGGTTTCGGCCAGCGCACTACCGGCAGCGGTTCGGTGGTGCTGGACAATGTGCGGGTCGAGGCGGACGAGGTGCTGCCGTTCCAGAGCGCTTTCGAGCGTCCGACGTCGCTGGGGCCGGTGGCGCAATTGCTGCATGCGGCAATCGATGTCGGCATCGCCCGCGCTGCGCTGCACGATGCGGCGGTATTCGTGCGTAGCCGCTCACGCGCCTGGATCGACAGCAAGGTCGAGCGTGCGATAGACGATCCGTTGACCGTGCGTGAATTTGGTGACCTGGCGGTGCGCCTGGCCGGCGCCGAAGCGTTGCTTGAACTGGCCGGCGAAGCGGTGGACCGTGCTGCAGCGGAGCCGGACGTTGACAGCGTTGCCGCCGCTTCAATCGCGGTGGCCGAGGCGCGCGTGCTGACGACTGAAATATCGCTGGCGGCCGGCAGCAAGCTGTTCGAGCTGGCCGGCACCCAGGCCACCTTGTCCGAGCACAACCTTGACCGTCACTGGCGCAACGCACGCACCCACACGCTGCACGATCCGGTGCGCTGGAAATATCATGCTGTCGGCAACTATTACCTGAACAATAAAAATCCGCCGCGCCACGGCGCCATCTGAACATGCCGAAGAAACAAATCCGCCTTAATGCGTTCAACATGAACTGCGTAGGGCATATCAACCATGGCCTGTGGACCCACCCGCGCGACCGCTCCAGCGACTACACCAGCATCGAATACTGGACTGAACAAGCCAGGCTGCTGGAGCGCGGCAAGTTCGACGGCCTGTTCCTGGCCGACATCGTCGGCGTCTACGATGTCTATCAAGGCTCGGCCGACCTCACCTTGCGCGAATCGATACAGCTGCCGGTCAACGATCCGCTGCTGCTGGTATCGGCGATGGCCGCGGTGACCAAGAATCTTGGTTTCGGCGTCACCGTCAACCTGACCTACGAAGCGCCGTACCTGTTCGCGCGCCGCATGTCGACCCTGGATCACCTGACGCGCGGCAGGATAGGCTGGAATATCGTCACTGGCTACCTGGACAGCGCAGCGCGCGCCATGGGCCTGAGCCAACAGCCGGAACACGATGCGCGTTACGAGCGCGCCGAAGAATTCATGCAGGTGCTGTACAAATTGTGGGAAGGCAGCTGGGAAGACGGCGCCGTATTGCGCGACCGCCAGCGCAGGGTATATGCCGATCCTGCCAAGGTGCACCGCATCAGTCATCGCGGAGAATACTACCAGGTGGACGGCTATCACCTGAGCGAGCCGTCGCCGCAGCGTACGCCGGTGCTATACCAGGCCGGCGCTTCCGACCGCGGCCAGCAGTTCGCGGCGGCCCATGCCGAATGCGTATTCATCTCCAGCCAGAAGCCGGAAGCCGCGCGCAAGCTGGTCAGCGATTTGCGCGACCAGGCGCAGCTGGCGGGCCGCCGGCGGGAAGACCTGAAAATCTTCATGGGCATCTCCGTGATCGTGGCGCCGACCGCGGCCGAGGCGCGCGAGAAATATGCCGAATACTGCCGCCATGCCAACCCGGAGGCGGGCCTGGCGCATTTTGCCAGCGGCACCGGTTTTGATTTTTCGGCTTATGGCATCGACGAAGCCATCAAGCCGGCCAGCAGCAACGCGATCCAGTCTTCCGCCAAGGCGGTGACGGCGGCGGACGCCGGCTGGACAGTACGCAAGCTGCTCGACCAGCTGGCGTTGGGCGGCCGTTATGTGACCATCGTCGGTTCGCCGCAGCAGGTGGCGGACCAGTTGGAGGCGTGGGTAAGGGACACGGATATCGACGGTTTCAACCTGACGCGCACGGTGGCGCCGGAGAGTTTTGAAGATTTCGTCAACCTGGTGATCCCCGAGTTGCAGGCGCGCGGTTCTTACAAGCTGGAGTATGAAGACGGCACGCTGCGCGAGAAACTGTTCGAGGCCGGCCAACCCACCTTGCCCGCCAGGCATCCTGCGGCAAGCTACCGCCAGGCCGGTCGGGCCTGATTCAGCGCCGGCGGCGGCGCTGGTACATGTCCATCAGCGGTGTCGACGAAATGCCGTGCATGACGATCGACATCGCCACCACTGTCAGCACCATCGAGCTGATGTGCGGCGCCAGCGCAGCAGAGCGGTAGCCGTCGGGCGCGGTCCAGCGGTATTGCAGCGCGAACACCAGGTAATACAGGGAGCCTATGCCCTTGATGCCAAACCACGCCATCAGGCGCCGCTGCAAAGGCGTGACGTCGGCGCCTGTCAGGGCCAGTGCAACCGAAAGCGGCCGGATCACAAAAAACAATAGCAAGGCAAGCAGCGCACCAGCCGCGGAAAAGCCGATATGCGACAGCAGGATGCCGGTCAGGGTCACCATCAGGAATTCGGCAAACTGCTCCAGTTGCATGTTAAAGCCGAGCACCGTTTCCGTCATGTAGGCAGAGGCCTTGGCCGGATGGGTCGCCACTTCTTCTTTATCGCTCGCCTGGGGGATATGCGCCACGGTCGGGGACTGATCGGGATCCACTCCTTGCTGGCCGCTATTGGTCGACTCGATGCGCCGCATCGCCAGGCCGGCGGCGAACACTGCCAGGAAGCCGATGCCATGTACTAACTCAGTTGCGCCATAGGCCAGCGCGATCAGGCCGATGCCAAGGAATTCCTCCATTCCCAGCGCCAGCCGGAACTGCCGCCGCAAGCCGACTACCAGGCGTCCCAGCAGCCAGCCGAGAAACCAGCCGCCGACCAGTCCCGCGGCCACGCCCCAGGCGATATGCAGCAGCGCGTAATCGTTGGTGTAAGCGGCAGCCGCGGGCACGCCGAGCAGGGACAAGCCAAGCATGACGAAGGGAAAGGCGGTGCCGTCGTTCAGGCCGCCTTCTCCGGTCAGGCTGTAGCGGATGCGGTCGCGGTCGCTGACGTGCTTGATCTGGACGTCGGAGGCCAGCACCGGGTCGGTCGGCGCCAGGATGCCGCCCAGCAGGATTGCCGCGCCCAGCGGCAAATTGAAGATGAACAGGCCGGCCAGCGTCACCAAGGGAATCGTGACCAGCATCGCCAGCACACCCAGCCGCAGCGGCAGGTGCCAGATGTGGTCGCGAAACGGCAGGCGCAGTTTCAAGCCGACAGTAAACAGCGACAGCAACAGCGCCAGCTTGGCTAGCGTCGTCAGCAATTCGGCGTGCTGGGCCGGCGCGACATTGATCAGGCCGCTCACCGCAGGCCCGAGGATGTAACCGACAGGCAGGTAAAACATGGCCGGGCTGATGGGCAGGCGATCCAGCAAGGAAGCCATCAAGCCCATGGACAACAGCAAGGCGCCGACGATCAGGTACCAGATGATTGATTGATCGATGGCAATACCTCCTCGCGCTACGGCAAAACGTTGTTGATTCTGAATGACTGCGCAGGCCGGCAGCCACGCCGGAGCTGCCAGTATGGGGAACCTGCGCGGCATGATCTGTACGCTGGCCAACAAAGCGGGCAGGGGAAGCAAGCTCCTTTGTTTTGCCATCACTGCAGAAAAGATTCGATGCAATGTTGAATAACGCACCGATCCGCGGCCCGATACGTTTTATAACTTGACTTATCGGGCATCGGATCCTGGCAGCGTGTCGCCATCGCCGCCGGGGCAAATCATTCAATTTGTTTTTTTGAAAGGAATTGTCATGCCGGTAAATGCATGGAGCAAGAAGCGCGAACGCCAGTACGCGCATATCAAGGAAAGCCTGGTCAAGCACGGCAAACGCAAACAGCTCGCGGAAGAAATCGCCGCCCGCACCGTCAACAAGGAAAGGGCGCAGCATGGCGAGGCGGAACAGGCCAGCAGTTCGTCGCTGAAAGATATCTCGGCCGGCCGGCGCGGTGGCCTGCGCTCGCACCGCGGCGCCGGCGGCCGCACTTTCGCGCAACTTTATAACGAGGCCAGGCAGCGCGGCGTGAAGGGACGTTCCAAGATGAACAAGGCGCAGCTGGAGCATGCGCTGGGCGCCCGCCGCGCAAGCCAGGGTTGAGCGGCAGCGGTTCCTCAGGCGTTGTGTTTTTTTACCCAGGCGACATAACTGTCCATCCAGGCCTGGAGGAATTTCTTGCTGTCCTCGCCGATATTGCCAGCGTCATCGAACAAGCCATCCTTGGCCTGGATGAAGGCCTCTGGCTGACCCAGCGTCGGCGCATCCAGGTAGGCCAGGACGTTGCGCAAATGCTGTTGCGCCAGCGCTGTGCCGACGGCGCCGACCGATACTCCCAAGATGCCGGCGGGTTTGCCTTTCCAGGCGCTCTGGCCATAGGGGCGGGAGGCCTGGTCGATCGCATTCTTCAATACGCCGGGAATCGAGCGGTTATATTCGGCCGTCACGAACAGCAGCCCCTGGGCGCCGCTGACGGCGGCCTTGAGCCGCTTGACCGGCGCCGCCTGGTTGCCGTCGTCATCCTGGTTGTAGTGGGGCAGGTCATCGATCTGCAACTGCTCGAATACGAAGTCCGACGGCGCCAGCCTGGCGATGGCGCTGGCCAGCTTGCGGTTGAATGAATCGCGGCGAAGGCTGCCGACGACTACTGCGATCTTGTATTGACTCATGACGATCTCCGTTAGGTAAAAGTGGGGAAACGCCCGAACTACTTTATCTGGAAAATGGCCGCGTGTCTTTGCCCGGTCTTTTTGTTACTCAGCGTACAGACCGCGGCGAGATCGTCCGATATCGTATTTTCATCTTCCGGTGGAAACAGCATTGGAGCCAGGTTTTGTTGCTTGAATATCATCCGGTCCAGCGCTCGCATTTTTTTGGACGCATTTTATTGAACGCATTTTCTTGAAATATCATGGCTGTTCCCTCAGGAAATTCATCGCGCACGATCATCTATGTTGCGCTTGCCGGCAACTTGCTGGTCGCCGTCACCAAATTCGTGGCCGCTGCCTGGACCGGCAGTTCCGCCATGCTGAGCGAAGGCATTCATTCGCTGGTCGACACAGGCAATGAAATCCTGCTGCTGTATGGCATGCGCCGCAGCGCCGGCGGGCCTGACCGCGATCATCCGCTTGGCCATGGCCGCGAGATATATTTCTGGAGCTTCGTGGTCGCACTTCTGATTTTCACCCTGGGGGCCGGGGTATCCATCTACGAAGGCGTCACGCATGTGCCGCAACCGCAAGCGATCCAGGACGTACATGTCAATTATGCAGTGCTAGCGTTATCGGCCCTGTTCGAAGGCAGTTCATGGTGGTTCACGCTGCGCAAATTTAAACAAGGCAGGCCCGGCATAGGCTTGTTGCCGGCGGTCCGGCGCAGCAAGGATCCGCCTTCTTTCATCGTGCTGCTGGAGGATAGCGCCGCCCTGGTCGGCTTGCTGATCGCTTTTGCCGGCGTGTATTGTTCGGTCACGCTAAAACTGCCGGTGCTGGACGGCATCGCGTCGATACTGATCGGCCTTGTGCTGGCGGCAACTGCACTGATACTGGCGCGTGAAACCAAAGGCCTGCTGATCGGCGAAAGCGCACATCAAAGTACGCTTGATTCGATCTTGCGCATAGCCGGAGATGTCGATGGCGTGGTGCACGCCCATCACCTCGTCACAGTGCATCTGGCGCCGCAGCAGATATTGGCTGCGCTCAGCCTGGAATTCACGGATGAATTCCGCTCGCCGGACATAGAAGCTTGTGTGATTGAACTGGAAAAGCGCGTGCTGGAAAAACATCCATCGGTGGTTGCCTTGTTCATCAAGCCGCAGACGTCGCACCACGTCAAACAAATCGAACAGCGAGATCAGGCGTCAATTCAATAGAGGCAATCGATTGGCGCGGTAAAATGATCCGGCGCATGACAGATCGGATCAACCATTCGGCTCGGGAGCATATGATGGATCAAGTTAACCTTTTGGCGGAACCCATGCTGCTGAGGGAAAACAGCAACGGCGTGGCGACGCTGCGGATGCAGCGGCCGCTGCAATTCAATGCCTTGTCCGAGGCGCTGCTCGACGCCTTGCAACACGAGATCGATGTCATCGCCGCCGATCCCGCCATCCGCTGCGTAATCCTGGCCGGCGCCGGCAAAGCCTTTTGTGCCGGGCACGATTTGCGGGAAATGCGCAGTCATCCGCAGCTGGATTACTACCGGCAGCTGTTTCTTCGCTGCAGCCGGCTGATGCAAAGCATCCAGGCCTTGCCGGTGCCGGTGATCGCGCGGGTGCATGGCGTCGCCACTGCCGCCGGCTGCCAGCTGGTCGCCAGCTGCGACCTGGCGATCGCCTCGGAAACTGCACGGTTTGCCGTCTCCGGCATCAATGTCGGCTTGTTCTGTTCGACGCCGGCGGTCGCCCTGTCGCGCAATATTTCACCAAAGCGCGCATTCGACATGCTGGTCACCGGACGCTTCATCGACGCCGCCACGGCGGCTGAATGGGGGCTGATCAATGAAGCCGTAGCTGAAGACGAACTGGACGCTGCGATAGACCGCAAGGTGGGGGAAATCGTGGCAAAAAGCCCGGCGGCGGTGCGCTGCGGTAAATCGATGTTCTACCGCCAGCGGCAGATGGCCTTGGACGACGCCTACGAATACGCCAGCGAGGTCATGGCGCGCAACATGATGGAGCAAGATGCAAGCGAGGGGATCGACGCCTTCCTGGGAAAGCGCCAGCCGGTGTGGGCGTTCTGAAGATGTTGCCGCCTCGGCCCGCCTGGCATGTCAGCGTCGTTTTTTTGCGGAGCGGCGGCTGAATTTTTGTTCGACAACCACGCTTCCCCACTGTGATCCTTCGGCTTCGTCGGTCAGCTTGAAACCTGACGACTCGTACAGGTGGCGCGCGGTGTCGAGGCCCTTGAAGGTCCACAGATATGTCTGCTCGAAGCCGAGATCGACAAAATCCATGGCAAGCGAGAGCAGGCGGCGGCCGACGCCTGATCCGCGCAATGCGTCATCGACGATGAACCAGCGCAGGTGGGCGATGCCGCTGCCGGGGTCGCCGTCTATTGCAATCGAGCCCAGCGTCTTGCCGTTTTCGACATAGAGCCAGAGCGCCTTGCCATTGCAAGGCAGGGCCTGGGCAAATGCCGCCAGCTCAGTCGCCACCCTCCTTTCGAAGAAAACACCAAAGCCGGATGTCTGTGCATAGTAGCGCCCATGCAAGCTGGCGATATCGCCTATGCATCCGGGCTGGTAGCCTTGCAGGATCTGCTGGTCTATCGATGCGCCCGGCGGCAGTGCCTTGCCGGCGTTGTTCTGCGTCAGCGCATCGGTGTAAAGCGCAAGGGAGCGCACCAGCGCCTGCTGGTCGGCGCGAGTCAGCTGCCGCAATGCGCTGGATACCTGGTCGGTGGCAAAACGGTCGATTTTCTTGCGCAGTTTCTGGCCCTCATTGGTCAGATACAGCATGAAAGAGCGGCCGTCGTCGTCCGCGTTCTCGCGCCTTATCAGTCCCAGCGCTTCAAGTTTCGCCACCTGCCTGCTGGTGTTCGACTTGTCCAGCCGCAGCACGCCAGCCAGGTTGCGCGCCTGGATGCCGGGCACCAGGCCGATTTCGATGATGGCGTGCACTGCCGACGGCGCAAGATCGCTCTCCGCCAGTGACGGCCGCATGAAACCTAGCTCACGCACCAGTTTCCGGGAAAACTCGCGTAATTCCAGGATAGTATGTTCCCTGGGTTTGGCAGGAAAGTTGAAGTAGCTCATGGCACCCTCAATAAAGTTGCGCAATGCAACCAATATACTTGCGTAACGCAACTTTATCAAGTTGGGAAATGAACAGCCTGATGACTTCTCCGGCCACAAAAATTGCTCAAGTCAGTTGGTTTTTTGCGCAGGAGCGGAAACCAGCTTGTTCAACGCCGCAAGAAATATTGGCAAGACAGATGGCGTCCTACCTGGGAAAGTATTTCACTATCCCTTCCAGAAGCAGCCGCACGTCTCCGAACATCATGCCTATTTCAGTGCTGACGATGAACAGCGCTGTCTGGCAGGCTGCGGGATATCGCTCCAGCAGCGTTGCACTGCGCGCGCCGTATAACTTGCTCACCCCGCTGCGCGTCGACAAAACGACACACGCTATTCCCAGGATCGCTCCTGCCGCAATATCGCTGGGATAGTGCAAGCCGAGGTACACCCTGGGCAGCGCGATGAAAACCAGCACATACAGATAGAGCAAGGAACCAGCTTTCCTTGAAATCAGGAAAACTCCCGTCGCCAGGCTGAAGAACAAGGCTGCGTGGTCGCTGGGAAAAGAACTCCATATATACAAGGCCTGGCTCTCAGGCACCGACAGGCCGATGTGTTCATGGTAGGCAAGCGCCGTGTTGGCGAAAGGACGCGGCTGGTATGGGCCGAGATTGTTCGCGGTCCTGGCGATCAATACTGCAAGCACGCAGCCGATCATGGTGGCGACGATGATGCGCCTGCTGTCCGATTTCGGATCGGCATCCCTGAACCAGAAATACCAGAGTATGCCGATGACAGGCAGGCCCTTGAACAGGTTCGAGCCGGAAATGTAGTGAACGATCTGGTTGAAGGGGGCTGACATTGCGGTGAATTGGGATAGCCAATGCATTACCGCGAGATCCATATAGTTGTTCCACATTTTAATTTTCCTTTCGCGATATTTCGGAAAAAGAATTTCGTTTTAATGGACATACGATTTATAAAATTTCTGGAAGTGATCTGATTTAATCCGCAGCCGTCGTTGATGTAAAGAGGTTTTTTACGATAAATTTTGTGCTTCGCACAATGAGATGTTTTTGAATGAAACTAGCATCGGCGGATGACTGTCGAAAATCCTCGAAGCATGTGATGAGGTGTCCGGATTTTTTTCAGAATCACTGCAATCGGAGCATTGAGAAATTTTCGTAAATTAATTTATTTTCTTGTGAAAGCCTTATGTTTATTGACTTACAAGGGATATTAAGAGAAATTTGTTGAATTGGAAATTTAGTGTTTGTCTGTATTTTCAAACAGTCAACGAAGTAGTTGTCAACGTGAGAACTGACTAACGGAAACATGTAACAAATCGTTTCAATTCCGAACTAAGTTTCTCATGCTGGTGTCATTATGTTGTCCTGCAACATGCGTTCGCAGTGCGATTTTTCCAGAAATGCCGACCGAATTCTGACGTTCTCGAATTGCCAGAAACCGACCAACAGTTTCAACTTTATTCAGATTGCAGTATGAGCCGCAGTGGGCTCACTGAACATCTTGTTAAGGGAAATGTCATGCTGAAAACCGCTCAATCTCTCTGTGAGAATCCAGATTACTTTGGAGCGTCCTTTGCCACAGATGCACAGGATAAAAACCGCTCCTTGCAAACCGGTATCCGCATGCCGGGCATCGCGCCGACGCCTGGCGTTTCCTGTTTTTCTTTCCACCCGCTCATATTCCATTCGGCGCCGCAGCTGTCTCTGGCAGCTTGAATAACAGGCAGGCATTGTTGCCTGCTGCGCAGTTTTAGTTTTCTGTAACTGATCGCAGGGACGGCAATCCGTCCGCGATGAGGGCGCAAGACCCGGCTCTTCCGAAAGACTCAATATTTGATCGCTGGCTGGTTCTCCAAAAAGCGAATCGATCCATAGGCGGGAATTTCCACTGTGTCATTCCCCTCTCGGCAAAAAAATACAAATATCCGGTTTGGTTCGATGCATTGTCGACGCTGCTGCTGCGTCAGAGAGGTGTGTAATGAACAGGTGTTTAAAATCCAGCGCCCAGTTTTACCGAGCGCCATGGAAGATCGCGCGGTGGAAGATGTTTATCCTGCTGCCGATATGCTCTTGTGTCGCCACGCAAGCTGGCGCCACCGACCTGGTGCCGACCGACATCATGCCGCCCGCCGACATCGTGCAGCCGCCGGCGGATGCGATTACTCCCTATGCCGGCTACAGCGTCGGCTACGACAGCAACCTGCTGAGGCTGCAGAATTCCGCGGCCGCGCAAGCGCTGGGGATAGGCAGCGACCTGTCCGACACCACGCAGCGCTACCTGTTCGGCCTGGCTATCGACAAGACACTCAGCCGGCAGCACCTGACGGCGAACCTGAATGTGACCAAGGTGGACTACGACCGTTTCGGGGAACTCGATCATTACGACAAGAACCTGGCGGCGAACTGGAACTGGCATGCGGGCGACCATTTCGAAGGAAACATCGGCGCCAGTTATTCGCGGGGGCTGACGCCTTTCATTGATTTCCATCTGCTGGAGCGCAATATACGGACCGAGGAAAACGCCTATGCCGACGGTTCCTGGCTGTTCCATCCAAGCTGGCGCGTGCGCGGCGGACTGACCTACACAAAACTGAAATACGACCTGGCATCGCAGCAGCCGCTCGACAACGACCGCAACCAGACCGAGCTGGGACTGGATTATCTCGCTGCCAGCGGCAGCACCATCGGCCTGCAGCTGCGCCATACGCATGCCGATTTCCCGACTCCGGAACTGGACAACGGCTTGCTGGTGTTTAACGGCTATAACCAGGATGAAGTCAAAGCCAAGATCGACTGGCTGCTCAGCGGTAAAACGCAGCTGCACTTCCTGGGCGGCTGGGTCAGCCGGAAACAGGATGCGGCGTCGGTCAGGAATTTCAGCGGCATCAATTCCCGCCTCTCCGCGGACTGGTCGCCGACCGGGAAAATCGGCGTTACCGTGTCCGGCTGGCGCGAGATAGGCGCGGTGGATGACCTGTCCACGGTCTATTCCCTGAATCGCGGCGCCAGTCTCGCCTCGGCCTGGCAGTATTCGGAAAAAATCCAGCTGGTGGCGCAGGTCAAATATCAGAAACGGGATTTCGGCCCATCGTCCGGAACCGGCAACCTGGGCAATATCAACCAAAACGACGTATTGCGCGATACCGCACTGAGCGTGGTGTACAACCCGACGCAGCGCTGGCGCGTCCAGCTTTCCGGCATCCGCAGCACGCAGACCCTGAAAAGCGGGCCTGGTGGTTTTGTCAGCAACGGCGTGACGCTCAACACGCGCTATGCATTCTAGGAGTGGGAAATGACTGAGAACGACATTCCGCTGGTTTCATTTTTCAAGCGCCTGCTTGACCCGCTCATTATCCTCGGTTCCCTGTACCTGATCGTCCTGACTCAGGATGAAATATTCACCGGCGACTACCTGGTGCTGATGATTATCGCCTTCTTCATTTCCTCCTATGTCTACGAACAGATCGATCTTTACCGTACCCTGCATATCGGCAAGCAGCTGGCTTATGCCGGCGACATTTTCATGGGCTGGGCAATCACCGTCATCATCCTTATCCTGATAGGGCAAGGGACCGGGCTGCGCTACGAGTTTTCGGATCGCGTCATCCTGGCCTGGTTTGCGCTGGCGCCTTTCGCACTGCTGGCGAGCCGCCTCACGGCGTATATGCTGGCCTTCCATTTCGGCCGCGAGCTGAGACTGCGCTCGGCAATCATCGTCGGTTCCAATGATCCGATCGACGACGTCCTCAAGTCCCTGTCTTCCGGCAGTAATGCCGGTATCGACATGCGCGGTTTTTTCGACGACGGCGACCAGGATGCCCGTCCGGCAGGGCGAAATTGCCAGCATCTTGGTGCAATCGCGGACGTCGGTCCCTATGTGCGCGCCCACAAGATACGCACCATCTTCATCTGCCTGCCGATGTCGGCGCAGCCGCGGGTGCTTGCGCTGATGGAGGAATTGCGCGACACCACTGCATCCGTCTATTTCGTGCCCGATATCTATACCTTCGGCCTGATACAGGCGCGGCTCGACCACATCTCAGGGATTCCGGTGATCGGCATTTGCGAGACGCCTTTTATCGGCTTGCGCGGCGTCCTCAAACGCGGCAGCGACATCATCCTGGCGCTGCTGATCCAGATCATGCTGTTGCCGGTCATGCTGGCCATCGCGATCGGCGTAAAGCTTTCTTCGCCCGGACGCATCATTTTTGCGCAGCGCCGCTACGGCTTGAACGGAGAAGAAATCATCGTCTACAAATTCCGTTCGATGACGGTCGCCGAAGATGGCGCGGTGGTTGACCAGGCAAAGAAGAACGATGTCCGCGTGACGCGCTTTGGCGGTTTCCTGCGGCGCACTTCGCTGGATGAATTGCCGCAGTTCTTCAATGTGCTGCAAGGCCGCATGAGCATTGTCGGACCGCGTCCTCACGCAGTGGCCCACAACGAGATGTATCGCAAGCTGATCAAAGGTTACATGTTGCGGCACAAGGTGAAGCCTGGCATCACCGGCTGGGCGCAGGTGAACGGCTACCGTGGAGAGACCGATACCTTGGACAAAATGCGCTCGCGGATCGAGTTCGACCTGGAATATTTGCGCAACTGGTCGCTGGCGCTGGACCTGTGGATCATCGTGCGCACCGTTAAAGAGGTGCTGAAGAAAGATAACGCTTATTAGGAGTAACCGCGAGGCGGAACTGCGCGATGGCGGAGACTGTTTTTTGTTTTGTGTGTCAGGCAGTTCAGGAAATGTGATGGATTTTACCTGGAGAGAATCATGCGAGGAATTGTACTTTCGATGAGTTTGCTGCTGGCTGCCCATTGCAGCCCGAACCTGGCGGCGACGCCGGTTTTCCAGCTGGACGGAAAGTCGGAACCTGCGAGCGCGTCGGCGGTGTATGGCTATCACCCCGCAAGCGAAGCTGCTGCTTCTGCTTCCGCTTCGGCAATCGCAGAGATGGAGGCGGCGCAGCCCGACGCCGCGGCATCACCGGACATCTTTGCCGCGCGGACCAGCCGCGCCTGGTCTGCAGCCGGTATTGTTCCCGCGGCATTTTCGACCGGACCCAGGCTGCTCCAGGCTCCCAGGAAAATCGCGGTCGGCATGAACGCGCCGGACGACCTGCTGTTTTATTTCCTGAAGGATTTCAGGGCCAAACCGCCGCAAAAACCCGCGCGCTGGGCGATGCTCCTGATCGCGCTCAGCTTGCTGCTGTACCAGATTCGGCGTCGCCCGATGCGCGCCTCCATCGGTTTCGGTTCGGCGTCGCGGCTGGCCGCACAACATGCGGCCTGATCGCATACGGCGGCCATATCGGCGCGCCAGCCGCAATGGCGCCGATGGGAATTGTCTTGATAACAGGAATCGGAGGAGTCGGATCTTGATGTGCTCTGAACGTATCGGCCGCAGGTCTCTTATCGACAACATGCTAGGCGTGAAAGGAATAGGCATCTTGATGCTGCTTACAGTCATGAATTTATCGGCCTGCGACGACCAGAAAAAGAAAACCGGCCAGGTAGTAGCCAGGATCAACGGCGAAGAGATCAGCGCGCCGCAGCTGGAGGCCGAACTGCAGTATGCAAAGCGGCTGCAGCAGAATGGCAGCGCGCCGCGGCAGACCATGCGCGAACAGGCCATGGAGGCGCTGATCGACCGCCAGCTGCTGCTGGACGAAGCCTTGCGCAACAAGATCGACCGCGATCCGGCATTGATACAGATTATCGAACGTTTCAAGACCCAGGCCATCGTCCAGGCTTACCTCGAATCCAAGGCTGGAAACCAGGAGCAGCCCGGCAAGGCAGAAATCGAAAGCTATTTTCATGCGCATCCGGAGATGTTTGCGCGCCGCAAGGTATTTGAGGTTGAACAGCTGATCATCGCCGACCAGGATTTCAGCGCGGCGCTGAAAGCCGTAATGGACTCCTCGAAGTCGCTGAACCAGGTAGCTGCCTGGCTCCGGCAGCGCAAGATCGCACATGCGCAAAGGCAGTATTCCTACAGCAGCGCCGAATTGCCGCCAGAGGTCGGCAGCAGGTTGCAGGCGCTGGGCAGGAACCGCCTGTTTGTCATGAAAGACGGGCAGCGCGATTTATTGTGCGCCCTGACCGAACTCAGGGATAGCCCAGTCGCGCCGGACGCCGCCGAGCCACAGATAGAACGCTACCTGGTGAACAAGAAAATGCAGGAAACGGCGATTGCGGAAATCACCCGCCTGCGCGCGGCCGCCAAGCTTGAATATATAGAGAAACCCGGAGAGAAACCGGCTGGCGATATCGATGGCAATGCCTTGCCGGTCACGGCAACGTCGCCGGGAAAGCAGCAGGCCGTGGTGCGCAGGAGCATCGAGGTATCCGGTGTGGCGGGACTCAAATGAGCAGCCTGGCGCTTCCCGTCGGAAGGAACAATAAATGAATGGGGTGGTCATCATGATGAGACGAATTTACCTGTGCTTGCTGGCGCTGTTGCTGACGTTGCTGCTGGCGTTTTCCAGCAATTCCGCCAGCGCCGCCGATACGCCGATCGGCGCCGGCGACGGCCTGAAGATCGCTGTGTTCGGGAATCCCGACCTGAGCCTGGAAACCAAGGTCAGCGATGCCGGCAACATCACCTTTCCGCTGATAGGCGCGGTCAGCATCGGCGGATTGTCGACTGCGGAAGCCGAGAAAAAAATCTCCGACATGCTGACCGGCGGCGGTTTCCTGCGCAAGGCGGAAGTCAACGTCACGGTCACCGAGCTGCAGAGCCAGCAGGTATCGGTACTCGGCCAGGTTCTGCATCCGGGCCGCTACCCGATCGCCGGCAAGCGCAGCGTGACCGACATGCTGGCAATGGCTGGCGGCGTCGGGCCTGAAGGCGGAGATACCGCTGTGGTGATCCGCACCCGCAACGGCAAGAGCAGCAAGCAGGTGGTCAACCTGCAGGAGATGATTCAGGCCGTCGACATGAAATCGAACCTGGACCTGGTCAACGGCGACATGATCTATGTCGACCGCGCACCGAAGTTCTATATCTACGGCGAAGTGCAGCATCCCGGCGGCTACCGGCTGGAACGCAACATGACCATCGCCCAGGCTTTGTCGATAGGGGGCGGCCTGACGCCGCGCGGCACCGAGCGCGGAGTGCGGATCAAGCGCCGCGACAGCAACGGCAATTCCGTGATGATAGACGCCAAGCGCGACGAAATATTGCAGACGGACGATGTCGTGTATGTGAAAGAGAGCCTGTTTTGATCTTGATTCATTGTCATTTCCACGCTGCCACCAGAGAGGAGCTTTCATGACTTTCCCACAGCTTCTAAGCATCCTGCGCGCACGCTACAAGGTCATCCTGCTGACTTTGCTGATTGCCGTCGCGGCCACCGCCGCAGTCAGTTTCGCCTTGCCCAGGATCTACCGGACTTCGACCACGCTGCTGCTTAACTACAAGGGTACGGATCCGGTGTCGGGCCGGGTGCTGCCGGCGCAACTGGTGTCGGGTTATGTCGCTACCCAGGTCGATATCGTCGGCAGCAGGGGCGTGGCGCTGAAGGCGGTCGACATGCTGGGTCTGGCCGACAATCCGGTCACTCAGCAACGCTTCCGGCAGGTGGCGAACGGCAAGGGTTCGATCCGCGAATGGCTGGCCGATTCCTTGCAAAAGATGGTGGATGTGGCGCCTTCGCGTGAAAGCAGCATGATAGAAATCACTGCCAAAGGCAGTGACCCGGCATTCACGGCGCAGGCGGCAAACGGCATTGCGGCAGCGTATCAGCAGATGAACCTGCAGATCAAGGTCGAACCATTGCGGCAGGCGGCCACCTATTTCACGCAGCAGACCACGGCCTTGCGCGCCGAGCTGGAGCAGGCCGAAGAAAAAATGTCGCGCTATCAGCAAGAGCATGGCTTGGTCAGCGCCGATGGCCACCTTGACGTCGAGACCACGCGCCTCAATGATTTATCGAGCCAGCTGGTGCTGGCGCAAGGGCAGGGAGCAGAAGCCTCGTCGCGCGGCAGCCAGGCGATGGGCAGCGGCGGCCGCGATTCGCCGGACGTGATTTCAAACGTACTGGTGCAGAACCTGAAAGCGTCGCTGGCGGCGGCGGAAGGGAAGTTTGCCTTGCTGTCGCAGAACCTGGCCCCCAATCACCCGCAATACCAGGCCGCCAAGGCCGAGGTCGACCAGTTGCGCTCCCAACTCAACAGCAGCATCAGCGCCACCAATGCCGGCGCCGCCAACAATGCCCGCATCCAGCGCCAGCGCGAGGGTGAAATCCGCGCCGCGCTGACGGCGCAGACCGCCAAGGTGCTGCAGCTTAACCGCGCCCGCGACGAACTGTCGGTGCTGGCCGAGGATGTCGAGAGCGCACAGCATGCCTACGACGCCGCCGCCCAGCGCTTGAGCCAGACCGAACTGGAAGGGCAGTCGAACCAGTCCGATGTCTCGGTGCTGAGCCCGGCCATGGTGCCGACCCGTCCCGCCAGCCCGAATATCCCGCTCAACATGGTGCTGTCGCTGCTGTTCGGCAGCATGCTGGGGCTGGCGCTGGCGGTGCTGGCGGAAATGGCGAACCGGCGCATCAGAACTGGCAACGACCTGCTCAACGTGCTGGATGCACCGGTGCTGGGCACCATCGTGTGGCACAAGCCGGCGCGCAGGATCGCGTTCCCCCAGCTGTTTTTATCGCGATGATCGCGCGCCAACCGGAAAGGTGAAACAAAATGAATAAACCGGTCAGTCCTCTTTTTGACAGCGCAATGGCGCCCCGCAAGGACGCCAACATGGGCCGCATGCTGGTAGAGCAAGGCAAACTCACGCCCGACCAGGCAGAACGCGTGCGGCGGCTGCAGCAGGAACAGGGGCTGCGTTTCGGTGAAGCGGCGCAGCGGCTGGGGCTGGTCAGCGAACTGGATATCCAGCAAGTGCTGTCGCGCCAGTTTGACTATCCCTATCAGGAAAGCGCGGGAAATTATCCGGCCGCCCTGGTCGCCGCCTACCAGCCTTTCAGCGCTGAAGTGGAAATGCTGCGTTCGGTACGCAGCCAATTGATGCTGCGCTGGTTTACCGCCAGCCGCAAGACGCTGGCCATCGCCAGCGTCAACGCCGGCGACGGCACCAGCCTGATGGCCGCCAACCTGGCCATCGTGTTCTCGCAGCTGGGCCTGCAGACCTTGCTGGTGGACGCCAATCTGCGCAAGCCGCGCCAGCAGCGGATATTCAACCTGGCGGCGGGACACGGGCTGGCCGATGTGCTGGCCGGGCGCGCCGGCCTGGAACCGCTCGCCGTCGCCGAGTCGTTCGCCGACCTGTCGCTGCTGCCGGCCGGATCGTCGGTGCCCAATCCGCAGGAACTGATCAACCGCTCCAGCTTCAATGCCCTGAACCAGACTTTGCGCAGCCGTTTCGACGTCATCCTGTATGACACCCCTGCGTGTTCCAGCGCGGCTGACGTCCTGACGATCGCCGCCCGCGCCGGCGGGGTGCTGCTGGTGGTGCGCAAAGACCATACCCGGGTTGCCGATCTCACAGCCTTCAGCGACCAGCTGCGCCGCAGCGGCACGGAAGTGGTGGGTTCGGTGCTGGTGAGTTTTTGAGAAAGGGGATCAAGCACATGCAGAATTTCGCCAACATCAGGGATTTCATTTTCCCGCGCTCGGCCGGCCTGTCGGTGCCGACCGAACGGCTGACGTTCTGGATACTCATGGCCGCGCTGCTGTACCAGGCGGCCCTGTGTGCCATCCATACCAACGTCCATGCGATCGCCACCGCCGGCGTGGTGTTTTCGGAATTTGTCATCTACCTGCTGTGCATGGTGGTGCTGAGCAAGCACATCAGGCTGGAACTGGTCGCCATCGCCGCCCTGGCCGCCGCCTACCTGTTCCTGCTGGCGATCATGCGCAACCAGCTGGACCCGAAAGGATTCCGGGACGTGATGATTCCTATCCTGTTCTACGGCATCGGCCGGCAGATCGGCGATATACGGTATGCCGACCGCCTGCTCAAGCTGGCGGTGCTGCTGGTGCTGGCTTTCGGTTTTGCCGAATGGTTTTTCCTTGATTTTTATTCGCGCGTCTTCAATATTTTTTCCTATTACGTCAACCAGGGCGGCCTTGCCGCCGGCTCCAACTGGGCCAAAGACAGCGTGCTGGGCTTGAACGGCATAAGGCCGGAGGGAATCGGCCGCACCATCCTGCCGTCCCTGCTGGGCAGCCATCGCATATCCTCGGTTTTCCTGGAGCCGGTTTCGCTTGGGAATTTTGCGGTAATCATCGCTGCCTGGGGCTTGTCGAAACGGCGTGAAGAGATCAAGGACATGCTTTTTTTCCTGCTGGCCGCCGCCCTCATGATCATCATGAGCGACTCGCGCTACGGCATGATCACGGTCGCCGTGCTGATTGTGCTGCGCTGTTCGCCGCTGGCCAAGAGCAGCAACGCCTGGCTGATCGTGCTGCCGTTGCTGAGCGCTCTGATGTTGCTGCTGATCGGAGCCTTCTTTGATGGCAGGTACAGCGACAGCTTCCTGGGCCGGCTGTACGTCAGCGGCCGTACGCTGCTGGACCTGGATATCGGCATGTTGCTGGGCCTGGACGGCTACAACACCAATTTCGGCGACATGGGTTACCCCTCTCTGCTGACGCGGCTCGGCCTGCCGTTGTGTTTCCTGTTGTGGCTGCCGTTCTGGATGCTGAGGATGGAGGACGAGCGGGGCAACCGCTTCCGCGTCTATACCACGCTGTACATCTCCCTGATCTTGTGCGTCAGCGGCACCTCGCTGTTCGCCCTGAAAACCGCCGGCATCCTCTGGTTCCTGGTCGGATGCACCGTGGGGAAAGCGGCGGATGCGGCGCCTGCCGGCGCAACGGCACGCTCGCAGAAAAAAACAAAGGAGCAAGAACATGCCTATTAAAGTCACGCACATTGTGCGCCAGTATTCTCCCTCCATCGGCGGCATGGAAGACGTGGTGCAGAATATCGCCCGGCAGCAGCGCGAGCACCACGGCCAGCTGCCGAAGGTGGTCACGCTCAACCGCCTGTTCAGGAATTCCGCCGAATTTCTCAGTTCCGAGGCCCTGGTCAACGGCGTCGCCGTGGTGCGCCTGCCGTTCCATGGCAGCAGCAGATATCCGCTGTGCCCCAGCGTGCTGGAGCATGTGGCGGATGCCGACGTGATCCATGTGCATGGCATCGATTTCTTTTTCGATTACATGGCGCTTACTCGTGTCCTGCACCGGCGGCCGCTGGTGGCGTCGACCCATGGCGGGTTTTTCCATACCAGCTTCGCTTCCGGGCTCAAGAAAATCTACTTCAACACAATCACGCGCGCTTCGTCCATGGCGTACGACAAGATCATCGCCACCAGCGACAACGATGGCGACATGTTTGCCGGCATCGTCAAGCAGCCAAAACTGGCCGTGATTGAAAACGGCGTCAATGTGGAGAAATACAGCGACCAGTCGGCGCCGGAGCTGACCCGGGCCTTGATCTATTTCGGCCGCTGGTCGATCAACAAAGGCTTGCTCGAAACACTCGCCTTGTTCCGGCAGCTTGCGCAGCGCCAGCTGGGCTGGAAGCTGATCATTGCCGGCCGTGAATATGACCACAGCGCGGAAGAGCTGCGCGCCTGGGCCAGGCAGAACGACCTTGCGGATGCGGTACAGATCGTAGCGAATCCCGCCGACCATGAACTGGCGGCGCTGATCGCTCAGTCCAGTTACTTCATTTGCCTGTCAAGGCATGAGGGATTCGGCATCGCGCCGATTGAAGCGATGAGCGCCGGCCTGACGCCGGTATTGAGCGATATCCCGCCATTCCGCAACCTGCTTGAACAATCGGGGGCAGGGCTGCTGCTGTCTGCGCCGACGCCGGAACAAAACGTGGCAAGCCTGCTGTTGCTGCATCAGGAGATGGAAGCGGATTACGCGCAACGGCGAATCCAGATGCAGCAATTCGTGGAGCGTTACGACTGGCGGCGCATCGCGGAAAAATATATCGACGTATACAAGGAGCTGGTGCGTTGAGGCGGCGGCCCAAGGCATCTGGTGGTTTCCATGGATAGAGAAAAAATTGATGCAATCACGGGCTTGCGCGGGCTGGCGGCGCTGCTGGTGGTGTACGGCCACGCGCTGGACTGGTTTGCCCTGCCTTGGAAAAACCATCTTTTCGGTGAAGTCGGCGTGGCGATCTTCTTTTCCTTGAGCGGCTTTCTGATGGCTTATCTGTATCTCGGGAAGCGGTTTACGACAATCAACGTGGCCGACTATGCGTTTTCCCGTTTTTCCAGGATCGCACCTGCCTATCTCGTGATTCTCCTGTTGTCCTATTTCATCTACGTCAATCTCGATCCGAATTTTGTCTATGGGATATCGGGGAAAAATATCCTGCGCCATGTTTTTTTCTCGGGCAATGTGTCGGTATTCTGGAGCATCACGCCTGAAGTCGAATTCTACTTCCTGTTCCTGCTGGCCTGGGCTGCCGGCGGCCGCTTCCTGGGTCGTTCCGATGTCGCCGGGCTGTTGTTTCTGGCGCTCGCCAGCCTGATTCTGCTGTCCTACCGCGATATTTTCCCGGGCACCTTCATCGGCTCGAAATTGCATTATTTCCTGTTCGGCATGATCGCCGGCGTCATACGCTCACATGTCGACAGCCAGGACCAGAACCGGAAATGGTTCGCCGTCCTGCACACGGTTTCGGTCGCCGCGCTGGTATCGATTGCCGCTGGCTGGCTGGTGCTGCCATTCGCCGGCAACCAGGAGTTCTACAGCAGCATCCTCACCGCTGTTTTCGGCGCCTTCCTGGTATTTGGCCTGTCCTTTCCATCTGCCGTCGGCAATGTTTTTTTCGCAAACAAGGGCATGGTTTTATGCGGTGAATGGAGTTTCTCCATCTATCTGCTGCATATGCCGATTATTTATCTGTTACGGAAAATCCATCCCGAGCCATTCCCGATGTTCATCCTGCTGCCTGTTGCCGTTCTTGTCCTCCTGTTTTCATGGCTCAACTACCAACTGGTCGAGAAACCCGGAGCCCGCCTGATCAAATCCGCTGGCGGCGTGTTCAAGCGGAAATTCCTTGCCGCGTTTCCGATGACGGCTGGCTCCCGGTCTATGCCCTTAGGAGGTGATACCTGATGATCAAATTTCTGCTCTCCGCATTGACCCTGGCATGCGCCTTGTTTGGCCAGGCGTCGTTCGCCGCTTGCCTGGACGGCAAGCCGATGGCCGGCGTCAACCTGAGCGGCGCCGAATTCGCTGCGGAAAAACTGCCCGGCAAGGTATTTACCGACTATGTGTATCCGGACCTGGATGAAATGCGCCTGTTCCAATCCATGGGCATGAACACCTTCCGCCTGCCGTTTCTATGGGAAAGAGTGCAGCCGAAGCTGTTCGGCGAACTGGACCAGGCCGAACTGCAGCGTATCAAGGATAGCGTTGCGGCCGCCAGTTCGATCGGCATGTGCATGATCCTCGATGTGCACAATTATGGCCAATACCGCGGCCAGCCGATCGGTTCGTCCGGGGTGCCGCGCGCGGCTCTGACTGACCTCTGGCAGCGTCTGCTGGCCAATTTCAAGGATCCGGCGAACGTCGCCTTCGGCTTGATGAACGAACCGGCCAAGCTGCCGACTGCGGAGTGGGCGGCAACCGCGCAAGAGACATTGAATGCCTTGCGCAGGAAGGGCTCGCGGCACCTGATCCTGGTTCCCGGCGGCGGCTGGAGCGGCGCCCATTCCTGGTACGCAAAAGACGGCGCGGTTTCGAATGCCGACGCTTTTCGTTTCTTCCATGATCCTGCCGACAACTACATGATCGAAGTGCATCAGTACGCCGACGCCAATTTTTCCGGCACCGGCAACGATTGCGTGGAGCCGGCCCGTTTGAGCGCAATCATGTCCAACGTCGCCCTGTGGGCCACTTCGACCAGGCGCCGCCTGTTTCTTGGTGAATTCGGCGTGCCGGCCAACCCGCAGTGCCTGGCCGCCTTGACGGCAATGATGGACTCCATCAAGGGCAATCCGGCTTGGGGCGGCTGGACTTATTGGGCAGCCGGGCAGTGGCTGGGGACTTATCCGTTCAGCTTGCAGCCCGATGACAACGGCGAACGGCCGCAAATGACCATCCTGAAAAAGGGCATGTAGTAGTAATCGGGACTCGATTGAAAAGGAATGCAAATGAAATTTTCGCTGGTGCTGGCTACGGTAGGGCGGGTTGACGAAGTTATCCGCTTCCTGGAATCGCTGGACGCGCAAGACTACCGCAATTTTGAGCTGATCGTGGTCGACCAGAACGGCGACGACAGGCTGGTGTCGCTGCTGGACCGCTATCGCCGGAAATTTCCGCTGCGGCATGTGCGTTCGGCCGCGCTTGGCGCCTCGCGCGCGCGCAATGCCGGCCTGGCCCTGGCCGACGGCGACGTAATCGCTTTCCCCGACGACGATTGCTGGTATCCGGACGGTTTGCTGGAACAGGTGGTCACGGTGCTGGCCAGCCATCCGGAACTGGATGGAATTACCGGCCGTTTCACCGACGGCGACGGCAATGTCGAGGGGCGCTGGCTGGAGAGCAGCATGCTGTTGAATCGCTATAACGTTTGGCGCGGTGCGATCGAATTCAGCATTTTCCTGCGCCGGCGCGTGGTCAACACGGTCGGCGGTTTCGACGAATCGCTGGGGGTCGGCGCCGGCACGGTGTGGGGCGCCGCGGAAGGCACCGACTATCTGTTGCGCAGCCTGCGCCATGGATTCAAGTTGAAATTCCTGGTCGACATGACCTTGCATCATCCGGTGAAGACCACGGATTTCGACGCCAGCGCCTGCCGCCGCCAGAAAAAGTATGAAACCGGAATCGGCCGCGTGATGCGGATCAACGAGTATCCGTTCTGGTATTTCCCGACTACCTGCCTGAGGACTTGCGGCGGCATCTTGCTGGCGCTGGCCAGCGGCGATTTCCTCAAGGCGCGTTTCAAGTACCTGAGCGTGCTGGCGCGCGTGCGCGGCTGGCGCGGCTAGCAAGCAATGGAGAGCACCATGCCCGATCTGAGATTAGGAATGTGATGAAGCAGAAAAGCGCAGGCGGCGGCCTGGCGTCCGGATCGATCTGGTCGATCGTGGACAATCTCGCCCAGCAAGTCATTTCATTCGTGATTTTTGCAGTGCTGGCGCGCTTCCTGGCGCCGGACGCATTCGGTTTGCTGACCGTCGCCCATTTGTTTATCCTGTTCACCCGGCTGGTGGTGTTTGACGCGATTGCGATGCCGGTGATTCGTGCCAGCGGTGCCGGCCTGCCCGACGACAGGTTCTACTCCTGGGTATTTACATGCTGCACCCTGGCGGGCCTGTTGCTCGCCGCCCTGATGTTTTTTTCTGCAGGCCTGGTTTCCTCCCTGTACCGGGCGCCGGAGCTGAAAGCGGTATTGCAGGGCATGAGCCTTTCGGTGCTGTTCTTTGGCTTGATGCGCGCCTACGAGGCCAGGCTGGTGCGCAACATGATGTTCCGCCAGCTGGCGATCCGTTCGATCGGCTCGGTGCTGACCGGCGGCGTGGTCGGCATAACGCTTGCCGCCAGCGGCCGGGGCGCCATGTCGCTGGTGGTGCAGCAGGTTGCCGCATCCGGGCTGGCGCTGGTGCTGGTGGTGGCGCAAAGCCGCTGGCTGCCACGCATCGTGTTTGACCGCGCATTGAACGTGAAATACTGGAACGACATCCGCCAGGTCGGACTGACCGGCATCCTGCAGTTTGCCAATACCAATGGCGATTCGCTGCTGGTAAGCATCTTCCTCGGGCCATACGCCACCGGCTTGTATAACCTGGGGAAACGCGTGACTTCGGCGGTGTACCTCGTGATCGCCAGCTCCATGCAGAAAGTGGCGCTGCCGGTATTTTCCGACGCCGGCGCGGATATGGCGGCATTGGGGCGCGGGTACCTGAAGATCTTCGGCATCACGCTGTTCTGCGTCGCTCCCTTGTTGTGTTTCCAGGCCGTGCTGGCTGAGCCGCTGGTGGCGGCGGTGTTCGGCGCCAAATGGCTGCCTGCCGCGCCCGTGGTCAGCGTATTGGCGCTGCTGTACCTGCTGTCATCCATCGTGCACCTGAACGACTACCTGTTTTTCGCCATAGGAAAGAACCGCCTGCCGGTACTGTTCGGCATCACCCAATTGACGCTGGCGACCGTGCTGGCCGTAAGCTGCTACCGCTTCGGCCTGTTCGGCATGAGCTTGTCGTTCTGCGGCGCCTACCTGCTGGTTTTTCCCCTGTCTCAAATCCGGCTCAACCGCGAGCTCGGCCTCAACGCGCGCCAGGTGTGGTACGCGCTGGCGCCGCCGCTGGTGGGAAGCACCTTCCTGGTCCTTGGACTGGCGGCATACCTGTTGCTGGTGCCGCCGGGAATCAGCAATGTGACCTTGGTCGCGGGCGGTGTCCTTATCGCCTGCTTGTTGTATCCATTCATGGTGGTTGTCATCGGCTGGCATATCAGGTCGGTCAACGCTTCGTGGCATGGATTATTGCTGTCGGCCATGCGGCTGGGCCGCGCACGATAGATGGAAAGTGCGACGGCAGCGTGATGGGTTCAGGTGTCTTGTTTTTCGGGAGACGCCGTTTAGGAGAGTTTTTTCATGAACACAAAGAAGACAATCCCGATCGCCGGTTTCCCGGTGGTCAAGACTACCGCCTCCGTGCTGGCCAGGTACTTGCAGCATGCGATGTGGGTCAACAAAAAAATAACGCTGTTTTTCGCCAATACGAATTTCATCGTCCGCTGCAACCATCTGCTGGAAAAAATGCGGAATGCCTCGGTGACGATCGTCAATGACGGCGTCGGCATGGATATCGCGGCTTTCCTGTTCGGCCGCGGAGCGTTCAAGGAAAACCTGAACGGCACCGATTTCGTCCCGCAGCTGCTGTGCGGAACGGGTGCGCCCAAGCGTGTGTTCATGCTGGGCGGCCGGCCGGAAATCCTGGACAAGGCGGTGGCGCATGTGGGCGGCCCGTTGAAGCAGATCGTGGTCGGCAGCTGCGACGGCTATCGCGGCTTGCAAGAGCAGCGCGCCGGCCTGGTGGCCTTGATCAATCGCTCGGAGGCGGAAGTGGTGCTGGTGGCGCTGGGCAATCCGATGCAGGAAGAGTGGATCCTGGTTAACCGCCAGGCGCTCAACGCCAAAGTCGTGGTCGGCGTCGGCGCCCTGTTCGATTTCTGGGGAGGTTACAAGCCGCGCGCACCGCAGCTGGTGCAAAGGCTGCGGCTGGAATGGCTATACCGCCTGTGCCTGGAACCGCGACGGCTGTTGCGCCGCTATACCTTCGACATCCTGATGTTCCTGCTGTTGTGCCGCAAGAAAAGCGGCAACTAGAAAACGCAATTGGACCTAGGGTGGGCGGATCTTCTGCCCACGCTGCAGGCAGCCCCCGCATGACCGACGGTCCGCGTGGGCGCAGGTGCCCACCCTACGACTGTTTGATCCAACCTGTTTTTGATTCAACTTGTGCGAGGTGAAACATGAAAGCAATGATTCTAGCGGCCGGCAAGGGCACCCGCGTGCGCCCGCTGACCTACGACCTGCCGAAACCCATGATCCCGATCCTGGGCAAGCCGGTGATGGCTTACCTGGTCGAATATCTTGCCAGTTACGGCGTGCGCGAGATCATGGTCAACGTCAGCCATCTGCACCACAAGGTCGAAGAGTTCTTCGGCGACGGCAGCCAGTACGGGGTGCAGATAGGTTACTCCTTCGAGGGTTATATCAACGACTTCGGCGAGGTGACGGCAGAACCCTTGGGGTCGGCCGGCGGCATCAAGAAGATCCAGCAGTTCGGCCAATTCTTCGACGATACCGTGATCGTGATCTGCGGCGATGCCTTGATCGACCTCGATCTCAGTTCGGCGCTGTTCGAGCACAAGCAGAAGGGCGCCTTGGCCAGCGTCATTACCAAGGAGGTGCCGTGGGACAAGGTCGATAATTACGGCGTCGTGGTGATGGACCAGGAGGGCCGGATCGAGTCGTTCCAGGAAAAACCGAAGCAGGACCAGGCCCTGTCCAATTTCGCCAGCACCGGCATTTACATTTTCGAGCCGGAAGTGATAGACCTGATTCCGGCCGATACGATGTTCGATATCGGTTCCGAGCTGTTTCCGCTGATGGCGGAAAAGGGCTTGCCATTCTATGCGCAGCAGCGGTTCTTCAACTGGATAGACATCGGCAGCGTGACCGATTTCTGGAGCGTCTTGCAGAATGTGATGCAGGGCCAGGTAGCGCAGCTGGAAATGCCGGGCAAGCAGATCGCGGAGGGCGTCTGGGCCGGCCTCAACACCAGCATAGACTGGGATGGCACGACGATCAAGGGGCCGGTTTATATCGGTTCGGGTTGCCGCATCGATGCCGGCAGCAAGATCGTCGGCCCGACCTGGATCGGGCATGGCAGCCATATATGCTCCGGTGCGGAAGTGGTGCGCAGCGTATTGTTTGAATACACCCGGATCCTGGGCGGCGCCCAGCTGGACGAGGCAATCGTATTCAAGCAATACAGTGTAGACCGCGCCGGCCAGATGCGCCGTTTGCCCGAAGCCGGCGTACCCGACTGGGGCGACGCCCGCGACCGGCTGTCGGAAAATGAAAGCGCGGTGAGCTGATCATGAAAATATATCCAGTGATCCTGGCCGGAGGCTCCGGCACGCGCCTGTGGCCGCTCTCGCGCGAAGCCATGCCCAAGCAGCTGCTGCCGTTGCGCTCGCAGCATTCGATGTTGCAGGAAACGCTGCTGCGGCTGGCGGACTGGCCGGAACTGATGCCGCCGCTGCTTACCTGCGGCAATGAACACCGGTTCATGGTGGCGGAGCAGCTGCGCGGCATCAGCATCGCACCGCTGGCCATCCTGCTGGAGCCGGAAAGCAAGAATACCGCGCCGACGGTCGCGGTGGCGGCGCATTTTTTGCTTCAGCATGACAAGGACGCCATCATGCTGGTGCTGCCGGCCGACCATGTGATCGGCGATGCGCAAGCCTTTCACAAGGCCGTCCAGCGTGCAGCGCAGGCGGTCGAACAAGGCGCGCTGGCAACTTTCGGCATCGTGCCTAGCGCTGCCGAAACCGGTTATGGCTACATTCGCCGCGCCAAGGCCGCATTCAAGGGCATCGACGGCTGCTACGCGGTCGAGAAATTCGTCGAGAAGCCGGACAAGGCGCGCGCCGAAACATTTGCCGCCGATGCCGCCTATAGCTGGAATAGCGGCATGTTTCTGTTCCGGCCGGCGCGTTATCTGGAGGAGTTGCGCGAATACCGGCCGGCGATCGCCGAGAGCTGCAAGCAGGCTTTCCAGGCTTCCTACCATGACCTCGATTTTTGCCGCCTGGATGAGGCAGCGTTCGCCAGCTGCCAGGCGGAATCCATCGACTATGCAGTCATGGAGAATACCCGGCACGCAGTGGTGGTGCCGGCGGACATCGGCTGGAGCGATATCGGTTCCTGGTCAGCCTTATGGCAGATACTGGACGGCGACGCCGACGGCAATGTGCTGCGCGGCGACGTGTATACAGACGGCGTCCGCGATTCCATGATTCGTGCCGAGAGCCGCTTCGTGGCGGTGATCGGCATGCAGGACACGGTGGTGGTGGAAACCAAGGATGCGGTGCTGGTGGTGCACAAGGACCAGGTGCAAGGCGTCAAGAAGATCGTCGAAGCCCTGAAGAAAAACAGCCGCACGGAACACATGAACCATATACGTGTGTACCGGCCGTGGGGCTGTTATGAAGGCATCGATGGCGGCGACCGTTTCCAGGTGAAACGGATTACCGTCAATCCGGGCGGAAAACTCTCGCTGCAGATGCATCACCACCGCGCTGAACACTGGGTAGTGGTCAGCGGCACGGCGCGCATTGTCTGCGGCGACGAGGAGAAATTCCTGACTGAGAATGAATCGACCTACATTCCCATCGGCGTGCGGCACCGGCTGGAGAATCCGGGGAAACTGCCGCTGCATCTGATCGAGGTGCAGTCGGGCAGTTACCTGGGAGAAGATGACATCGTGCGTTTTGAAGACATCTATAAACGTTGCTAGTTAACCTGGAATACAACCATGCTCCCGATTCAAAAATCCATATTCAAGGCTTACGACATTCGCGGCATCGTCGGTAAAACTCTGGACATCGGCATCGCGCGCCAGATTGGCCATGCCTTCGGCGCCACTGCCCGCGCCAGGGGTGAAAAAACAGTCATTGTCGGCCGCGACGGCCGTTTGTCCGGCCCCGAGCTTGCGACCGCCCTGGCGGCCGGTTTGCGCGACGCCGGTGTGGATGTGATCGACCTGGGCGTGGTAGTGACGCCGATGGTGTATTTCGCCACCCACGTGCTGGGCGCACAGTCCGGCATCATGGTCACCGGCAGCCATAATCCGCCTGACTATAACGGCTTCAAGATGGTGCTGGCAGGCGAGGCGATATACGGCGAGACCATCCAGCAGCTGTACCAGGCCATCGATAGCGGCAGCGTCGAGGCAACGATCTCGGTGCCAAGCGGCAGCTACCGCCAGCACGACATCAGGAAGGCTTATCTGCAGCGCGTTGTCAGCGACACCAAGCTGGCGCGGCCAATGAAGATCGTGGTCGATTGCGGCAACGGCGTCGCCGGCGCCTTTGCCGGCGAGCTGTACCGTGCGCTCGGCTGCGAGGTGCAGGAACTGTTCTGCGAAGTGGACGGCACTTTCCCCAACCACCATCCCGATCCGGCGCATCCGGAAAACCTGCAGGACGTGATCCGCGCCCTGCAGAATTCCGATGCCGAAATCGGCCTGGCGTTCGATGGCGACGGCGACCGCCTCGGCGTGGTGACCAAGGATGGCCAGATCATCTATCCGGACCGGCAGCTGATGCTGTTTGCGGCGGATGTGCTGACGCGCCACCCGGGCCGCGAGATCCTGTACGACGTCAAATGCACGCGCCACCTGGCGCCGTGGATCACCGCGCATGGCGGCAAGCCGCTGATGTGGAAGACTGGTCACTCGCTGGTCAAGGCCAAGATGCGTGAAACCGGCGCGCCGCTGGGCGGCGAGATGAGCGGCCATGTGTTCTTCAAGGACCGCTGGTACGGTTTCGACGACGGCCTGTACGCCGGCGTGCGGCTGCTGGAATTGCTGAGCCGCGAACGCGACCCGTCGGCAGTGCTGAATGCGCTGCCGCAATCGTCCAGCACGCCTGAGCTGCAATTGAAGCTGGAGGAGGGTGAGAATTTCGCCCTGATCGAGAAATTGCAGAGCGAGGCGAAATTCCCGGGAGCCGACGACATCATCAAGATCGATGGCTTGCGCGTCGAATATCCGGATGGTTTCGGCCTGGCGCGTTCATCCAACACCACGCCGGTGGTCGTGATGCGTTTCGAGGCCGAATCGGAACAGGCGCTGCTCCGGATCCAGTCCGAATTCAAGCGTGTGATCCTGGCTGCGAAGCCGGATGCGGCGTTGCCCTTCCCGTAATTTTCCAGATGAGTTTTTTTCCGTCGCTCCAGCGTTCATCGCTCAGCCCGGGCGCAGCCGCTCGTTATGTGTTCATCGACAATGCCAAGGCTATCGGCATTGTCCTGATCGTCGTCGGCCACAGCAAAGGCTTGTCTGACTATATGGTGCGCTTGCTGTTCAGTTTCCACGTGCCGCTGTTTTTCTTCATTTCCGGATTCCTGCTCAAGCCGGATAAATTGAATGAATCCGTGTACGGCAATGCAAAAAAAATATTGCGCACCCTGGCCTGGCCGTATTTCCTGTTTTTCTGCTTCGCTTACCTGTATTGGCTTGCGACCCGCAACATCGGCGCGAAGGCCGCATTGTCTGCCGGACGCCAGTGGTACGACCCCATCGCCGGCTTGCTGACAGGCCTGGAGCCAGACCTGTATATCAATCCGCCGCTCTGGTTCTTTCCCTGCCTGGTGGCGACGGTGATCATGTACCAGGCGGCGCGCAAGCTGTTGAACCTGACTGCCGCCACCTGCTGGTTTGTAATTCTCGGATTTGCCGTCACGCTAGCCGTCAGCCGTCCGCCTTACAGGCTGCTGCTTGGTCTGGATACGATGTGGGTGGCGCTGTCGTTTTATGCGATCGGGCAGCATGTACGCGAACGTGCCTGGTTTGACGCCATGCGCATCGGACCGCTGTTGCTGGCAGCCTTGGCAGCGGCGGCGCTGCTGGTCGGCGCCGGGCAATTGAACGACAGGGTAGATCTGGCCACCATGTATTTCGGTACCCAGCCCTTGCTTTACCTGCCGGTTTCCCTGTTCGGCATCGTCGCCGTTGTATGCGTTTCCAAGCTGTTGCCGGCGTCAAGGATAGCCGGCTGGCTTTCAGAAAATACGCTGGTGATTTTCCCGGCGCATTTCGTTTTCCTCGGCCTGGTGCGCGGCGCTGCTCTTTCCCTGCACATCATCGATAACAACTACCGCTACGGGATTGGCTGGTGCATGGTCTGCAGCGCTCTGGCCATCCTGCTTTGTATTCCCGTGGTTTATGTCTGGCGTCGTTTGCCGAAATAGCATGGCGCGGGGAACTACCGTTGCAAAAGGCAGGATTTACGCTAACATACTGTATGTATATACAGTATATTGGTGCCATGATGACAGATTATCAAAAAAAGCCTTTTCCCCAGGTAATCCAGTTCCAGCCCCCCGGCGTGGCGCGCAAGGGGCGCGGCGCGACCAGCAACATGCAGGGCCGCTTTGAAGTTGCACAGCGCGAGGAATTCGACGACGGCTGGGCGGCGGAAGATGAACAGCAGGATGAGCAACTGGCGCCGGCCCCGATACGCACCATCGTTACCGAAGAACAGGCAAAGAGCATCCTCAGCCGCAACGCCTCGCCGGACCTGCCGTTCAATGTCTCGCTGAATCCCTATCGCGGCTGCGAGCACGGTTGCATCTACTGTTTCGCGCGGCCGACCCATAGCTACCTGGGCCTGTCGCCTGGACTGGATTTCGAGAGCCGGATTTTTGCCAAGGTGAACGCGCCGGAATTGCTGCTGCGGGAACTGGCCAGGCCGTCTTATGTCGCCGAGTCGATCGCGCTGGGCATCAACACCGACGCCTACCAGCCTTGCGAGCGCGGATTGATGCTGACGCGGCGTATCTTGCAAGTGCTGCACGATTGCGAACATCCGCTGGCCCTGATCACCAAGTCGTCCTTGATCGAGCGCGATATCGATTTGCTGGCGGGGATGGCGGCCAAGCGGCAGGCGGTGGCGGCGGTCACCATCGCTACGCTGGACGCGAGCATCGCCCGCACACTGGAGCCGCGCGCGGCGACGCCGGCGCGGCGCCTGCGCACCATCCGCACGCTGGCGGAGGCGGGCATCCCGGTCAGCGTCAGCGTGGCGCCCATGATTCCGTTCATCACCGAACCGGACCTGGAGCGTGTGATAGAGGCGGCCGCCGAGGCTGGCGCGGTGCGAGCCGGTTATACCGTATTGCGTCTGCCGTGGGAGGTGAATCCATTGTTCAAGAACTGGCTGCAGGCGCATTTTCCGGAACGCGCCAACCGTGTGATGAACCGCATCCGCGAAATGCGCGGCGGCGCCGACTATGACGCCGATTTCGCCACCCGCATGCGCGGCGAGGGCGTGTGGGCCGATCTGTTGCGGCAGCGTTTTGAGAAGGCCGTGCTCAGGTTCGGCCTGGGCCGGGGCGGTTCGTTCGGCACGCTCGATACGAGCCGTTTCCGGCGGCCGTACGTGCAGCCGGAAAAAGACCGCTTGTCAGGCCAGATGGGTTTGTTTTAGTAGGGTGGGCACCTGTGCCCACCCTACTAATCGAGCGAGAATCGAGCGAGAATCAAGCATGAATCGAATCAAGCGGTCTGGCCCTTCAGCAGCACCAGCAGGGCGCCGGAACCGCCTTCGGCGGCGGTGGCCTGGCAGAAGGCCAGCACTTCTTCCTTCTGCACCAGCCAGTTGCGGACCTTGGATTTCAGCACCGGTTCCTTGTTGATGGAACCCAGTCCCTTGCCATGGATGATGCGCACGCAGCGCCAGCCGCGTTTCGCTGCCAGGCGCAGGAATTCGGCCAGGGCTTCGCGCGCTTCTTCGCGCCGCAGGCCGTGCAGGTCGAGCTGCTGCTGGATAGTCCAGTGGCCGCGCCGCAGCTTGCGCATGACGTCGGGGCCGATGCCGTTGCGGGCGAAGCTGAGCGTTTCATCGGTATCGAGCAAGGTTTCGATGTTGAAATCGTCCGACAGCGATGCTTCCAGCGCGGCTTGTTCGTCGGCCAGGTGCTGGCGCGCGATCGGCAGCGGGCGCGGGATGTCAGGCGTGAATTTGGCCGGAACCGCCAGCGGCTTGACGTTGCCGATGCTGCTGCGGAAGATGTCGGCGTCACGCCGCGCTTCCTGCTCGCGGCGCTTGGCTTCGGCCGCGGCAGCCTGGCGTGCTTCATCCTGCGCCTTGATTTCCTTGCGCAGCGATTTGAGGGCGCTGAAGTCTTTGATCGGGCCGGCCATGATGTATGCGTCCGTTGCAGCGAAGTAAGGTGGGCACATCATGCCCACGCGTGAACATTACTCTTCCTGGAAATCTAGTCTTCCAGGAAACGCTGCGCATCGAGCGCCGCCATGCAGCCGGTGCCGGCGCTGGTGATGGCTTGGCGGTAGATGTGGTCCTGGACGTCGCCGGCGGCGAACACGCCCGGCACGCTGGTGGCGGTGGCCATGCCCTCGAGGCCGGTTTTGGTCTTGATGTAGCCGTTGTGCATTTCCAGCTGGCCGTCGAAAATGCCGGTGTTCGGCTTGTGGCCGATGGCGATGAAGATGCCGTGCAGCGTGATCGGCGTGACGCTGCCGTCGGCGGTCGACTTGATGTTGATGCCGGTCACGCCGCTGGCGTCGCCGGTGACTTCATCCAGCGTGTGGTTGTACTTGATGACGATCTTGCCTTCCGCCACCTTGGCGTTGAGGCGGTCCACCAGGATCGGCTCGGCGCGGAACTTGTCGCGGCGGTGGATCAGCGTTACCTTGCTGGCGATATTGGACAGGTACAGTGCTTCTTCGACAGCGGTATTGCCGCCGCCGACCACGGCGACTTCCTGGCCGCGGTAGAAGAAACCGTCGCAAGTGGCGCAGGCCGAGACGCCTTTGCCCATGAACGCTTCTTCCGACGGCAGGCCGAGGTACTGGGCCGAGGCGCCGGTGGCGATGATCAAGGCGTCGCAGGTGTATTCGCCATTGTCGCCGATCAGGCGAAATGGTTTTTCCGACAACTTGGTGGTGTGGATATGATCGAAAATGATCTCTGTGTTGAATTCTTCTGCGTGTTTGAGCAGGCGCTGCATCAGTTCCGGACCTTGCACGCCGTGCGGGTCGCCGGGCCAGTTCTCGACGTCGGTGGTAGTCATCAGCTGGCCGCCTTGCTCGACGCCGGTGATCAGGACCGGCTTCAGGTTGGCGCGGGCGGCGTAGACAGCGGCGCTGTAGCCGGCGGGCCCGGAACCGAGGATCAGGACATGGGCGTGCTTGGCGGGTTTGGTAGTGGTCATCGTGTGCCTCAGGTAACAGATATCAAAAACAGTTGTCGGACAGGGTTGCCGCCAGCACAGACTTGCGGCGAATGATGCTGTCCCCAGCTGATCAGATGATGAATGCGGATTTATGGCCGCTGGCGGCGGATAAATATTGTCAAGATCATCAAATTGCGCTCAAAAACTCGGTAAGATTATAGTCGAGCCGACGCTTTCAAGTGGCGGCGCATCAAAAATCCTTGCTCCCCAAGCTTGGTTTTTTGCTCATGTTTCAAATGGAAACATCAAACACTGGTTATATATATAGGTATTAGGTGCATAATTTCAACTTGCGAATGCATTCCGCGCACCTGTAAAGTGATAACGAAGTAACACCAACCGGATTTATGACTAGAACAAGCCAAGCCTATACCCGCAACACCAAGCCGCAAGAGGCGCAGCCTTTGCCGAGCCGTCTGGTCCGGCTGCTGTATGAAGCGCGCTGGATCGTCTATGCGGTCATCACAGCCTACCTGATCATCATTTTCGCCAGTTATTCGCAGCAGGATCCAGGCTGGTCGCATGGTGCTCGAGTGTCGGGTATCCACAATTGGGGTGGCCGTGTCGGCGCCTGGATATCCGACCTAATGTTGTTCGTCTTCGGAGCCTCCGCCTGGTGGTGGTGCGTGCTGCTGTTGCGTACCCTGTGGCAAAGTTATCGCCGTATTTCGCAACGTTATGTGGCGGAGAAAGACGTCGAACCAGAGCATCACCACGAAGGCTTGATTCGCGCCGTCGGTTTTACCCTGATCATGGCCGGCAGTCTGGGCCTTGAATTTAACTGCATGCATTGGCTAGCGGCGCATGTGCAATTACCTCGTACGCCAGGTGGTGTTCTGGGGCAACTGATCGGCAGTGGCTCGCGAAATGCGCTCGGCTTCACCGGTGGCACCTTGTTCTTACTGCTGCTGTTTGCCATCGGCATCAGCCTGTTTTTTCATATGTCCTGGCTGACGCTGGCGGAGCGCATCGGCGCCGGCATCGAAAATGGCGTGCAGTGGTTGAAGAATTTCTACGTGGCGCGCCAGGACCGCAAGGTCGGCCAGGTCGCTGCGGTCAAGCGCGAAGAAGTGGTAGTGCAGGAGCGCGCCAAGATCGTGGTAGCGCCACCGATCCGCATTGAGCCACAAATCGTGGCTGTGCCGAAATCCGAGAGGGTGCAGAAGGAAAAACAAAGCGCTTTGTTCGAGGATTTGCCTGATACGAATTTGCCGCCTTTGTCGCTGTTGGATGAGGCGCCACCCGCGCAGCAGACCGTGAGCGAAGAAACGTTAGAATTCACCCGTCGTCTGATTGAGAAGAAGCTTTCCGATTTCGGTGTCCAGGTAACGGTTGTGGCAGTGCATCCGGGACCGGTGATCACGCGCTATGAAATCGAACCGGCGACCGGCGTCAAGGGCAGCCAGATCGTTGGTCTGGCGCGCGACCTGGCGCGTTCATTATCTCTGACTTCGATCCGCGTGGTCGAAGTTATCCCGGGCAAGATGTATATGGGCCTGGAGCTACCCAACCCTAAACGTCAAATTGTGCGTCTGACCGAAATCCTCAGTTCCAAGGTCTATAACGACAGCGTTTCCAGTCTTACCATTGCACTCGGTAAGGATATCGCCGGCCATCCGGTGGTGGCTGACCTAGCCAAGATGCCGCACTTGCTGGTGGCGGGTACGACTGGTTCGGGCAAATCGGTGGGGATCAACGCCACCATCCTGTCCCTGCTCTACAAATCTGATCCAAAACAGGTGCGACTGATCCTGATCGATCCGAAAATGCTGGAACTGTCGATCTACGAGGGTATCCCGCACCTGCTGGCACCAGTGGTGACCGACATGCGTCAGGCCGGCCATGCGCTGAACTGGGCGGTCAACGAAATGGAGCGCCGCTACAAGCTGATGTCGAAACTGGGTGTACGCAACCTAGCCGGCTACAACCAGAAGATCACAGAAGCCGACAAGCGCGAAGAAAAAATCCCGAACCCGTTCAGCCTGACGCCGGATGCGCCGGAACCACTGGACAAGCTGACGACCATCGTTATCATCATCGACGAGCTGGCCGACCTGATGATGGTGGTCGGCAAGAAGGTGGAAGAGCTGATCGCGCGTATTGCACAAAAGGCGCGCGCCGCCGGCATCCACTTGATTCTGGCGACGCAGCGCCCATCTGTAGACGTGATCACCGGCCTGATCAAGGCCAATGTGCCGACCCGGATCGCGTTCCAGGTCAGCAGCAAGATCGATTCGCGCACGATCCTTGACCAGATGGGAGCGGAAGCGCTGCTCGGCATGGGCGACATGCTGTACATGCCGCCCGGCACCGGCTTGCCGATCCGGGTCCATGGCGCGTTCGTCTCGGATGAAGAAGTGCATCGGGTGGTCGACTACCTGAAGGAACAGGGCGAGCCGAACTACATCGAAGGAATACTGGAAGGCGGCGTGCTGGAAGACGGCGCCGACGGCCCGCTCGGCGGCGGCGCGGCGACCGGCGGCAGCGAAGGCGACGAATTGTACGACCAGGCGGTGGCGGTGGTGCTGAAGAACCGGCGCGCCTCGATTTCGCTGGTGCAGCGCCATCTGCGCATCGGCTACAACCGCGCGGCGCGCTTGCTGGAGCAGATGGAAACAAGCGGACTGGTCTCAACCATGCAATCCAACGGCAACCGGGAAATCCTGGTGCCGGCGGGGAATAGCAACACGGAGCAATAAGATATGCAAAAGAAAATCATCGCCAGCCTGGCCGGCAAGGGCAACATGTTCGCCAAGTTCAAATCGGGCCGCCTGATCGTCGGCCTGTCGCTGAGCATGGCGCTGCTGCCGTCGCTGGCCCATGCCAGTGCGCTGGAGCAGTTCAAGTCGTTCGTCAGCAGCACGCAGTCGGCCAAGGGTGAATTCTCGCAGCAGCTGGTGAAAATCGACGCCGGCAAGGCGCCCAAGGTCACCAGCACTTCCAGCGGCGTTTTCATCTTCGCCCGGCCCGGCAAGTTCATCTGGACTTACCAGAAGCCGTACGAACAGGTGCTGCAGGCCGACGGCGACAAGCTGTACATCTACGACAAGGACCTGAACCAGGTCACCACCAAGAGCCTGGGCAATGCGCTCGGCTCCTCACCGGCGGCGATCCTGTTCGGCAGCAACGACCTGGAAAAGAATTTCGTCCTGAAAGAAGGCCAAGCCAAGGATGGCATGGAGTGGCTGGAAGCGACGCCGAAAGCCAAGGACACCACCTTCGACCATATCGGCATCGGTCTCAAGGACGGTGTGCCGCAGGCGATGGAGCTGCGTGATTCGTTTGGCCAGGTATCGCTGCTGACCTTCAAGAATTTCGTCAAGAATCCGCCGCTGTCGACCGGGCAGTTCCAGTTTGTCGTGCCCAAGGGGCGGATGTATTGAATCAGTAGGGTGGGCATGGGTGCCCACGCGGATTTGAGCAGCGCGTGGGCAAAAAAACCTGCCCACCCTACGCCTGTTCCAGGAATTCCAGCTTGTTGGCGACCTCGCGCCAGGCTTCGTGGTCAGGCAACGGTGGTTGCGAGCGGGTGATCGGTTTCCAGTCCGGATGGGCGGCAAGGCGGGCGTTGATTTCGGCGAAATGGCGCTGTTCGTCGGGCAGGTCGGCCTGGTTGTAGATGGCGCCGACCGGACATTCCGGCACGCACATCGAGCAGTCTATGCAGTCCTCGGGGACGATCACCAGGAAATTCGGCCCTTGCCGGAAGCAGTCCATAGGGCAGACCTCGACGCAGTCGGTGTATTTGCAGCGGATGCAGGAATCGGTGACGACAAAGGGCATGGCAGGCAGAAAGCTGGTCAAAATCGACAGGGATTCTCTCACAATCGCCATCTTCGTGCGCAGAGGGTGTAGCCGGCAGGTTTCCGGGCTGGCCTGCTGCATTACATTTGATTTTTCAAACAAAGACCATTTTTTCACCGAACCATGTCCGATCTCTTCAAAGTTGAACCCATACCGCCACTGGCTGAAGCCCTGCGTCCGGCGACCCTGGACGAGGTGATCGGGCAGAGCCACCTGCTGGGGCCGGGCAAGCCGCTGCGGCTGGCGTTTGAATCCGGCAAGCCGCATTCCATGATCCTGTGGGGGCCGCCGGGTGTCGGCAAGACCACGCTGGCGCGCCTGACCGCGAATGCCTTCGACTGTGAATTCATCCCGCTGTCGGCGGTGTTTTCGGGCGTCAAGGATATCCGGGCGGCGATGGAACAGGCGCAGCAGAACCTGGCGCAAGGCAAGCATACGATCTTGTTCGTCGACGAAATCCACCGTTTCAACAAATCTCAGCAAGACGCCTTGCTGCCGTATGCCGAATCGGGCCTGGTGACCTTCATTGGCGCGACTACCGAAAATCCCTCGTTTGAAGTCAATTCCGCTTTGCTGTCGCGGGCGCAGGTGTATGTGCTGCAGGCCCTGACCGAGGATGAACTGAAGCTACTGCTGGCGCGCGCGCAGGAGCGGGTCTTGTCGCACCTGCAGTTCGACGAGGCCGCGGTCGATACCCTGATCGGTTATGCCGACGGCGATGCGCGCCGGCTGCTCAACCTGCTGGAGCAGAGCGGCAGCGCCATCAAGGCTTCCGGCGTGACCCAGGTCACCAGCGAGTTCCTGCAAAATGCGCTGACCCTGAATGCGCGCCGCTTCGACAAGGGCGGCGACAATTTCTACGACCAGATTTCGGCCTTGCACAAATCGGTGCGCGGCTCCAGCCCGGACGGTGCGCTGTACTGGCTGTGCCGCATGCTGGACGGCGGCGCCGACCCCAGATACCTGTCGCGCCGGATTGTGCGCATGGCCTGGGAAGATATCGGCCTGGCCGACCCGCGCGCGATGCAGATTGCCAACGACGCCGCAGCGACCTATGAACGGCTAGGTTCGCCGGAAGGCGAGCTGGCGCTGGGGCAGGCAGTCATCTACCTGGCCATCGCGGCCAAGAGCAATGCCGGCTACAACGCCTTCAACCAGGCCATGGCGTTTGTCCGCAAGGACAAGTCGCGGGAAGTGCCGGTACACCTGAGAAATGCGCCGACCAAGCTGATGAAGGAACTCGGCTATGGCCATGAGTATCGTTATGCGCATGACGAGCCGCATGCCTATGCGGCCGGCGAGACCTACCTGCCCGATGGCATAGGCGATCCCGGCTGGTACCGGCCGGTACCGCGCGGCGTCGAGTCCAAGATCGCCGAGAAAATGCAGTTCCTGAAAGGCCTGGACGACCAGGCCAACGCCGATAAAGGCTAGGCGCGAAAAAAGTACTTCAGTTCAGACTTCTCTGTGGGTAAAGGAGAGGTTATCGCGCATGGCATGCCAAGAAGTAGGGTGGGCACGCTTTTGTGCCCACGCTGTGGCGCTTCCGCGTGGACACAAAAGCGTGCCCACCCTACACACGAAAGCATTTTTTGCACCCTTAGAAAAATCAGATGAATCCGAAATAAAAATCAGGCCGCGCGCACCGGCGAAAACAGCCTGGCGAAATCGACTTCCTTGGGCTGGCCGGTTTCGGTCAGCAGCTCGGAGGCATATTCGCCCAGGTGATGTTCCATCAGCCTGGCGGCGCGTTCCGCATCCCCTTGTTCGATCGCATCCAGGATGCCGCCGTGTTCGTCGGCCGAGCAGCTGTTGCGTTTCGGCGTTTCATACAAGCCTATCAGCAGGGAAGTGCGCGCAATCAGGGTGCGCAGGTAGGCGCTGACGATATTGTTCTGGTTGGCTTCGCTGAGCTTGATATGGAATTCACCCGACAGGCGTATCCATTCCCCCCAGTTGCCTTGCTCGCGCAACGCGTGTTCCCGTTTCACCAGTGTGCGCAATTCCGGTAACACCTTGCGCTTGCCGGCCAGGCTCCTGACCGAGCCGCCTTCGAGGATGACGCGCGCCTCGAACACTTCGCGCGCTTCCTTGACGTCATGCATGGCGATCACCGCGCCGCGGTTCGGCTGCAGGTCGATCACGCGTTCATGCGCCAGTTTCACAAAAACCCGCCTCAAGGTGCCGCGCGTCACGCCGAATGCTTCGCATAGCGGCGCTTCGACCAGGCGCGTTCCCGGCGGCAGCTGGTGGTCGAGGATGGCGTCGATGATGGCGAGGTGGATGCGGGCATCGATTTCATCGTTGCTCAACTCGGCCTGCTCGCCTCTGGGGACTGCGCTCATGCCATGGCCTCCGGTTCGGTTCCAGGCGTATTCAATATCGGTATTGTGCACAATTTATACATGGATCGCAGCATTTTCCCATTGACGTGGCAACAGTATAAGTCCGAAGCCGGCAGCTTGCACGGCTAGCTTGGCTTTCGCGTGTCCAGCGCCTTGAAATTGCATCATTGCGAGGCAGGTGCACAATTATGGCTGGGTTTGCACCAGTTTGTGCCGCTTTCCAAGTCCCTGTCATCACCCGTCTCGCAGTCGGAAAAATCCCCTTTTATACAGCCATCCCATTCTTGCTCACCCTGGCTTCTACAATGCTTGGCACGATTCTGGCTTATAGGTCAGGAATGATTGTGCGCAATTGTGTATTTGATTGTCGATGATTTATGCGGTTTCATTGTCAACCAGCTTTGCCAATCAAAACCAGTTCCCGGCGATGTCCCGCCCGGCCTGATTTGTTAACACTCTGGATTAGGAGTCACGATGGAACAGCACAATGCGATTATCAAGCCCTCGTATCACGACCGGCTGACCAACGACGACCTGGCGCCGCTGAAAAAACAGACCTGGGGCAGCTACAATATTTTTGCGTTCTGGATGTCCGATGTGCACAGCGTAGGCGGCTACGTGACCGCCGGCAGCCTGTTTGCGCTCGGGTTGAGCAGCTGGCAGGTGCTGGTGGCGCTGCTGGCCGGCATCATGATCGTGCAGTTCTTCGCCAACCTGGTGGCCAAGCCCAGCCAGGTCACCAGCGCCCCTTATCCGGTCATTTGCCGCACTACCTTCGGCGTGCTGGGAGCGAACATCCCGGCGATTATCCGCGGACTGATTGCGGTAGCCTGGTACGGCATCCAGACTTACCTGGCGTCCGGCGCCTTCTTGCTGATCTTGCTCAAGTTTTTCCCGCAGCTGGCGATTTACGCCGACCTCAAGCAATACGGTTTTGCCGGCCTGTCTTATTTCGGCTGGCTGGGTTTCATGGTGATGTGGGTGTTGCAGGCGATCGTGTTCTGGACTGGCATGGACGCCATCCGCAGGTTCATCGACTGGGCCGGGCCGGCGGTGTACGTGGTGATGTTCCTGCTGGCCGCCTGGCTGATCAGCAAGGCCGGCTGGAGCAATATCGACCTGAACCTGGGCGGCATCAAATACAGCGGCGCGGCGGCGATCCCGATCATGATCAATGCTACCGCGCTGGTGGTGTCTTATTTCTCGGGGCCGATGCTCAACTTCGGCGATTTTTCGCGCTACGGCAAGGATTACCAATCGGTAAAACGGGGAAATTTCTGGGGCCTGCCGGTCAATTTCCTCGGCTTTTCATTGCTGACCGTAGTCTGCATCGCTGCCACCTTGCCGCTGTACGGTAAGCTGATTACCGATCCGGTGGAGATGGTGAGCCATATCGACAACACTTTTGCGGTGGTGCTGGGTGGCCTGACTTTCATGATCGCCACGGTCGGCATCAATATCGTCGCCAACTTCGTGTCGCCGGCTTTCGATTTTTCCAACGTGGCGCCGAAGCTGGTCAGCTGGCGCATGGGCGGCATGATCGCCGCGGTCGCCTCGATTTTCATCACGCCCTGGAACCTGTTCAACAATCCGCATGTGATCCATTACACGCTGGATATCCTGGGTTCCTTCATCGGCCCCTTGTTCGGCATCCTGATTGCCGATTTCTACCTGGTGAAAAAACAGCAGGTGATCGTCGACGACCTCTACACCATGGATCCGAAGGGCGCTTACTGGTACAGCAATGGCTATAACCCCAAGGCCATCATCGCGCTGATCCCGTCGGCAGTGATTCCGGTGCTGTGCGTATTGCTGCCGTCGCTTGGCAGCCTGGCCAATTTCACCTGGTTCATCGGCATGGCATGCGGCCTGGCGATTTACTGGACCATCAGCGATAAACAGGCCGTGCCGAAGGCGGCAGGAGCAGCGAGCGCCTGATCTTGAAAATCAAAATCATCAATCCTAATACGACCTGGAGCATGACCGAGAAAATCGGCCAGTGCGCGCGCCGGGTCGCCGCCATCGGCACCGAGGTGATCGCGGTCAGCCCGGAGATGGGGCCGGCGTCGATTGAAAGCCACTACGACGAGGCGCTGAGCGTGCCAGGCATCCTCGATGAAATCAGGAAGGGCGAGGCGGCCGGCATCGATGCCTATGTAATCGCCTGTTTCGGCGATCCCGGCCTGTATGCCGCACGCGAAGCCGCGCGCGGCCCGGTGATCGGCATCGCCGAAGCGGCGATGCACGCCGCCAGCCTGATCGGCGGCAGTTTCAGCGTGGTCACCACGCTGGAGCGGACCTGCGGCATCGCCTGGCACCTGGCCGAGCGATACGGCATGCAGCGCTTTTGCCGCAAGGTGCGCGCTTGCGAACTGAATGTACTGGACCTGGAGCGGCCGGGCTCGGACGCGTATCGCATCATCCTGGCTGAATGCCGGCAGGCGATGGAGCAGGACAGGGTTGACAGCATCGTGCTCGGTTGCGCCGGCATGAGCGATCTCTGCAAGGCGATTGCAGAAGAGCTCGGCATCGCCGTGATCGACGGCGTGACGGTGGCGCTGAAACTGGCGGAAAGCCTGGTGCAACTGGGCTTGAAGACAGGCAAGCGCGGCGACCTAGCGTTTCCCCTGGCTAAACCCTATACCGGTCCGCTGGAAAAATTTTCCTGGGATCGCGCGCCTGGCCGGCCATAGGCGCCTGGCCGGAAAGGTAACAATCGGCGCATCCAGCTCATCCCCGGCTTCGGCTGTGCACTTGCCGACAAAGCAATAGCGGTGCGCCATGCACCAAATACGCGCTTGCCGCTGGACTATCGCAACGATTGTTTAACGGATACTGTCAACATTCGCTCAAAATCTCCCTGCACACATTAAGACCTGCTCACTAGTCTTGCCACTTGAGACAAAAAAAAGTGCCATTCTTTTTTTAAATTTCCATATTTGTTTGTCGATCCCAAAACAGGCGCAATCTGCTGCATCTTGGCCTCGATATTGCTTCATTCGCACAATGATTGTGTCTCTCGCAATCCATGCGGAGCATTTTCGTAAAGATGCGCGATTCGGCGCCATGCGAAGGTCCAATAAAATATCGGGTAACAATCGGACTTTGCTGGTTAGAATCGCTGAGCGCAAAAAGGAAATGTTCAAATAATTAAATGTTTAGTGGCGATTGTGTTGTTTTGCCCCTGTCGTCTTGTTGACGATCGACGCAGATTGGTCATACATTTTGGTCTTGGATTGAGTAGAGGAAGAACGCAATCGCCTTTGCGATGTTTTCCTTTTGCCTGGAAACGCGGCGCAGCACAAAGACCGGCCGCTTTCATGCAACTGCCAGCATCTTTGATTTTGTCTTGGCTTTGAAAGAAGCACATTGTTAGGAGAGCCGCTCATGCCCAAGGTGGACGCTACGCCGATGCAGTCGTTGTACATTGACCATCACAACTGGCTGGTGGGCTGGTTGCGCAGGCGCCTCGGCAATATCGACCACGCTGCGGATATCGCGCAAGACACTTTTGTACGGGTCTTGCTGAAACCTGCAATCGAGGTGATCGAAGAGCCGCGCGCCTACCTGACGGTCATCGCCAAAGGCCTGGTGGCGAATGCTTATCGGCGCGAAGCGCTGGAGCGTGCTTACCTGGAGACGCTGGCCTTGCTGCCCGAAGCGCAGGCGCCGTCGCTGGAATATCGCGCCATCCTGCTGGAGACCCTGTTCGAAGTCGACGCCATGCTGGACCGCCTGCCGCCCAAGGCACGCAGCACTTTCCTGCTGTCGCAGCTGGAAGGCCTGACTTACGCCGAGATCGCCGAGCAGCTGAACATTTCGGTCAGGACCGTGAAGCGCCATATGGTGCTGGGTTTCGAGCAGTGCCTGACGTTTTCCTTGCCATGACAGAGACATCGATCAATCCGGCGATCATTCGCGAAGCCGCCACCTGGCTGATGAAGCTGCATGGCGACGATGCTACCGAAGCCGACCAGCAAGCCTGGCAGCACTGGCGTTCGCGCAGCCCCGAACACCAGCGCGCATGGCAATGCGCGCAACGGCTCACCGACTCGTTCAGCGACATTCCTCCCGAGCTGGGCATGCCGGTGCTTGACCGTCCGGCCTATCCGCAGCAGCGTCGGGCGGCGCTCAAGGCCCTGGCTGTGCTGCTAAGCACAGCGCCGGTGGCCTGGCTGGCCGCCAAGCTGCCGTGGGAGGACTGGACTGCCGAATACCAGACCGCAACCGGCGAGCGCAGCACGATTGCGCTGGCGGACGGTACCCAGCTGATCCTGAATACCGCCAGTTCGGTCGATGTCAAATTCGACGGCCGCCAGCGCCTGGTCCAGCTTTACACCGGCGAAGTGCTGGTGACCACGGCAGCCGACAAGATGCTGCCGGCGCGTCCGTTCAGGGTGCAGACGCGGCATGGCATGCTGCGTGCGCTCGGCACCCGCTTCGACGTCAGGCAAGAGGGCATGCGCAGCCATGTGGCGGTGTTCGAGGGAGCGATCGAGTTGACGCCGCTGAAAGCGGCAGCCGTGGTGGTGCAAGCCGGCCAGCAGTGCAGCTTTAGCGCGAGCCAGGCCGGGCCGGTGCTGGCGGTGGACGAGGCCCAGGCGCTCTGGTCGCAAGGCGTGCTGTTTGCGGACAAGATGCGGCTGGCCGATTTTGTCCAGGAACTCTCTCGCTATCGCCACGGCCGTCTCAGCTGCGATCCGGCGGTGGCGGAGCAACGCGTCTCGGGCACCTATCAGCTGAAGGACACCGACCAGGTGCTGGCCCTGCTCAGCAAGGTGCTGCCGGTGCGGATAGAGAGAGTCACCCAGTACTGGGTCACCGTAAGGGCAGCCTAGGGTGCACACACAAGAGTTTCAGTTGGATCCGGCCATTGGCCGGGCGCAGGTCTAGTCAACCGAGAAAGCAATTGGCATGGTTCTACAAAATTCTCGGCGGCGGATTTCCGGAACGACCTTGCCGTTATCGACGGCAATCCGCATGCACGTCGCGTGCTGCTTCCTGGTTTCCGCAGGTTCGATCGTTCCTCAGCAAGCATGGGCGCAAGCGGGGCAGCCGGCAAAAGACTATTCGATCGCCGGCGGCAAGCTGAACCAGGCATTGGCGGTGTTTGCCGTCAAGGCTGGCATTTCGCTTGCCTACGATGCGGCCCTGCTGCAAGACAAATACAGCCCGGGGCTGGCCGGCCGTTATCCGGTCGCTGAAGCGCTGGCTCGCCTGCTGAACGGTACCGGACTGGAAGCAGCGGCCAAGGCGGAGGGCGGATACCTGCTGCGGGTCACGCCGCCGGCGCCGCCTGTTGCTTCTGCTGCTGCGGTGGCCGAGAAAGCCGCTGCAAGAGAGGATACGCTCCTGATGGCAATGACGGTCACCGGGACCACGGAAGCGCCTGAGCCGGCCCAAGGATTTGCCGCTGCCAGCAGCAGCAGCGCTACGCGCGGCGATACGCCGCTGTCCGAGATCGCGCAATCGGTGCAGGTGGTGACCAAGGACGTCATGGCCAGCCAGCAGGCGCAATCGCTGCTGGATGCCTTGCATGACGTCAGCGGTGTCAATATCTACAACCGCGGCGTCGATTCAGCCATCTATATCCGCGGGTTTGCCGCGCCGTCCCGCATCAACGGCCTGGAGCAGGGGCCTTCTCCCATCGACAACGCCAGCTCGCCGCTGCATACGCCGCTGGCGGCTATCGAGCGGATCGACGTACTCAAGGGCGCCGATTCGATCATCGCCAACGGCCAGATGCAGCCGGGCGGCCTGGCCAATATCATCACCAAGCGGCCGCAAGCCGAAGCGGTGCGCGAGCTGACGCTGGAAGCCGGCAGCTATGGCCATCAGCGGATGACGCTCGACCTCGCGGGAGCCTTGTCGGAAGATCAAGCATGGACGCACCGGCTGATCCTGTCCGGTAACCGCGACCCGAACGCAACCGGCCGTTATGACAGCGAGCGCGAGGTGTATGCCGCGCCGTCGCTTGGTTTTAGTCACGGCGATACCACTGCGGTGGTCGGCCTGAGTTACCAGCGTAACCAGCATGCGAGCGGCGGCTTCGGCCCCTTGGGTGCGGTTGACGACGGCACCCGCAGCACCAGCCTCGGCGCCAGCTACGACTTGCAGCAGAAACTGGGTGGCGGCTGGAGCTGGCAGAGCAAGGGCAACTACATGAAGACGCAGGTCTCCTTCGAGTCTTACTATTGCGCGCAAAGCAAGGCTGACAGCAGCGGTGCGGCAATGCGCGGCTGCCAGCCGCAGGCGGGAGAGGCGACGTCTTATGGCTGGAATGTCGAGAATAGCGTGCGTGGCAGTTTTTTTACCGGGCCCGTAAAACACGTCGTGCTGGCCGGCGTGGCGTTTCACCATAGCTGGCGTGCGGCGCCGCAGATCGAAATCGGCGATTCTGTCATGGCCTCCTTGTCGGCGGACAGCCTGCCGGAAGTTTCCCAGTCCAGCCTGGCCCCGTGGCCGGATTCATCCTCGCAGAGCTACAACACCAGCAACTGGTTCTTGCAAGACCAGCTGAGCTGGCGGCGCTGGCATTTGCTGGCCAATCTCGGTTATACCAAGGCCTGGTCGCACAGCATCGATGCGCAGAGCGGCGACGACACCGCGTTGCATCCGCGCAGCAAGCCGGTCTACAACATCGGCCTGGCATATCAGCTGACCGACAGCATGATGGTGTACGTTAACCAGCAAAAGAGTTTTGTGCTGCAGGCGCAGGCTTCAGGGCCCGGTCCCAACGGCGGCCCGGCGGGAATCTATAATTTTCCGGCGACCGAAGGCAAATCGATCGAAGCGGGATTGAAGCTCAACCTGTTCGGCGAGCGATTGCTGCTTACCGCGTCGGCGTTCCGCGCGACCCATTCCAAGGTCCTGTATGGCGAGGTAGACGATGCCGGCGTCACACGGTTGCTGGGATCGCTGCCGCCCACTGTCAGCTACGGCACGGAGCTGGACGTGGCTGGGAGCCCGGCGCCGGGCTGGAATCTGATTGCATCCTATAGCTACACCGGATTCAAGGCCGGGCAGCCGTCCGATTTTTCTTTTGCGGTGGATCGCGTGGCGCGCCACCAGGCCAGTTTCTGGAGCAGCTACGATCTGCAGAGCCCCGGCTGGAGAGGCTGGGGCTACGGCCTGGGAATGAGCAGCCGCGGCGGTTACCGCAACATCAACGACGACTACATGGGAGGCCAGTTCAGCACCGACGCCAACTTGCGCTACAAATCCAGGTTATGGTCGCTCACGCTCGGCATGAGGAACATCTTCGATCGCAAGCTGTATGGCAGCTTCGCCAGCATTCCGGAAGGCAGCGGTTTTGAACAGGGACGCACCGTCGTGCTGACCGGCCGCTACAATTTCTGACTTCGGAAAATCCTGGCCTTTTTTCCTGTTTCGCGGGGCAATCAAGTAAGGGTGCTTTAGCGATGAGCAAACAAGAGAATACATGGCATGACCTTCCAACGCGCACGACATGCGACTATCAAGGTGTGGGGTTTGCTGCTGGCGGCGGCTCTATCGATGCGCGTGACCAGCGTGCTGCCTGCCGCCGGTTTTGAAGCCGGGCGCAGCTACGCCATCGCAGCCGGGCCCTTGAGCCAGAAGCTGGCCCTGTTTGCCGCGACGGCAGGCATTTCGATTGCTTATGCGCCAGAGTCGGTGCGGAACAAATGCAGCCCGGGCCTGGAAGGAAATTTCCCGCTTACGGAAGCATTTGCCAGATTATTGCAGGGTACCGGCCTGGAAAGCGTGGAGAAGGCGGAGCGGGGATACCTGTTGCGAGGGAGAGAGCCAAGGCCTGCGTCGGTCTCACCATACACCCATGAAACCGCGCCTGCTGCCATCCGGCCGCCTGAGTAGGCGCTGATGAATTTCGCCGGGGATTGATCGGCGGTGCATCAATCCCCGGCACGGTTCGTCGCCGTTCAGTGCGACTTCTCTTGTGCCGGCATGATCGTCAGGTCTTCGCCTTGCGGCGTGCGCATGGCCTTGCCCGCAGCTTTCTTCACAGGTTTGGCATTGCCCACGGTGACCGGAATCGATACTGCCCGTGTGCGTTCGCCGACCGTGACGAACACGTTCAGGTCGTACACGCCGTCAGCCGCTGCCCGCACGTTCGGCGTATCGGTGACGATTCCTTGCTGGTTGCTGATCAGCGTAGCGGTGCCGAGAGTGACAAGCGACAAGCCGTCATTGCCGCGGTATTCCACCTGCAGCGGGGTGTTGGGCTGGTCGGTCTTGAATTGCAGCTGCACCGGCAACGTGACGTTCTTGCTGGTGGCGCCGCTGGATACCAGTTCAACGCTGACCGGCGCGCCGATTTTACTGTCGGGCTGCTGGCTTTTCGCAGCTGCCTTGCCAGGAACAACGGGCTGCAGCGGTTTGGCGACAGTGCTTTGCGCATGGCAGGCAACGGTTGCAAGGACCAACATGCTATTGCCCAGGATGTTTTTGATGTTCATGATTGTTCTCCCTTTCATTTGACTTGGGTGAGCAGGAGCTTAAAGCATCCTGGAGCATCGCCCACGGTGGTCAGTGTGGCTACGTAGTCATTTTGCACCGGCAAATCATAGTTCGCATAATAAGTGCCGGGATGATTCGGGTCTTCGCTGAGCTGATTTTTGACGGTATCGCCAGCCAGTTCCGTTCCCTTGCTATAAAGCTGGAGGTAAGGCGCCAGGCCCTGGTCGGGAACGATGCGTAGCCGATATTTGCCTTTTTCCGCGACGCTGAAACGCAAATAGCGATATACGCCTAGTTTATTGTAATTGTTGCCCGGGTCGTATGCAGTCGTGTTGCAAGCGGTGCTTTCCTTGCCGACTGTCTGGGCCGCGATTTGCAAACCGACATCAAGAGGCGTGTAGACCGGCAGCACAAAATCCTTGTTGGCAGCAATAATAGACGCTGGAAGGTTCGCTTGTTTGGAACCGAACATGTCCAGATTGTCCTTGTTTATGGTATTGACCTCAGTCAGCAGGCTATCCAGCGTGGCTTGGCCGGCCGCATTGATTTTTCCGCGCAGCGAGGCTGCGAATGAAAACAGGCTGGTGAAAGCCGGCGATGTCTTCTGCGCCGCCATGGCCTGGTAGATAGGGCCGAAACCGATGTCCGGCGACTGGTGCAGGCGATACAGCACAGACTGTACCGCCGTTTCGCTAAACCAGGCTTTCGGATCGTCGGCCGGAATATCGTCGACCTTGAAAACTACCGCGCGTTTGCCTTGGCTCTTGCCATTGGTGTCGACGTACATCGGATCATTGCGCGCCATGCTGGAAAACGAATTTCCCCAGCCTTCGCTGAACGCCAGGCGCATGTCGAGCAAGTCGCCCTGTCCATGGCTGCCGCCAGTGCTGTCGTCGCGAGAGAAGCTGGCCTGGAAATAGTGTCCCCATTCATGGGCGATCACGCCGGCGTCGTATTCGTCGGTATCGACGTCTGCCTGGCCGAGTATATGCAAGCCTCTGGAATTGGATTTGCCGCTCTCGCTGCCGAAATAAGTGCCATCCGTGTCGCCCGGACTCCAGAAGACGTTAAGAGGCGGGAAAGCGAGATTTTTATCGGCCTCCAGTACTTTATGGCTGGCGTTGTAGATCGTGTCGAGAATTGCGAACGGTCCGGCGGAGCGGGATGTCGCATAGGTCGATTTCGTGGCATCCCATCCAGAAGCAGCGTTCAGGTCATGGATGCTGGCTTGCTTGCCGCTATTGAAGGAGGCGCTTTCCATGGCAAACAGAGAGGCGCCGTTGGTCGATACACCATAACCTGCCGACGAGTGGTCGCGAACCGCGAAATTCCAGCTTGGCCCGGCGCCGCCTGTGCGCAGCATCTGCGCTTTTGCGCGCACGCGGACGGCGGTATTGAGCGGCGCCTGGAACGCATAGCTGCCCTGGACGTCGGTTTCGGCCGACAGCAATACCTTGCCGGTCTTGTCGTCGATCAGTTCGACCACGACATTGCGGGCCGGTTTTTGTACGGTTTTTGCATAGTCGAGCTTGGCTTGCCAACGCCCTTGCTGGTCCTTGCTGGCGACCGCGGGCACAAAGTCATAGGTGATCTTTCCGGAGACAGCGGCGGCGGTCGCCGAACTCTGGGCCGGCGGCTTGATCGCATCCACATTCTGGTTTTGTTTTGCCAGGGCGTCGGCGCCTGTATTGCTGCCGTCGCCGCAGCCGGCGACAAGAAACAGGGTAGCGAGCGTGGCGGCTGCCAGGCTGCCTTTCAGTTCGATGTGTTCTGTCATGTCTATCCTTGATAGTTGAAAGAAACATTCATTTCAACTGCCGGCGCCGGTTCTGTCGTACCGCCGGCATCAAAGACGTCTCTTGCCGAACCTGGCATTTTTCTGTTTCCGCACATATGCATGACTCCTTATTGATAGTTGAGAAGCGAGCAATCAGTCGCCGCGAAATCCCTCTTGTGGAGGATGGTCCCGGCAGGCCTTGTTAACCTGCCCCGCGAGATAAAAAAAGGGGCCAGGCCTGCGCAGGTTTTTTTGTGAGGCTGTTTCGGGATCATGAGGCCGCAGCGTGGCCCTTTTTTTATTCTGGACGGGCATCTCTAGTGGGGACGTTAGGACACTGGTATACACGTGAGGGGATAGAGGGTATGAAATACAAGCTGTTGCTGGCCATTTTGGGGGCGCTGGGCATGGAGGCGGGCCTACACCATGCCTATGCGATGGACATGCATGTGCACGGGAACCAGGTGTTCCTGTCGGGCGACGTGGTGTTTTCGGATGGCTACGTGCTGGCGGACTACCTGGCCCGGCTGCGCGTCCAGGGACGGGTCATCGATACGCTGGTGATGCGCAATTCGAACGGCGGCTCCGTAACCGGCGGTTACGACGTTGGCGACCTGGCGCGGCGCCAGGGCCTGAAGACAGTCTTCTCCGGCTACTGCATCTCGGCCTGCACCATGATGTTTGCGGGCGGCGCGGTGCGCGCCTTTTCGAACCTCGACCAGCCTAATCCTGGCGATATCAACAGCGGTCACTTTCTTGGCATCCACGGCATGACCGGCGCTCATGATAGCTATCTGGATTCCAGCCGGAACACTTCTTTCTACCAGTATTTTCTGAAAGCGATCGCCAACGGCAACCTTGCCGCCACGGACGCTCAGTTGCTGGACGATGCCTTCAGCGACCATGGCAACGCATATGCCAGGTTATTCGATCCGGCCGCCGGCAAAAGTCCGTCTGTGTTCTGGTGCCACCCGGACTGTGCCAATCCGAAACAGTACAAGGCCTATCCCAAGGACGATGTCTACAACACCGGATTCGTCACCCAGCATACGCCTGAAACGACCGTAGACTCTGTAACCATAACGGGGCAGGCATTGTCTGGCAACATCAATCCGAACTACGCCAACAAGTATGACCCTGCCGCTAAAAAGATAGATACGACGCTGGTCGGCTGGCTGGCCAACTGGAATCTCCTGGGAGCTTATTTACCCAAGGGATCCGCTCCGGCCCTGAGCGGCGTGCCCTACCTGATCGACCTGGTTGACCAGGAACGGAGCATATACAACGCAATGAGCCCGGCCGACCGGGTCAAGGCGCTCACGCAGGGCCTGAATGCCGTCTACAACGACCCCAGCCAATATGATCCTGATGAAGCCAAGAGCCAGCGCGCCGATCCGAATTCAGACTACAACAAGGCAATCCGGGCCTTCGTAAAATATAGCGCGACGCCGCTGATCGACACGTCGGGCATATCGACCGGCGATTCATTTGGCTTCATGACCTTGGTAAACTCCCAATGGACCCTGCCCAAGGGAATACATACCGCGATGGATGCGCTGGTAATGCAGGACAGCGCCCTGCATCTGCGAGGCGGCATCCTTGACATCCCGGTCAACACATTTTACGGGCGCAGCGCCCTTGAAGGTGAAGGCCAGCTCGGTGAGTCCCAGCTGTGGGCGCGCATGAATTTCATGGATCGCGCCGTCCTGCATCCGACCGGAAAAGGGATCGACTGGAGCGGCAATCCCCGATTGAATGACTATTCGGCGCTGGCCTTCGATATTGCGCCTGGCCAGGCCGGGCAGCCTGCCTTGTTACGATTCGGCCTCTACGATGGCGGCAGCTATACTTCCATGAGTGCGCTGAGTATCCGTTCCAGTACGGCGCAACTTGCCCTGCATATGACTCCCGGCTTTTATCGCACCGCTCAATCGTACGCTTTGGTCGGCTATTCTTCCGGCTTCCGGGCGCAGCTGCAGCAGGCGCAAAAGAATGGCCTGGCTCCCGCCAATGTAAACATCGTGGTTAACCGCTTCGCGCACCTGGTCCGCGCCGATGCGCAAGGCCAGCCCGTGGCCGGCTACGATGTCAACCCCGCCACGGATGCCTTTCATCCTTTCGACGATTCCGTGATCAGTTTCCACGTGTCCCAGAAGGATGACGGCATTTCACTCAGCGCCGACGAAGCGTTTCTCGGCAAGTCCGCGTTCTGCAACCGCGCAGGCTGCGGCCTGGGCAACGCCCTCAGCTCCGCTTCCCAGCAAAGCGGCTCGGCGCTGGCGCCGCTGCTGGGCGGATTGCAGTTTTCCACCAATGCCCAGGCGGCGCAGGCCCGGCAACAGATCGAAGGCGCCGGTTATGCCGCCCAGCGGACCGCCTCGCTATATCTGATCAACGACTTCGGCGCGGCCCTGACCCAGCACTTGCGTTCGACCGACCGCGCCGCCGAGCGGCAGGGTACGGCTGCCATTGCAGCAGCGATGCCGCTCAATTCCGGCGGACCTGGCCATGCCGTCGACGCCTCCAGCATGCTCAGCTATCTGGGCGGCAGCGACGACCCCGTTGCGAAACCTGATGCTCCGGCGAGCGACACCAATCTTTGGGGCCGTGTGTTCGGTCACTACGGACACCTGAGCGGACAGGACCAGATGTCGGCCTGGCGGCAAGACAGCTCAGGACTGGTGCTGGGCCTGGACCGGCGGGCCGGCGAGCGCCTGACCTGGGGCGGCTCGCTCGGTTACGGCACGCTTTCGGTGAACGGCGTCGGCAACGGCTACCGCGGGCAAACCAACGCCATCGACGGCCGCCTTTACCTGCGCTACGCAACCGACCGCCATTACCTGGACGCCTCTGCCGGAGCGACGCATCTGTCCAGCACCGCCACGCGCTCGGTTGACTTGAGCGCCTCGCAACTGCCTTTTTCCGCACAAGCCCAGGCGCGCAACAGCGGCAACGCCTTGTCGCTGCATGTGGAGCACGGCTGGACCCTGCAAGACCAGCGAGGATGGGTGTGGCAGCCGATCCTGCCGGCCATTGATGTAGTGCGCCTGTCAGGCGTCGATTTCCGCGACCAGGCCACGGATCCGGCTATCGCACTGTCAGTGCATGCCGACCAGGTGACCGATACCCGGGTCGGCGCCGGGCTGCAGCTGGCCAAGACGTTTACCCTGGTTTCGAAAGAATCCGTGAATCCCACCAGCTGGACTCCGCATGCCCGCATCCTGGTGCAGCGCGCATTCGGCAACCGCGATGGATATTTTACAAACCGCTTCACCAACGCTCCCGAGGCCGGGACATTCGAAGTGCGCGGGCCGCAGGTCGGTCCCAATCATCTCCAGCTCAATTTTGGGGTGGTGGCCCGCCAGGCCGGGGCCTGGGCAGTCCTGGTCGACTACACCGGAGATATCGCGGCACATGGCCAGGATCAGGGGCTTGCCGTGGGAGCACGGTACACCTGGTAACAATGTATGCGAAAGGAAAGATTTGATGACAGCCAGGGCACGGCTCCGCGCAAGCGGTGAGTGCCCGCAGGATCAGTCGGCGAGTGCCTGCACATGAAAAACCCCGACAACCGGCAGCAATCCAGCCTTACGGCGTCTCCCTTGTTGCGTGGCCGGTGCTTCCCTGCGTTGCGGCGCCGGATGCGGCAAGCCGCATCGGAAAAGCGTTCATGACTCGTCGGGCCACAATGTGGCCCTTTTTTTGTTTTGGACGGGCATCTCTAGTGGACGTCTCTAACTGCCGGCGCCGTGGAACTGTCGCGAGCGGCGCAGCAGCGAAAGATTTGTCTGAAGTCGTTTTTGGGAAAGGAGACCAACAATGAGCACATATTCACAGCGGTCGGACCGGCTGGTGCTGGTGACCCAGGCCGCCGCAAACGCCACCGGCAGGCGGTTCTGTGCGCACCATCAAGGCGAGGTACCCGCAGCCGACGGCGATTTCGTCGAGTGCAACAAGACCCGGCGCTGGATTTGTTATCGCTGCCAGGAAAACCGCCGGCTCCAGCGCGAAGCCGCGGCAAAGCGGGATAAATAGGGCCGGCGCGAGGCCATTTTCATTATGAAACTGCGAAATGCCCAATGGGAAAAGCTGGAACCTCTGATGACCGGGAGGGCAGGGGACAGTGGCGCCAAGGCGCACAATAATCGCCTGTTTATCGATGCCGTCCTGTGGATTTCGGCCGGACACCGCCTCTGGCACGATTTGCCGCTGCGATTCGGCAAGTGGAATACCACCTACATGCGTTTTCTGCGCTGGAATAAAAATGCAGTATGGCGTCGCCTGGCGGCGCAGATGCAAGATGACCAGGAGTTGCGCATGATGCTTGAACGCATCGCTGTCTTTGGTGATGAATGGTGCAAGAGAATCGAGCACAGGTCACACAAGACAGACAGCCAGGCAAGCTATGACGCTGCCATGAAGCAGCTCGGCGGCCTCAGGTCGGCGCTGCCGGCGGAGGATGATTCGACCTTGCATTGGCTGCGTCTGGTACGCGAGTAAGGATCATGCACCACGGCATCTCTGCCGGCGGCCAGGCTTGAGATTACAGGTAGCCTTGCGCAAAACCAGGCGCCACCGCGGCGGAGTGAAGCAGGTTGACGACATGATAGATGCCGAAGATGGGAAGTCCGGTGGCGGCTTGCACTGCCGCAGCGTACGGCTGCAGGTTGGTGCATTCGAACAGGAACGCACCGAGGTCAGGCGCTTCGGCCTGCATGGCCAGGCATGTTTCCATCACTTCGCGCCTGACCTGGTCGATGTCAAGCGCATGGTCAGGATCGCTGCCTGTACCCAGGATGGTTCCGAACGACGGGCGCGATTCCATTCCTTTGATAATCAGTTGCCAGCCGGGGTCGATGCCGGCCGCGCGCAGATGGCCGGCGGACAGGCTGTTGGCGTCGGCGGTGACCACGCCGATGCTGCGCCTGGGGCCTAGCATGCGCCTCAGCAGCGGGACGAGGAACAGGCTGGAAGTAATGACCGGTACGCTGACAGCCTCGGCAATTTCATCCTGGACTACGGTCAGGAAACCGCAGGTGGTGGTGATGGCGCGCACGCCGTCGTTCTCGAGCTCCCTGGCGGCTTCGATAAATGCCGGCAGCAGCGCGCGCGCCCGGTCGGGCGCAGCAACGATCTGCTCTGCTTTTGCCCCCGCCACGACCTTGTAACGCACCGGGAAGTCGAATGTGGTGGCGTTGCCGATATCGCCCGGGATGCGCGGAAATTTCGTATCCAGCACAAGAATGCCGACACTCTCCCCATATGTGGCGCGTCCGCCGCGAACAATCATGTTTTCTCCCGAGTTTGATGCAAGTTTAAGCCGAATCTGCGGCAGCTGAGAATTCGATGTTTCTAAAACCGTTTTACCGAGTAGGGCGCCGGATCGACAACAGGTGCGCGGCCGGATATCAGGTCGGCCACCAGCCTCCCGGAAACCGGCCCCGACGCCAGGCCGACATGGCCGTGCCCGAAAGCGTGGATCACGTCCTGGCAACCGGACGCCGGCCCCAGCACCGGCAGGCCATCGGTGGTGGACGGCCGATGTCCTATCCAGCGCTGGATGGATGCTGTCCCGATCGACGCTGCCAGCGCCGGATAGGTCGCCGCCGCGTGGCGCAGGAGGGTGTCGGTGCGGCTCCAGTCCGGCTTCGCCTGCAAGCTGGTCAGCTCCACCTGGCCGGCAATGCGCAAGCCGGCCAGCGTCGAGGTATTGCCGGTCTTGGCGTCCGCCGGCATCACCGGCAACGCCAGCTTGAAGGGCGGATTTTCTATGACAACGTGATAGCCGCGTTCGCTTTCCATGACGACCTTGTCGCCCGCCAACCTGGCCAGCGCCTTGGAGTGGATGCCGGCGGCAATCACGGCACGCTCGCAGGGGAGTTGACCGCGGTCGGTAAGGACGGCGCGCAAGCGGCCGTCCTGCAGGTCGAGCCCGGTCGCCCTGGCCTGATGCAGGGAAGCTCCCAGGCCCAGCGCATGGCGCACCAGCGCTGCCACATAGGCGCCCGGGTCGGCGCAGTTGGCGCCTTGTTCCAGCAGGATGGCGAATTGATACCTGTGGTCCAGTTCGGGAACCAGCTCGCGTATTGCCTGCGCATCAAGTTCCTTCCAGCTCACCGCATTGTCGCGCCGCAAGCGCCAGGCCAGCGCTTCCGCTTCGAAGGCGGCGCGGTCGGGATAGGCATACAGCAGCCCGCGGCTGATTATCAGGTCGGGCACGCCGGCTTCCTGCGCCAGCGCGCGATGCCGTGCCGGCGCATCGCGCAGCAGGGCGGACAACGCCCGGGCGGTGGCTTCGACCCGAGCCACGCTGGCGCCGGCCCAGATGAACCTGGCCAGCCATGGCAGCAGCGACGGCAGGGCGCTCCAGCGGATGGTCAAGGGGCTGTTTTTATCGAACAGATATCCCGGCAATTTTTTCCACAGGCCAGGCATCGACATCGGCACCACCGAAGCCGGGCTCAGCCATGCCGCATTGCCGTAGCTGGCGGCCTGCGCGCCGCCGGGTTCGCCCGGATCGACCAGGGTGACCTGGTGGCCGTCGCGCAGCAATTCGATGGCGCAGGCGGCGCCGACAATGCCGGCGCCGATGACCACCACGCGCAAGGGGGTGGGCAGCTTCGCGGGCTGGTTGTCGATTGGATTCAAGGTGCTTCCTTCAAAGGCGGCGCCACGCTCAGTGGCCGCTGTTCTTGAAGCGCGACAGGAAACTGCGCGTGGCTTCCTGCACAGGATCGTCGATGACGATGGCTGGCGGCCCGGATTCGACCACGACGCCGTCGCGCATGAAAATGACCTGGTCGGCCACCTCTTTTGCAAACGCGATTTCATGCGTCACCAGGATCATGGTCATGCCGTCCGCCGCCAGCGCGCGGATGACGTTCAGCACTTCGCCCACCAGTTCAGGGTCCAGCGCGGAAGTGGCTTCGTCGAACAGCATGACGTCGGGTTTCATGGCCAGAGCCCTGGCAATCGCCACCCGCTGCTTTTGTCCTCCCGACAGCATGCTTGGATAGGCGTCTGCGCGGTCGCTCAGTCCAACCCGCTGCAGCAGGGCGTCGGCCGCGGCGCGCGCTTCCTGCTTCGGTATCTTCAGCACAGTGACCATGCCTTCCATGACGTTCTGCTGCACCGTCATGTGCGGAAACAGGTTGAAGTGCTGGAACACCATGCCGGTCTTGGAACGGAATTTCGCCAGGTCGCGCGCTTTCGGCAGCGTTGTCTGCTTGCCGTCAAATATGATCGACTGGCCGCCGACATTTACGACGCCAGCGTCGGGAATCGTCAGCAGGTTGATGCAGCGAAGCAGGGTTGACTTGCCGGAACCGGAAGGCCCGATCATCGCCACTACCGAGCCTTTGCCGATCTGCAGGGAGATATCTTTCAGGACAGTGTTATCGCCAAAACATTTTTTAAGGTTGCTGATTGAAATCATTGGGTTGTCCATGGTCATGCTCCCCGGCCGTCGGACACCTTGACTTCGAGCCGCTTGGCCAGGATTGTCGCCGGCAGCAAGATCGCGAAATACAGGATGGCGATCAGCGAATAGATTTCCAGCGGGCGGTAGGTGTCGTGGGCAATGATCTGCCCCTGGTAGAGCAGGTCGGGCACCGCCAGCACCGACAGCAGCGAAGTATTCTTCAGCTGCATGATGGATTGGCTGACCAGCGGCGGCGTCATGCGTTTGAACGCTTGCGGCAGCACCACGCGCCGCATCAGCTGGAACTGGGTCATGCCCAGCGCCATGCCGGCTTCCGATTGCCCGGGATCGATGGAAATCACGCCGCCGCGGATGATTTCAGAGTAGAAGGCGCCGCCGTACAAGGTCAGCGACAGCACTGCCGCCATGCCCGGCGTCAGTTCGATGCCGGTCAAGATGGGCAGCGCATAATAAAACCAGATCAGCTGCACCAGTACCGGCGTGCACCTGAACAGTTCCACATAAGCCCGGAATGGCCCGGATATATATACCTTCGGCGACAGCCGGCACAGCCCGGTGATCAGTCCGACCAGCAGCCCCAGTATGACGACGATGACGGTGTAGCCTACCGTGTAGCCAAAACCTGTGAATATGATGTTCCTGTATTGCCAAAGCGTATGGAAATCCCACTGATACATGCCTGCCTCACAGCTTAAAAGTGAACCTGGGGTGGAAATGCCGTCGGCGGTACGCCGACCAGCGTTTGCATATTGGAAATGATGGTGCTTTTCACTTTGCCTGAGGCCCTGGCTTCTTCCAGCCAGGCATTCACCGATTTGGTGAATGCCTGGTCGGACTGCTTGCGGATGCCGACATTGGTCGGGTTGGTTTCGTCGGGGGACGGGAATACGATATGGCCGACGTTCGGCAGCTTGGTCAGCAGGGCGGTTGAAAGCAGGATGACCAGCACCTGGCAGTCGACGCGGCCGGATTGCAGCGCCATGGTGGCGGCGGCCGAGGTTTCGAAGCGCAATATGCTCGCCTTCGGCAATATCCTGGTGACCAGCTGGTCGTGGCTGGAGCCGACATCGACTGCGACCTTGACGGCAGGTGAATTGAGCTGCTCCCAGCGCTCAAAGTTAAAACCCTTCCTGGCCACCACCGTGTTGTAGTTCTGGAAAATCGGCGCGGAAAAATCGACCACTTCGCGCCGCGCCGGCGAGGGCGCCATGCCGAGCTGGCAATCGATCTTGTTGGTCTGCACGTCGAGCACGGCGTTGCCCCAGGTGGTTTCCACCCATTCGACTTCGGCTTTCAGGTATTTCGCCAAGTCACGCCCCAGGTCCACCATGAAACCCTTCCATTCGCCGCTTGCCAGGTCCTTGGTGAAATACGGCGAGGCGCCGTTGATGGCTCCCATGCGCAGCTTGCCGGTGCGCTTGATCCTGGCGGCGGTCGATTCCGGTTCCTGGGAAAATACCGGGCTGGCCGCGGCTAGCGAGCCAACGGCAATGGCCTGGGCGATGAAATTGCGTCGATTGATATGCATGTCTGCCTTCTTGAATCAGGGTTGGCTGGAAAAGGTATAGTTGAAAATACCCGCTTTGAAGTTGAAAGTCATCCGAAAATGCGCCCGCTGCCCCTCATCCCCAAGCAAGATCAAGGCCTGTGTACTAAGATAATTTGAAAAAGGTTCTTGACTCAAATTTTAGTGTGACTATAATTTCCGACGCCTGACCGCCGCTGTTTCCGTTACAACTGTAGCTGCAATGGACGCTGCGGCGCTGGTGCTGAATATTAAAAAGTTACTGTTGAATTAACGCCTGGCGCGGTTCGATGCGGAAGTAATAAACAAGTAACAAACAAGTACCAGATACGACAAGGTACGGGCCGGAGACAGGAACAATGGAAATGCCACAGCTGGGGAGCTCGATCCGCGCGCGGCGTCATGCTGTCAAGAAGACACTGGTGCAGGTCGCGGCCGAAACCGGGTTGACCGCGGGCTTCATTTCGCAGCTTGAGCGCAGCCAGACCAGTCCTTCCATCACCTCGCTGGTGGTGATCGCCAAGGCGCTCGGCGTGACGATCGGCGACCTGATCAAACAACCGGCGCAATTGCGGCCGGATACCTACCGCAGCCAGCGGCAGCCCTACTCGGTGGCCAGCGGCCGCGTCAAATACGAACGACTCTCGACGGTATTCCCCGGCAGCCAGGTGCATTCGGTGAAGTTCACCATGCCGGCCGGCTACAAATCGGAATTGGTGTCGCACGAAGGCGATGAAATGATCTTCGTGCTGAGCGGGCAGGTCGGCTACACGGTAGGTAAAGACAGCTATGTGCTGAGTGTCGGCGACAGCCTGCATTTCGACGCCAATATCCCGCACAGCATCGAATCGCTGCCGCACGAAAACCAGGTGGCTGAAGTGATCTGGGTCGGCACCGTGGCGCTGTTCGACGGCCCGCAATCGACTGCGTGCCGGGAGCAGGAACAGTTATTACGGGGCACCGAATTTTTTTGAGACGCAGGACAGGTCCGTGGCATGGTTTTTGCTGTTGTTTTGTAAATTGTGAAAACATATATATTGCCCCGGCTGCAGGCGCCAGACACGAGGTCGACAAAGACCTTGGCAATGACAGCGGAATGGAGTGACGATGCACCAAGAATCAATCAGGCAGATGTTCGATGCGGACCAGGCGCGAGGCCGCGATGTTTAAGCCGGCCGTCTACAGCCAGCGCCGGCAGCAGCTGAAACAGCGCTTTTCTTCCGGCCTGCTGCTGTTTCCGGGCAATACCGATGTCTCCATGAACTACCTGCATAACCATTACTGGTTTCGCCAGGATTCTTCGTTTTCGTATTTCTTCGGCTTGAACCAGCCTGACCTGGCGGGGCTGATCGATATCGAGGCCGACAGCGAAATCCTGTTCGGCGACGATCCCAGCCTGGACGACGTGATCTGGGTCGGACCGCAAAGTTCTTTTGCGCAGCGCGCCGAAGCGGCAGGCATCGCCGCGGTGCAGCCATACAAGCAGCTGGCCGAAGTGCTGGCGCAGGCGCGCCGCCAGGGCCGCACGATCCACTACCTGCCGCCTTATCGCGGCGAAACCATACTTGAACTGGCCGGCCTGCTCGATTGCACGCCTGCGCAATGCAAGGCTGGCGCTTCCGAAAGCCTGATGGCCGCCGTGATCGCCTTGCGCGAAATCAAGGGCGACGAGGAAATTGCGGAAATAGAAAACGCCCTGAGCGTGACGCGCGACATGCACGTCGCCGCCATGCGGCAAGCCAAGGCGGATACCTATGAATATCAGGTGGTGGCGGCGATGGAAGGCATCATGCGCAGCCATGACCTGCAAAATGCTTATCCGATGATTTTTTCCCGCAGCGGCGAGATCCTGCACAACCGCGACCACAAGAACCGCTTGCAGGCAGGCGACCTGGTGGTGAACGATTCCGGCGCCTCCAGCCTGCTGGGTTATGCCAGCGACATCACGCGCACTTTTCCGGTCGGCGGCCGTTTCAGCGAACGCCAGCGCAGCTTGTATGAAATCGTGCTGGCCGCGCAGCAGCTCGCCATCGGCGCCATGCGGCCGGGCGTCTCTTATCTTGACGTCCACAAGCAGGCTGCCAGCCACATGGTTGCGGCCATGTCCGGACTCGGGTTTTTTAACGGCACGCCGGAACAGGTGGTGGAGTCCGGCGCTTACGCCATTTGTTTCCCGCATGGCTTGGGCCATCAGATGGGCCTGGACGTGCACGATATGGAAGGCCTGGGCGAGACCCGGGTCGGCTACGACGCCAGCGTCAGCCGCAGCGAGCTGTTCGGCCTGCGCAACCTGCGCCTGGCCAAGCCGCTGCAGGCAGGCATGGTGGTGACGGTGGAGCCGGGCATCTATTTCATCCCGGCCCTGATCCAGCGCTGGCAGGCGGAAGCGCGCCACAGCACGCTGATCAACTACGAGAAATTTGTCGAATACATGGATTTCGGCGGCATCCGGATTGAAGACGACGTGCTGGTAACTGCATCGGGCGCAAGAGTGCTGGGCCCGGCCATTCCCAAGACCTGCGCCGAGATCGAAGCCTTTATGGCGGCCTAGGTGGAGGCCTGAATCAAAGTTGCGGCAAGCGTTTTACATTCAAACTTGTGTTCCCCTTGTGAATCGTTGTTAAATGCATCAGTTTCACCATAACCTAAGGAAAGAGACCTATGATGAAAAGAAAATTGATCGCCAAGGCGGCGCTGCTAGCCGTCCTGTGCGCCACTGCCGGTTATGCGGCTGCGGCCAAGACCCTGGTGTTCTGCTCGGAAGGCAGCCCGGAGGGCTTCAATCCGCAACTGTTCACTACCGGCACCACCTTCGATGCGTCGTCGGTGCCGATGTACAACCGCCTGGTCGAATTCGAACTGGGCACCACCAAGCCGATCCCGGGCCTGGCGGAATCCTGGACCGTGTCGGATGACGGCCTGACTTACACGTTCAAGCTGCGCAAGGGCGTCAAGTTCCATAGCAGCGCCAAGTTCAAGCCGACCCGCGATTTCAACGCTGACGACGTGCTGTTCTCGTTCAACCGCATGGGCGACGCCAGCCATCCGTTCCACAAGCTGGCCGCGGGGCAGAGCTTTGGTTACTACCTGGACATGGGCATGGACAAGATCATCGACAAGGTGGAAAAAGTCGACGACAACACGGTCGTGTTCAAGCTGAAACATCCGGAAGCGCCGTTCATCGCCGACCTCGGCATGGATTTCGCGTCCATCCTGTCGGCCGAGTATGCCGACAACATGAAGAAGGCCGGTACGCCTGAAGTGATCGACCGCGAACCTATCGGCACCGGGCCGTTCCAGTTCGTGTCCTATCAAAAAGACGCGGTGATCCGCTACAAGGCCAACGATGCGTTCTGGGGCGGCCGGCCGAAACTGGACAACCTGATCTACGCCATCACGCCTGACGCTTCGGTACGCTACGCCAAGCTCAAGGCCAACGAGTGCCAGGTAATGGCGTACCCGAAACCGGCCGACATCGAATTGATGAAAGCCGATCCGGCCGTCACCATGATGACCAAGCCGGGTTTGAACATCGGCTACATCTCGTTCAATGTCGAGAAAAAACCGTTCGACAACAAGCTGGTGCGCCAGGCGCTGAACATGGCGGTCGACAAGCAGACCATCCTCAAGACCGTTTACCAGGGCGCCGGCGTTCCAGCCAAGAACCCGATCCCGCCGACGCTGTGGGGCTATAACGACAAGATCAAGGACTACACCTACGATCCGGTCAAGGCCAAGGAATTGCTGGCCAAGGCCGGCTACCCGAACGGCGTCGAAGTCGAGATGTGGTACCTGCCGGTAACCCGTCCCTACAATCCGGACGGCAAGCGCATGGCCGAGCTGATCCAGGCCGACTGGGCGAAAATCGGCGTCAAGACCAAGCTCACCACCTACGAATGGACCGAGTACCTGAAGCGCAGCAAGCAGGGCGACCAGCACTCGATGATGTTCGGCTGGTCGGGCGACAACGGCGATCCGGACAATTTCTTCGCGCCGCTGCTGGGCTGTGAAGGCGTCAAGGGCGGCGGCAATACCGCACGCTGGTGCAACAAGGACTACGAAGCGCTGATCCAGAAAGCCAAGCTGACGCCAAAGCAGGATGAACGCGCCAAGCTGTACGAGCAGGCTCAGGTGATCTTGCACGAAGAAGCGCCATGGATAGACCTGGCCCACTCGGTCCGTTTCACGCCGGTGCGCAAGGAAGTTATCGGCTTCAAGATGGCGGTGTTCGCTCATCACCACTTCGAGAAGGTTGACCTGGCGAAGTAAGCCACGGCCTGATTTTGTTCCATCGCGTAGGGTGGGCACAGGTGCCCACCCTACAATGTTTTCTTTCATCGAACAGGTAACGCCAATGTTTGGATTTCTCCTGCGTCGTGTCGGTCTGGTCATTCCGACCTTTCTCGGCATCACGCTGCTGGTGTTTTTGCTGATACATCTCATACCAGGCAACGCCGTCGAAGCCATGACCGGCGAGCGCGGCATGGACCCGGCCCGTTATGCGCAAATGGCGCACGACCTGGGTCTCGACCAGCCGATCTACATGCAGTACTTCAACTACCTGGGCAACCTGTTCAAGGGCGACCTCGGCATGTCGATCATGACCCACACCTCCGTGCTGAGCGAATTCAAGACGCTGTTCCCGGCGACGCTGGAGCTGTCTTTCTGCGCGATCCTGTTTGCGCTGATCGTCGGTTTGCCGGCCGGCATACTGGCCGCCCTGAAACGCAATACCGTGCTGGATTATTCCGTGATGGGCGCCTCGCTCACCGGCTATTCGATGCCGGTGTTCTGGTGGGCGCTGCTGCTGATCCTGCTGTTTTCCGTGACCCTGGGCTGGACCCCGGTTTCGGGCCGCATCGATATCCTGTTCGACGTGCCGCCGGTGACCGGCTTCATGCTGATCGACAGCCTGCTGTCGGACGATAGCGGCGCGTTCAAGTCCGCACTGTCGCACCTGATCCTTCCTACCATCGCCCTCGGCACCATCCCGCTGGCCGTGATCGCGCGCATGACGCGCTCGGCCATGCTGGAAGTCTTGCGTGAAGATTATGTGCGCACCGCGCGTGCCAAAGGCCTTTCGCGGACCCGGGTGGTGGCTGTGCATGCCCTGCGCAACGCCCTGATTCCGGTGGTGACAGTGGTCGGGCTGCAGGTCGGCACCTTGCTGGCCGGCGCGATCCTGACGGAAACCATCTTTTCCTGGCCCGGCATCGGCAAGTGGCTGGTGGCAGCGATCCAGCGGCGCGATTATCCGGTGGTGCAAGGCGGCATCCTGCTGTCGGCGATCACCATCATCCTCGTCAACCTGGCCGTCGACCTGCTGTACGGCGTGATCAATCCACGTATTCGCCATCGCTCATGAACAACGCTACCGTTACGCCCGAAGTTACGTCTGAAGCCGCACCTGCCTTGCAAACACTGTCCAAGCAGGCCGCACCGCCGCATCCGCTACGCGAATTCTGGGGTTATTTCAGCCAGAACCGCGGCGCCGTCATCGGCCTCGCTATCATCATCGCCATGGTGCTGGCAGCCTTGTTCGCCGATGTGATCGCGCCGCATTCGCCAATCGAACAGTTCCGCCAGTCGACCCTGGTGCCGCCGGTATGGCAGGCAGGCGGCAGCAGCCAGTTCCTGCTCGGCACCGATCCGGTCGGCCGCGACATGCTGTCGCGCCTGATCCACGGCGTGCGCCTGTCGCTGCTGATCGGCCTGGTGTCGATTTCGCTGTCGCTCACCACCGGCGTGCTGCTCGGCCTGCTGGCCGGTTATTTCCGCGGCCTGGTGGAGGTCGCCATCATGCGCCTGATGGATATCATGCTGGCCTTGCCAAGCCTGCTGCTGGCGATCGCCGTGGTCGCCATCCTCGGGCCAGGGCTGATGAACGCGATGTATGCGATTGCCGTGGTGATGCTGCCGCACTATGCGCGGCAGACGCGCGCCGCGGTGATCGGCGAGATGTCGCGCGATTATGTCAGCGCCTCGCGCATCGCCGGCGCCGGCACCTTGCGCATCATGTTCAACTGCGTCCTGCCCAACTGCCTGGCGCCCTTGATCGTGCAAGCCACGCTCGGTTTCTCTTCCGCCATCCTGGACGCCGCCGCGCTCGGTTTCCTCGGCATGGGCGCACAGCCGCCGACGCCGGAGTGGGGCTCGATGCTGGCCAGCGCCATGGAATTCATCCAGAGCGCCTGGTGGGTCGTGGCTTTCCCCGGCCTGGCGATCCTGATCTCGGTATTGGCGTTCAATTTGATGGGTGACGGCTTGCGCGATGCGCTCGACCCGAAACTGAAACGATAAGGCAGGACTATGGCATTGCTAGACATTAAACAGCTGCGGGTCGAGTTCGGCTCGACGGCAGCGCCGTTCACCGCCGTCGACGGCCTCGACCTGAGCGTCGAAGCCGGTGAAGTGGTCGGCATCGTCGGCGAGTCCGGCTCCGGCAAGAGCGTCACTTCGCTGGCGCTGATGGGACTGATCGACTACCCGGGCCGCGTCAAAGGCGAACGCATGGCGTTCGATGGCCGCGACCTGCTGAAGATGTCGGAAAAGGAAAGGCGCAGCATGCTGGGCAAGGACATCGCGATGATCTTCCAGGATCCGATGACCAGCCTCAACCCGTCCTTCACCGTCGCGTACCAGCTGATCGAAACCCTGCGCGTGCACCAGGGTGGTTCCAAGAAAGAATTGCGCACCAAGGCGCTGGCCCTGCTCAAGCAGGTCGATATCCCCGATCCGGAACGGCGCCTGGACGCCTATCCGCATCAATTGTCGGGCGGCATGAGCCAGCGCGTGATGGTGGCGATTGCGATCGCCTGCAATCCGCGACTGCTGATTGCGGACGAGCCGACCACGGCGCTGGACGTCACAGTGCAGGCGCAGATGCTGGAACTGCTGCTGCAGCTGCAGCGCGACCGCGGCATGGCCCTGATGCTGATCACCCATGACCTGAGCGTGGTGGCCCAGACCGCGCAGCGGGTGGTGGTGATGTACGCCGGCCAGGTGGTGGAGACCGGCCGCGTGCCGGATATCTTCAACGGACCACGGCATCCTTATACCCAGGCGCTGCTGGCGGCGCTGCCCGAGCATAATATCGGCCGCGCACGCCTGCAAACCATCCCCGGCGTGGTGCCCGGCCAGTACGACCGGCCCACGGGCTGCCTGCTCAGCCCGCGCTGCGCGTACGCGCAAGACCGCTGCCGCCAGGAACGGCCGGAGTTGCTGGGAGCGGCGCAGGAACAGGTGCGCTGTCATTTTCCGCTGGACCTTGCGGGCCAGCCGACTAACGGCTGGTCGGAAATCTCCCGCAAGACAGACGCCAAGACAGCCGACTTAATGCTGAGCAGTGGGACTGCATGATGATGAATTCGAATATGGAAACAATCGCCAATCCGGTGGTTTTGCTCGAAGCAAAAAACCTGGTCAAGCATTACAGCGTATCGCAGGGCCTGTTCAAGCCAAAGGCAACGGCGCGCGCCCTGGACGGCATCTCGTTCACCTTGCAGCCGGGCAGGACACTGGCGGTGGTGGGCGAGTCCGGCTGCGGAAAATCGACCCTGGCGCGCCAGATCACGATGATCGAACCGCCTACCGGCGGCGAGCTGTGGATGGACGGCGCCAATATCGCCGACGCCGACCACGCCACCTTGAAACGGGTGCGGCCGCTGGTGCAGATGGTGTTCCAGAATCCCTACGCCAGCCTGAATCCGCGCAAGAAAGTCGGGCAGATGCTGGAAGAGCCGCTGATCATCAATACCCGGCTCAGCGGCAAGGAGCGTGCCGACAAGGCGCAGGCGATGATGGCCAAGGTCGGCTTGCGGCCGGAACACTATGGCCGTTATCCGCACATGTTTTCCGGCGGCCAGCGCCAGCGGGTGGCGATCGCGCGTGCGCTGATGCTGGATCCGAAAGTGATCGTGGCCGATGAGCCGGTTTCCGCACTCGACGTCTCGATCCAGGCGCAGGTGCTGAACCTGCTGATGGACCTGCAGCAAGCCAGCGGCGTCGCCTACCTGTTCATCTCGCATAACCTGTCGGTGGTGGAGCATATCGCCGACGATGTGCTGGTGATGTATCTCGGCAAAACCGTGGAGCATGGCAGCAAGCAGCAGGTGTTCAGCCGGCCGCTGCATCCGTATACCAAGGCGCTGCTGGCCAGTACGCCGCGCATCGATCCGGCGCAGCGCCAGCAAAAGATGATGCTGCCGGGCGAACTGCCGTCGCCGCTGGCGCCGCCGCCCGGTTGCAGCTTCAACAACCGCTGCCCGCATGCGGTCGAACGCTGCCGGCAGGAAGTGCCTGTGCTGCGTCCGTTCGATGACCGGCTGGCGGCTTGCCATCGGCTGGAAGAAATCAGCTGACCGGCATTCAGGAGGCGCTGCGATGCAGCGTGATGTTGTGTTTCTTGAGTTTGTACTGCAGGGTCGCACGCGGGATGGCGCAACGTCGTGCGACTTCGGACAGGCTGGCGTGCTCCTTGAGCAAACCTATCAGCAGCGTCTTTTCGTAAGATGAAATCTGCTCTTCCAGCGACAGGACGCTGCCTTGGCTTTGCGCGTCCGGCGCCGGTTCCGCCGGCGCGCCGTGCCCAGGCCGGGTATCGGCCGCATCCTCTCCTATCCAGATAGCCTGGAGCTCGTCGCCGGTTTCGCAGAAAATCAGGCTGCGCTGCATGACGTTTTCCAGCATGCGGACATTGCCTGGCCAGCGGCACGCCTGCAGCTGCCGCATTGCGGCAGGGGCGATCCGCTTGACCCGGCCGCCGGCGACGCCGCGATGCTTGTGCAGGAACGCCTCTGCCAACAGCGGAATGTCGCCGCGCCGTTCCCTGAGCGGCGGAATCGACAACTGTCCGATGTTCAGCCGGTACAGCAGGTCGGGACGCAGCTTCCTGCCTTCGACCATTTCCTGTTGCGTTTCGTTGGCCGCGGCGATGACACGCAGGTCGGCCCGGATTTCCTTGTTGCTGCCGACCCGGCTGAACATGCCATCCTGCAGGACCCGCAGCAGTTTGCCTTGCACCGACCAGGGCAGGGAATTCAATTCATCGAGGAACAGGGTTCCTGAATTTGCCGTTTCGATCAGGCCCTGTCGTTCCTGGGCGCCGGTGAAGGCGCCGCGGGCCGTGCCGAACAGGGTGCTTTCAAACAGGGTTTCCGGAATCGCCGCGCAATTCAGCACTACAAATGGCGATGGCGACGGCGCGCCCGCTCTCTGGCTGGACTGGTGCAACAGGCGCGCGAAGAGCTCCTTGCCGGTCCCGGTTTCGCCGCATAGCAGCACGTTGACGCCGGCCTTGCCAAGCGCTTCAGCCTGGCGTATCAAGACCTGCATGGCGGGATCCTGGCTGACGATGCCATGCTGGTTTGCTTCCTGTTTGCCTGTCGCGATGGCTGAGGTGCCGCTGTCGGTGCCGGCAGCGGCCAGATCGCGCGCGATTTCCACGGCGCCGACAACCGCGCCGCGCCGGTTCAGCAACGGCAATGTGGTATGGATCTGCTGCACCAGCCGGCCTTGCGCATTGACGAAGGCCTGGAAGGCGCCGGTGTAGCGCTTGCCGTGATGCAGGGCTTGCAGCAAGGTGCTGCTTTCCGCATCCATGGCAGGATAAATATCCAGCAATGGATGGCCGACTGCGCGTTCGGCAGGATAAGCGTCTATCTTTGCGCTCTCCTGGTTGTAATAGACATAGTTGCCCTGGTTGTCGATGACGGCGACCGGCTGCGGCATCGCGTCGAACAGCTGGGAAAAAATCGCCAGCGCGCTGGCTAGTTCTGTATCCAAGGGAGTTGCTCCATGATCGGGTCATGGACCAGAGGATGGCGAAATTTTATCAATTCGTCAATTTTCCGTCAGGCCGACGAATAACCGGCATCCGCTGCCAAAAATATTCTTCCAATAAATCAGGCGCTTACCTTGGGTTTTTGTTTGGCACAAAAGCTGCAATAGAAAGAACGATGTTGTTGCTGCCAATCGGTGGCATCGAATCTCATTGAGGGCAGCTTGCATGCGCGATTCCCGTTTTGATATTTTGTTTGAGCCGGTGCAGATCGGTCCGGTCACGGCCAGGAACCGTTTCTTCCAGGTGCCGCACTGCAACGGCATGGGCTGGACCCAGCCGCGGGCCCTGGCCGAGCTGCGCAAGGTCAAGGCGGAAGGCGGCTGGGCCGTGGTTTGCACCGAGGAAGTGGAAATCCATCCCAGCAGCGACTGCTCGCCGTTCAACGAGGGCCGATTATGGGGAGACGAGGATATTCCGGCACTGCAGCTGATGGCCGATGCAGTCCATGAGCATGGCTCGCTGGCCGGCATCGAACTGCTGCACAAGGGCATGTCGAGCGCCAATTTCACCACGCGCGAAATCCCGCTAGGCCCTTCGCACCGGCCTGTTACCAGCACTGCTCCTATGCAGGCGCGCGCCATGACCAAGGCCGATATCCGTGAATTGCGGCGTTGGCACCGGGACGCGGCGCTGCGCGCCAGGCGCGCCGGTTTCGATGTCATCTACGTGTACGCATCGCACGACCTGTCGCTGCCTTTTCATTTCCTGCAAAGGCGCAAGAACGACAGGATCGACGAATACGGCGGCTCGCTCGAGAACCGGGTGCGGCTGTTGCGCGAACTGATCGAAGATACACGCGACGCGGTGGGCGACAGCTGCGCAGTGGCGGTACGGCTGGGCGTCGATGAGTTGCTGGGGCCGGACGGTGTCTCCTGCGAAGCCGAAGGGCGCGATGTGGTCGGCCTGCTGGCCGAGCTGCCGGACCTGTGGGACGTCAATGTGAGTTCCTGGGCCAACGACAGCGCCACTTCGCGTTTCAAGAAGGAAGGCTACCAGGAGGAATACGTATCGTTCGTCAAAGAGCTGACTACCAAGCCGGTGGTGGGCGTCGGCCGTTTCACTTCGCCGGACGCCATGGTGAGCCAAGTAAGGCGGGGGATTCTCGATTTCATCGGCGCCGCCCGGCCGTCAATCGCCGATCCGTTCTTGCCGCGCAAGATCGAGGAAGGGCGCATCGATGAAATCCGCGAATGCATAGGCTGCAATATCTGCGTATCGTCGGACCACAGCAACTCCAACCTGCGTTGCACGCAGAATCCCACCATGGGCGAAGAGTGGCGGCGCGGCTGGCATCCGGAAACCATGCCGGAGAAGGCGGACGAAGGTTCGGTGCTGGTCGTTGGCGCCGGTCCCTGCGGCCTGGAAGCAGCGCTGGCTGCCGCCAGGCGCGGCTACGAAGTGACGCTGGTCGAGGCCGGCAGCGAACTCGGCGGGCGCGTGGTGCTGGAATCCGGCCTGCCGGGCTTGCGCGAATGGGCACGGGTCAGGGACTGGCGGGTGACGCAGTTGCAGCGCATGAGCAACGTCGACATTTTCCGGGGCAGCAAACTGGCCGCCGCCGATGTGCTTGAATTCGGCGCGGCGCATATCGCGCTGGCTACCGGCTCTTTCTGGCGCCGCGACGGCATCGGACGTGCCAACGGGACGCCGGTTCCAGGCTTCGAGCGGCACGATGTCAGGACGCCGGATGAATTGATGCGCGGCCATCGGCCGCAAGGCGCGGTGGTGGTGTTTGACGATGATCACTACTACATGGGCGGCTTGCTGGCCGAGCAGTGCGCGCTGGCCGGCAACCAGGTGGTTCTGGTCACGCCGGCGGCACAGGTGTCGGCCTGGACCAGCGACACACTGGAAGCCCTGGCGATATTGCGCCGCTTGCTGAACCATGGCGTCGAGGTCCATACCTACAGCAACATCAGGCAGTTAAGCGAGGAAGCGGCGACGGTCGAATGCCAGCTTACCGGAAAGCTGCGAGACATAGCGTGCTCCACACTGATCAGCGTGACCGCCCGCCTGCCTGCCGACGACCTCGCCCAGGAACTCGCCGGCAGGCAGCAGGAGCTGGCGACGGCGGGGAACCGCAGCTTGCGCACCATCGGCGACGCTTTCGGCCCCGGCACCATTGCCGCCGCCGTCTATCAAGGCCATCGCTTTGCGCGCGAGCTTGGCGTCGCTGCAGATAAATTGGGCGGTTTCAAGCGCGAACTTCCCATCCTCCGGCAAGAGCTGCAATAATCAGCGCTCATTATCTAATGAACGAAATCGCACAAGGACCTGCCATGCAGCTTATTGATTTCCCCAATCTCGACCAGCTGGTGGCCTTGCGGCACGACATCCATGCCCATCCGGAACTGGCATATGAGGAACACCGCACCGCGGAGCAAGTCGCGACCACCTTGGAAGGCTGGGGGATTGCGGTCACGCGGGGAGTCGGAAAAACCGGCGTGGTGGCGACCCTGAGCAACGGCAACAGCCAGCGTGCGATCAGCCTGCGCGCCGACATGGATGCCTTGCCGATGCAGGAAGAGAACACGATGCCGCACCGCTCGCGGCATGACGGCCGCATGCACGCCTGCGGCCACGACGGCCATACCGTGATGCTGCTGGCCGCCGCGTATCACTTGCACACCGCGCGCCGGTTCGCCGGCACGGTCAACCTGATTTTCCAGCCGGCCGAAGAAGACGGCGCCGGCGCGCTGGCGATGGTGGAAGATCGCCTGTTCGAACGTTTCCCTTGCGACGCCATATTCGGCATGCATAACTGGCCGGGCCTGGCGGTCGGCACTTTTGTCGCCGAGCCAGGCGGCCGTGAGGCGAGCTGCAGCGTATTCACCATCACGGTGCGCGGCAAGGGCGGGCATGTCGGCACGCCGCATGTCACCACCGAAGCCTTGCTGGCGGCGGCGCAGATCGCCACCCAGATCCAGAACATCGTCGCGCGTAGTTTGTCGCCGACCGATCCGGCCGTGGTATCGGTCACCCGGCTGGAGGCCGGGACTGCATTCAATGTGATTCCGGACACCGCCTGGCTGGGCGGTTCGGTGCGTACTTACGACGAACACGTATTGCAGCGCATAGAAGAGCGCTTGCGGCATATCGCGGAACATGTGGCGCTTTCCTATGAATGCAGCATGGATTTTGTCTTTACCCGCGAGATGCCGGCGCTGATCAACGATCCTGCCGCAACCGCCAGATGCCGCCGGGTCATCAAAGACTGGCTGGGCGAACAGGCGCTGATCACTTTGCCGCCGCTGATGACATCGGAAGATTTTTCATTCATGCTGGAGCGGCGGCCCGGTTGCTACGTATTGATCGGCAACGGCAATGACGAACATCGTGACAGGCAAGCCGCGCTTGGGCCATGTGCCTTGCACAATCCGCATTACGATTTCAACGATGCCCTGATCCCGTTGGGAGCGTCGTTCTGGGTACGTTTGGTAGAAGATTATTTACCGGTTTCATGCATAAAACCAGAGGGAGACAATAATTGATGAACAAGAAATTCAAACTGATTGCGGCAATCGCCGCAGCCGCGCTGTCTTGCGCGACCGTCCATGCAGCACCGGCCAAAACGCTGGTGTTTTGCTCGGAAGGGAGCCCGGAAGGTTTCAATCCGCAGCTGTTCACCACCGGCACCACCTTCGATGCCTCGTCGGTGCCTATCTATAACCGGCTGGTGGCGTTTGAACTGGGCAGCACCAGGATCGTTCCAGCGCTGGCGGAATCCTGGACGGTATCGGACGACGGCTTGACCTATACCTTCAAATTGCGCAAGGGCGTCAAATTCCACGGCAACGCCAGGTTCAAGCCCAGCCGCGATTTCAACGCCGATGATGTGCTGTTTTCCTTCAACCGCATGCTGGACCCGCATCATCCGTTCCATCAGCTTTCGGCCGGACAGAGTTTCAGTTTTTTCCTCGACATGGGCATGGAAAAAATCATCTCCAAGATAGAAAAGACCGATGACTACACCGTCGTCTTCAGGCTAAAACACCCGGAAGCGCCGTTCGTCGCCAACCTGGGCATGGATTTCGCCTCTATCCTTTCGGCCGAATATGCCGACAAGATGAAGAAGGCGGGCACGCCGGAAATCATCGACCGCGACCCGATAGGCACTGGCCCGTTCCAATTCGTGTCCTACCAGAAGGATGCCGTGATCCGCTACAAGGCCTTCGATGCATATTGGGATGGCCGCTCCAAGCTGGATAACCTGATTTTCGCGATTACCCCCGATGCATCGGTGCGTTATGCCAAGCTCAAGGCCAACGAATGCCAGGTGATGGCGTTTCCCAAGCCGGCCGACATCGAGCTGATGAAAACCGACCCGGCGATCACCTTGCTGAGCAAGGAAGGCTTGAACATCGGTTATATCTCGTTCAATGTCGAGAAAAAGCCGTTCGACAACAAACTGGTGCGGCAAGCGCTGAACCTGGCGACCGACAAGCAGACGATCCTGAAAACGGTCTACCAGGGCGCCGGCCAGATCGCCAAGAATCCGATTCCGCCGACGCTCTGGTCTTACAACGACAAGATCAAGGACTACAGCTACGATCCGGTCAAGGCCAAGGCACTGCTGGCCAAGGCGGGTTTCCCCAACGGTATCGAGGTCGAGCTGTCGTACCTGCCGGTCACGCGTCCGTATAACCCGGACGGCAAGCGCATGGCAGAGCTGGTGCAAGCCGATTGGGCAAAAATCGGCGTCAAGACCAAGCTGGCCACTTACGAGTGGACCGAATACCTGAAGCGCAGCAAACAGGGCGACCAGCACGCTATGATGTTCGGCTGGTCGGGAGACAACGGCGATCCGGACAATTTCTTCGCCACCTTGCTGGGCTGCGATTCCGTTCGCAGCGGCGGCAATACTGCACGCTGGTGCAACAAGGATTTTGAAGCATTGATCCAGAAAGCCAAGCTCAGCACGAACCAGGCGGAACGCAGCAAGCTATATGAACAGGCGCAGGTGATCGCGCATGAAGAAGCGCCGTGGATAGACATTGCCCATTCGCTGACCCACACGCCGATACGCAAGTCCGTCACCGGTTTCAAGATGTCAGCTTTTGCACTGCACGACTTCTATAGAGTTGACTTAAACAAGTGATATTGTCATTTGATTAATGGTCGTTCATGGAGATTGGATGGCCGGGGACGGGCCGGGCTTGGTACAATGGCAGCTTATTCCTTCCCCTATCCATACCAAGTCCATGATCGACATCCAACTTCTTCGCAAAGACATCGCCAGCGCCGCCGACCGCCTGGCCACGCGCAAATACAAGCTCGACGTCACTAGCTTCAATGCCTTGGAAGCCGAACGCAAGCAAATCCAGACCCGTACCGAAGAATTGCAGGGCCAGCGCAACTCGCTGTCCAAGCAGATCGGCATGCTCAAAGGCAAGGGCGAAGACGCATCGGCCGTAATGGCGCAAGTCGCCGGTATCGCCGACGAACTGAAGACATCGGCTACCCGCCTGGACCAGGTGCAGGAACAGGTCAGCACCTTCCTGCTGGCCGTACCCAACCTGCCGCACGAGTCGGTGCCGGTCGGCGCCGATGAAGCCGCCAATGTCGAAGTGCGCAAGGTCGGCACGCCGCGCAGCTTCGGTTTCGAAGTGCGCGACCACGTCGACGTCGGCGCCGCCCTCGGCCTCGATTTCGACGTCGCCGCCAAGCTCACCGGCTCGCGCTTCTCGGTCATGAAGGGCGGCATCGCCCGCCTGCACCGCGCGCTCGGCCAGTTCATGCTGGACACCCAGACCGCCGACCACGGCTACACCGAATGCTATACGCCCTACATCGTCAACGCCGATTCGCTGCGCGGCACCGGCCAGCTGCCGAAGTTTGAAGAAGACCTGTTCGCAGTCAAGAAGGGCGGCCAGGAAGGCGAGCAAGCCGCCGACGCCGCTGCCCTATACCTGATCCCGACGGCGGAAGTGCCGCTGACCAACCTCGTGCGCGACGAAATCCTGGCCGGCGAAACGCTGCCGTTGAAGATGGCCGCCCATTCGCCATGCTTCCGTTCCGAAGCCGGCAGCTACGGCCGCGACACTCGCGGCATGATCCGCCAGCACCAGTTCGACAAGGTCGAAATGGTGCAGATCGTCCATCCGGAAAAATCCTATGAAGCACTGGAAGAGATGGTTGGCCACGCCGAAAACATCCTGAAGAAACTCGGCCTGCCGTACCGCGTGGTATCGCTGTGCACTGGCGACATGGGCTTCGGCGCTGCCAAGACCTACGATCTGGAAGTCTGGCTGCCGGCGCAGAACACCTACCGCGAAATTTCCTCGATCTCCAATTGCGAAGCCTTTCAGGCGCGCCGCATGCAAGCCCGTTTCCGCAATGCCCAGGGCAAGACCGAACTGGTGCACACCCTGAACGGTTCCGGCCTGGCGGTCGGGCGGACGCTGGTGGCGATACTGGAGAATTTCCAGCAGGAAGACGGCAGCGTGGAGATTCCGGCGGTGCTGCATCCATACATGGGCGGCATCACCAAGTTGAGTGCTAAGTAATTGATTTGACTGGGGTATTTGGCACGAGATTGGGGCCGGCTCCGATTGTGGAATGGCTTGAATAAAAAGACATTCCATAGTCAAAAAGAGTCTGCTATAATCTTGCGCTTTGCTGCATTAAACGCAGCAAGTCGACCGAAAACCGGAGAGGTGGCAGAGTGGTCGAATGTACTTGACTCGAAATCAAGCGTACGTTAAATCGTACCGTGGGTTCGAATCCCACCCTCTCCGCCAGTACACATAGTATCCATGCGGCTTTCTAAGCATGGACAAGAAATCAAAGCCACCTTAACCGGTGGCTTTTTTCTTTTGTGGTGGAGAAATATTGGCCATCACCTGCTTTTCTTCCCAATTTTCCACACAGAGCAGCAGTCAAGGTGTCGCAAAGGCTGAAGCAGACTATGATCCCTTGCTAGCGCCATCAACAACACCTAGTTGAGGGTTCATCTCAATCTATCACTATGAAGGCCATCGATCCCGCACGCAAGGTGAAACCGAAGGTTTGATTCGGCGGTATGCCGGCCGCGGCATATAAGCCTATGGGCTCGGGGAAGATTAATCGTTGCCGGCAACTCAGTTATTATGTGGAGGTGACTTATGGCGGTGGTTGGCCACCGTTCTCCAGAGAATTTCATCCCTAGAGGCCGGCCTTCCAGCCGCCAATACACCAGCCAAAAGGATGCGAGCAGCATGGACGAATTCAGCGATATCAAAATATCCCGGCGCGACCTGCTGATTGCAAGCGCATTGTCGGCAACAGCGATGGCCATGCCGCCATCGGCGGCGGGCGCCAGCGCTGCAGTTCCAGGCGGTGCAAACAAGCTGATCGCTGCCTTTGCTCCTACCGGCAAGCTGCGCGCCTCCATCAACCTGGGCAATCCGATTCTGGCCGGCAAAGACGCATCCGGCGCGCCGCGTGGCGTGTCGGTGGATCTGGCGCGAGAGCTAGCATCTCGGCTGGGACTGGAGCTTGAGTTGCTGGTCGTTGATACCGCCGGAAAATCGGTAGATGCCGTCGCTGCCGGAAATGCAGACATCGGGTTCTTTGCAATCGACCCTAAACGCGGCGCCCAGATCGCCTTCACGCCTCCTTATGTCCTGATTGAAGGTTTCTATCTGGTCAAGGATGATTCGCCTATCCGCCGCAATGCTGAAGTTGATGCGCCAGGCACTCGCGTGGTGGTGGGCGCCGGCAGCGCCTACGACCTGTACCTGACGCGCGAATTGAAGCACGCAGAGATCCTGCGTTCTCCCTCTTCTCCCAAGGTAGTCGATACCTTTATTGAAACGCGCGCAGAGGTGGCTGCCGGGGTGAAGCAGCAACTTGAGGTCGACTCGCGGCGCATCGGCGGACTGAGACTGCTGGATCAGCGCTTCATGGTCATTCGCCAGGCGATGGGGGTGCCCAAGAACAGGGGAGCCGAAGCTTCAGCCTATCTTGCTCAGTTCGTCGAAGACATGAAAGCCAGTGGATTTGTCGCCGCAGCATTGGAGCGGCGCGGAATAGATGGCGCTGAGGTTGCTCCAGCAGGCAATCCTATGCAAGATCCCTTGAAGTGATCATGTCGCGGCCTGGCCGTTGTCCTGCTTGAACTTACCAATCCCGAAAAAGCGAGCAATCGTCAGGCCGTTGCCGCGCCTGACGCGGGAAATCCCCGCCATTGCTGCGTCGCGCGCTATAGGAAGTACAGGCCCAATACGAGTTTGAAAATTGAGTAATTGCTCGCAAAATGGATGTCATGGAGGCGCGCACAGCCGCATAGAGCCAGGCCGCTGACAGCTCCCTCCATTGCCATTTCAACCTTTTTGCGAGATCTTTTCATGAATACTCATAAACAAGCAAAGCTGAATCACTTGAGCTTTCCCACCACCAACGTCGCCGAGACAGCTGCGTTTTTCGAAAAATACCTGGGCTGCGAGATCGTTGCCGTTGGCGAGAGCTGCCTGCTCAAGCGGAATGATTTTGACATTGTCCTGGATCACGTCGCCGAGGAAGTGCCGGCCTGGCCAAAAAACTTCCACTTCGGCGTGGAGGTCGACAGCCTGGATGAGGTCCATGCCCTCTATAAAGAATTTCTGGAAGGTGGGGTTAGCATGGAGACGGAGATCTTCAACAATTCGCGCGGATCGCGCTTCTTTTGCCGCACGCCCGGCGGCGTCCTGCTCGAAGTCAATACCCGTGCAGATATGCAGAAGCAGGATCAATGGCAAAAGCTGTTTTGATGGGATCGCCGAGATGGGGGCGCCTAGCCGGGGGCGCCTAGCTGGGGGCGCCTAGCTGGGGGCGCCTAGCTGGGGGCGCCGAGATGGGGGTGCCTAGCCGGGATCGCCGAGATGGGGTTGCCTAGACAGGGACTGCAAAGTAGGGTGGGCACATCGTGCCCACGCGTGAATTCACATGACGCACTTGCCTATTTGAATACGCGTGGGCACGATGTGCCCACCCTAAGGCTGCGAATAAGGTTTTCAACCGAATATTGGCCGATCGGGGCCTATTTCCGATTGCCCAGGTCCATAAGCATCCGGGTCAGCAAATAAAAGCGCGGCACGATGCTGTCGACTTCGGCGTACTCCTCGGGCGTATGGATGCCGCCGCCAACAATGCCGAAGCCATCCAGCGTTGGGATGCCGACGCCAGCCGAGAGGCTCGAATCGGCCGCGCCACCGCTGCCTTCTAGCGTCAGCTTTTTCCCTAGCTCGCCATAGATGGCCTGCGCCTTGGCAGCGAGTGCTTCCGATTGCGGGTTTGCCGGCATCGGTGGGAAACCGCGGGTCAAGCGTGTCGTTACCTGGGTATCGGGGATCAGTTTTTTCTCCGATACCTTGGCCAGGTCTTTTTCGACGCGGTCGAACTCTTCCGGAACCGCGACGCGTACGTCGCCGAAGGCTGTCGCATGATCCGGGATGACGTTAGTCGCGCCCCCCGCATTTATCACGGTAAAGTTGACCGTGGTTTGTTTTTCGCGATCGCCAAGCTGGCCGAGCTGCAGTACCTGGTGCGCGACTTCCATCGCTGCATTGCGGCCGCTGTCAGGCGCCACGCCGGCGTGCGCGGCCTTGCCGACGACATCGACCTGCGCCGTGCCGCTGCCTTTGCGCCATACCACCAGGCCGTCGGCCGCGCGGCCCGGTTCAAGATTCAGTACCACATCGTGCTGTTTGGCGACTTTTTCGATCAGCGCGCGCGAGCCGGATGAACCTGTCTCTTCATTGGAGTTGAGCAATAAAGTAATCTGGGCATAATCTTTAAAACCCAGCTGTTGCAGGATTTTCAACGCATACAAGCCAGCGACGACGCCGCCCTTGTCATCCATGACGCCGGGGCCATAAGCCCGGCTGCCTTTGACATAAAACGGTTTGGCTGTGGCGGTTCCGTGTTTGAAAACGGTGTCCATGTGCGCCATCAGAAAAATTTTCCCTTTGCCGGTTCCGGTGAAGGTCGCCACCACGTTATTGCCATTTGCGGGCGCCGTTGCTGGATAGGTTTCAACCCGCGCCCCGATTTTTTTCAATTCTTCAATCACTATCCCGCTGACCTGGCTCAAGCCCTGTTCGTCACCGGTGCCGGTATCTATATTCACCAAGCGTTCCAGCAATTTCAAGGCTTCGCCCTTGTATTGCTCGGCTTTTTCATAAACCTGCTTGTCGGGTTCGGCAAAAGAGGAGGGCGCGGCTACACCAAGAGCGATGCCTAAACTCAGGCTTGATATGAATGCGGATCGTGCAAAGTCAAACATTATTGTCTTCTCCCGTTGAAATTTCGGATGGCAGGCTGAATTTCGATCGTGGGAAAGCCTGTTGCTGCCGCAGTTCCCGCTTGAAACGCTCAACAGAATATAAAGACTCTGGAGCATATTGGGAAGATTAAATTTCTTTGAAGATGATCACATTTATTTATAACCGAACAATCTGATATGAAATCAGGCGGCGCCATGCCCCCCTAAAAAAATCGCGATTTTTGCCGTTATCTAAGTTGTGGACGATGTTGTTAAGCGAATGTCATCAGATTTCGCGGATCCTGCTCAATATCGACATGCTGGCGTCCCGCACCGAAGCGGGGACGATGGGAAAACTCGCGGCTGAGAAAAGCGACTTCTTTGACGCTTATTAACCGCACTCTTTACAGAAGAAAATAAAAATGAAAATTGTTAATCTCAAAGTCGGTACGCGGATGGGAATCGGGTTTGCCATTGTCCTTTCTCTTTCCGTCATTTCGATCGCCATCGGTATATGGAATCTGCGCCAGGTGGCGACGGAGACCCAGCGAATGATGGAAAGCCCTCTGGCAAAAGAACGGATAGTGTCCGACTGGTCCGTCCTCACCAACGCTGCCATCGCTCGCACCTCGTTCATTGTTAAAAGCACGGATGAGACTTTGGCGACGACGTTCGCAGAAGACATCGATGCCAGCGCCAAGAAAGGCACAGAAATCCAGAATTCGCTTGAACCACTATTGACCTCGTCCTTGGAGAAAGAGAAATATGCGCTGATCAAGACGCTGCGCGAAAAATACCAGCAGTCCAAGGTCGCGGCGATGAAAGCCAAGCAGGGCGGAAAGGCTGAGGAGGCATCGAAAATCTACAATAGCGAATTCATGCCGACCGCGAAAAGTTACCAAGGCGAGCTGTTTGCGTTTCTTTCTTTGCAAAGGAAAAACATCGACCAGACAGGACAGCAGATTGCCCAGCTATACAGCCGCAGCTTCAACCTCATGGTATTGCTGGGCGTATTGGTGATTGTTTTGGGTGCGGTTTGCGCCTTCCTGATCTCCCGCTCCATCACTCGTCCGCTGGGCGAGGCAATCAAAGTTGCACAGACCGTGGCCTCCGGCGACCTGAGCAGCCGCATAGAAGTCAAAACCTCCGATGAAACCGGCCAGCTGATGCAGGCGCTGAAAGACATGAATGACAGCTTGTTGAAGGTCGTCAGCGAAGTGCGCAGCGGCACCGATACCATCGCCACGGCATCAAACCAGATCGCCTCTGGCAATCTTGACTTATCGTCGCGCACCGAACAGCAGGCCAGTTCGCTTGAAGAAACCGCGGCATCGATGGAGCAGTTGACCAGCACCGTGAAACAGAATGCCGACAATGCGCGGCAAGCCAATCAGCTGGCGGTGTCCGCATCCGGCGTCGCGGTCAGGGGCGGCGGCGTGGTGTCGCAAGTGGTCGAAACGATGGACCTGATCAATACATCGGCCAAGAAGATTGTGGATATCATCAGCGTGATTGACAACATTGCGTTCCAGACCAATATCCTGGCGCTGAATGCGGCGGTGGAAGCGGCACGGGCCGGCGAGCAGGGACGTGGGTTTGCGGTGGTGGCCAGCGAGGTGCGCAACCTCGCGCAACGTTCGGCGGTTGCGGCCAAAGAGATCAAGCACCTGATCGACGACTCGGTGGAAAAAGTCGATGTCGGCGTCAAGCTGGTCGGCCAGGCCGGCGCCACCATGGGCGAGATCGTCGACAGCGTCAAGCGCGTCACCGACATCATGAGCGAAATCACGGCGGCCAGCCAGGAACAGACTGCGGGCATCGAACAGGTTAACCAGGCGATCATGCAGATGGACCAGGTCACGCAGCAGAATGCCGCCCTGGTGGAGCAGGCCGCGGCCGCTGCCGCATCGCTGCAGGACCAGGCCGGCAATCTGGTGCAAGTGGTCAGCGTGTTCATGACCGAGGGTACGCAAGCCCATGCCGGCGCGTCTTTGAAGGCGGCGAGCCGTGCGGCGCCGGTTGCTGCCGTGCCTGTATATGTCGCGGCCCGCAACGCCAGGCTGCCGTCGGCGAACGTGAAAACATTCAAACGCGTGGCGAACGCCTCCGCTGCCGCCGGCAGCGAATGGGATCAGTTTTAATTAATCAACGCCGCTCTGCCTGGGGAACAGCAGCGTAAAGCGCGTTGTCCCCTCGCTGCTGGCGGCATCCCAGCTTCCCTGGTGCAGCAGCATGATGCTGCGCACGATCGACAGGCCCAGGCCGCTGGCGTCGGACGATCCGCGGCGCGAGGCGTCGGCGCGGTAGAAGCGGTCAAACAGGCGAGCCAGATGCTGTTTCTCTATGACCGGACCGCGGTTTTCTACGCTGATGGCAGTGCCGGCGGCTTCCTGTTGCGACAGCAGGGTGATTTGCGTGCCGGCGTCGGCATAGCGCACCGCGTTGGAAAGCAGGTTCGCCAGCGCCCGTCGCAGCAGGTCGGGATCGGCCCAGACCGTGCCGTCGCCGCGCCATGCCAAAGTAATTTCACGTTCCTCGGCCAGCCCTTCGAAATAATCGGCGATGCGTTCCAGTTCTGCAGCCACCTCAAGCTGCTTGCGTTCTATGGCGTGGTCGGCATGTTCCGCGCGGGCCAGGAACAGCATGTTGTCGGTCATTTTGGACAGGCGCTGCAATTCCTCGAAGTTGGAACCCAGCAGTTTCTCGTAATATTCGGTGCTGCGCTTCTGGCCCAGCGCCACTTCGGTCTGGCCCAGCATATTGCCGATGGGGGTGCGCAGGTCGTGCGCCATGTCGGCGGAGACCTGGCTCAGTTGGGCGAAGCTGGTTTGCAGGCGGTCCAGCATCGCGTTGAAACCGTCGATCAGCGGCAGCAGCTCGCGCGGCGCATGGCTGCTGTCGATACGTGTGGACAGGTTGCGGATGCCGATCGCGCCGGTTTGCGCAGCCAGCAGCCGTAGCGGCAGCAGGCCGCGGCGCGCGATCCACCAGGCCAGCATGGCTGCCAGCAGCGCGGCCGCCAGCGCCACGCCGAATATCTGGACGCGGTATGCCGCCAGCATACTGGTGCGCTCGGTGAGCAGGCGTCCGGTGGTGATCTGCAATTCGTGTTCCGCATGTTGTGGATCGGTGACCAGGGCCGTCGCGGAAACGACGATGAAAGGCGTGCCGTTTTCTACCGAATGGCGCACCGCCGACAGGTCCAGCGCGGCGCCGGCAGCCATCGGCTTCATCTCGGGCACCGCGATGCGGCCGGGATTGACTTCGATCAGCGGCGCCTGGCCCGGAAATTTCAGCACCAGCAAGGCTTCGCGGTTGCCCAGCATATTGGAAAACAACTCCGGTTTCTGCTTGATCAGGTCCAGCAGGTCGACATCGCGCAGCAGGGTGCGTATCTGCTCTACGCGGGTCACCAGTGCGGCGTCGTCGCGTTTTACCAGCTGCGCTACCAGCGCGCTGTACAGCGCATAGCCTACTGTCGCCAGCACGGCAAACGACAGCAGCGCAAACAGCATGGCCAGGCGCGAAACAAGAGAGTGGCGCGGAGGGTTCATGCTTCCACTTCGCAACGGTAGCCGACGCCATGCACGGTGTGGATCAGGCGGATGGCAAAGGGTTCGTCTATTTTCTTGCGCAGGCGCCGTACCGCCACGTCCACCACGTTGGTGTCGCTATCGAAATTCATGTCCCACACGCGGGATGCGATCAGCGAACGGGACAGCACCTGGCCCTGGTTCAGCATGAAAAATTGCAGCAATGCGAATTCCTTGTTGGTCAGCGCGATGCGGGCGCCGGCACGGACCACCCGGCGCTTGGGCACGTCGATCTGCAGGTCGGCGATCTCCAGCAGGTCCTCCTGCCGTACCTGGCTGCCGCGGCGCAGTACTACCTTCACGCGCGCCAGCAGCTCGGCAAATGAAAACGGCTTCACCAGGTAATCGTCCGCCCCCAGTTCCAGTCCCTTGAGGCGATCCTCCAGCGTGCCGCGCGCGGTCAGGAACAGTACCGGTGTATCTGCCTGCTTTTTATCCAGCTGCAGCCGCCGCATCACTTCCCAGCCGTCCATGCCTGGCATCATCACGTCCAGCACGATCAGGTCGTAACGCAGCTCCTGCGCCATGTGCAGGCCGTCGTTGCCGTTGACGGCCACGTCGACCACATAGCCGGATTCCGTCAGGCCATTGCGCAGGTATTCGCCTGCCTTGAGTTCGTCTTCGATGACAAGAATTCTCACGCTGTGGCCCCTGTGTTCTGAACTTGGCATGCCGCCAAAGCCTGATTCTACCCCGGCAGGTCCGGTAAGCGCCTGCTGCGGCACACATCTGCGGGGGCGATTAATTGCCGGCCGACTGCGCCGCTTCCTCTATCATCGCCGCCACTTCCTTGGCGCGCGAGATATAGATGGTATGGGCGCCGTCCACTTCCACCGTGTGGCTGTGGGCGCGCGCCGCATACATACGCTCCAGGTCAGGGTTGATGGCGCGGTCTTGCTTCGCCACCATATACCAGCTCGGCTTGACGCGCCAGGCAGGATTGGTGATCAGTGTAGTGTTGACGCGCGCTGCCGCCGGTATTTGCGAGCGCGCCATGAATTCGGCCTGGTCTGCCGGCAGGTCGCCGGCAAAGTCTTCATGGAAATGGGCCGGGTCGACAAAAACGAAGCCGTCCGGCGTGGTCACGGTGCGGATTTGTCCGGGAATCTTGTTCTTGTTGGAGGCGGTCGATTCGCCTGCATCCGGCGCATGCGCGGCAATATATACCAGTCCGGCGACATGCGGATCGGTGCCGGCCTGGGTGATGACGGCGCCACCGTAACTATGTCCGACCAGGATGCTCGGCCCGGGCTGGCGGGCCAGCACCCGTACCGTGGCGGCAACGTCCTCGTCCAGCGAGGTCAGCGGTTCCTGCACCATGTTGACGTTGTAGCCGTCCCTGGTCAGGATGTCGTACACAGGTTTCCAGCCGGAGGCGTCGGCAAACTGGCCATGCACCAGCACGATATTTTTGACCTGAGTCTTGACCGGAGCGGCGGATGCCGGCGCTGCGGCAAAAGCTAGCAGCAAAGCAGAAGCGATTGCGCCTGCGACACGGGTTGGGGTGAAAGAGATGCTCATCATTATTCCTTGGAGATAGGGGTTGGACTACTACGGGTACAGCGTTCCCGCAGTATGGTTTCCGCCTACCGACAGCTTAATGACTGAGTTGTTACAAAAAAATGACAAACGCCCCCAGACTTGGAGTGCGTCAACCGTGCAGCGAACTGCGATTTGGAGAAAGCAATTGGACGCCATCCCTAACGTCCTGTCGATCAATTGCCGCCACGTTTACCAACTCCAGCGCATGCCGGCATCCGCCATCACCGTGCGCTGTTGCGCTCCACCGAGGTTGGTGGTGTAAGTTGCAGTCACAAACGCACTGGTCGACTTGTTGATTGTGGCAACCAAGCCGGCGTTGAGCTGGCCCGCCGTCTGATTCGACCCGTTCGCAATCACTGTAGTGCCGTCAAAGGTGGTGCTGTCATGAGAACCGAAACTGCGCAGCAGGTTCAGGCGCAGATATGGCTGCCAAATCGCTGCCGATGTTTCAAAACGGCTTTTCAACCGCACGCCGAGGCGGGCGAGGAAGGCATTGCCGTTGTTGAAACCCACCGCCGACACACCGTCATTCAAGTCATTCAGCGACAGGTTTTGCCAGATCACTTGCGCCTGAGGCTCGATGGTCACGTCCGCCCCAAGTGACATTGGCAGGCCACCCTCGATGGATCCGACGAGTGCGCTGCCGTGCGTGTGCGCGCCCACGCCATCGTGCGAGCGCGGATCCGCCGACAGTGAACTTCCCATCAGCACGGCATCCGTGTACCAGCCGCTCGGGCCGACGTGGGTCCAGTAGCCGCCCAGGCTGTATGCATCGATAGCCAGATTGCCGACATCCAGATTCTGCACCGCCATCGCAAAACCGTTGACCTTGCCGGTGGCATGCGCAAAGCCTGCAAACAGACCGTAATGATTGCGTTGGCCACTGGCGCCGGTATCGGCATAGATGTCGTGGCCGACCTGTATTCCCGTCATCGAACCGTCGAATTGCGGCGAGACCGTACCATCCTGGCGTTGCTTGGTGCGGCTGCCCCAGATACGGCCCCAGGCCGCAGGCAGATCGCCGTTCTCGGTCAACAGCGATTGCTCTCCTTGCCTGTCATGGAAATTATCGAGCTGCTGGATATTGACTTGCCGGGCGACGCTGGCAACTTCCGTATAGATGGGGACTTCGGGACGATACAGCGGAATTGCTCCGGAGCCGGCCGTTGGCGCCGGGTCTGCTGGAGTAACCGGTGGCGTGGTCGGCGGCACAGTCGGAGGCGTGCCTGTGGGCGTGCTTGGAGGCAAAACTACGGGCGGAGTAGGCGTTTGCACTACGGTATTGCGCAGATACCAGTTTTCCGAGGTGCCGCTGGACACGCCGCCCTTGGCAAGATAGTAAGAATAGGCGCCAGCCTTGACCGGCGCCGCAAGTGCAAATGCGTCTGCCGTGGTCGTCGCGCCATTCACGGTCTGCACCACCTCAATGCCATCGGCGACGATGGCCGCGCCAGGACCACCGACATTCGTGATGCGCAAGCTGGACGATCCGCTGGCGGCGCCACCGTTGATCACCAACCGGTCAGATGCCGCGCCATCGCCTGCGAGGAAGGTGTTGAGGGCAATGCTGCCCTTTTGGCCGACATAGTTGCCGACAACATTGAGCCGGTTGCCAATCCCTTGGCCGCCGATTTGCAGCAGGCCGGCGTTGGTCAATGGCCCGTTGATCGTAAAGCTGCCGTTGCCCGAGCCGGCAAATTGAGGCAAAGCATTGGCCACCGCAATGGTGCCGTTGTTGGTTACCGATCCTGTGACGCTGCCGTAGCCGCCGAGCGTGGCGCCTGAGGCGACGGTCGTATTGCCGCCGCCGGACAATGCCGCCGCTGCGTGCGTCGCGTCGCCCACTGCCAGCGTTCCGGCAGAAATCGTCGTGCCGCCGGAATATGTATTGCCGCCAGAAGCCGTCGGCGCCAGCACCAAGGTGCCGCCCTGCGTCTTTTCGACCGCGCCGGTGCCTGAAATGAGACCGGCATAAGTGCCGTTGTCGGGTTGCGCAAAGCGCACCAGGCCATTGTCCACAACGGCAAGCGGCAGGTTTTGTGCGCGAGCTTCAAGCACGCCTGCCGCGTCGACTCTCATCTGGCCCTTATACGCGCTGTTGTTAGCCGTCAATGCTAACGTTCCTTGCTGAACTTCGACAATCCCGATTCCGGCAATGGGAGCGGTCAGGGTCCAGGTTCCCGTATCGTTTTTGATAAGCGACGAGAAATGCACAATACTGCCGGGCAGGGACGCGCTGCCGGTCCCGCTCAGGAAAAGAGTGTTGTTACCTCCGCCGCCATCGAAATTACCGGTAATTACCGACCCGGTATAAAGCCGCAACCTGTCATCGCCGCCGGAAAAAACAAGGTTGCCGATGATCCGCCCCTTATTGGTAAAGTCGACCGCGCCGTTGCCGGATGCGCCGATTACGTTGTCAGGCGCCTGGATGACGCCTGTTTCATTGTTGATGATGGTGTTTAACCCGCTCGTATTCTGAAACCAGATGGCGGCGGCATGATCTGCCTTGATCGTGCTGTTGTTGACGATGAGATTGCCGCTGCCTTGCGGATTGATTGCTTCGGCGTTGGCTTCGGCGCCGGTCGCCAGGACCTGGCCACCTTGATCGATAGTCAGAGTGCCGTTATTGCGAAACTCGACCGTATTGGCGCCGCTCTTATAGAGTCCGGAACTGCTGATCCCGTTGGCGCTTACCGTGCCGCCGTTCTGGACCCTTATGTTTGCACCGTCGCGCAGGCTGATGGCGTTGGCATCGCCGACTGCGATCCGGCTGCCTGCACCGACTGTGATTGTCCTGCCATCTTCGGCCGCCAGGTTGCCTGCGCCTATCGTAGTTGTCCAGGGATTGGGCGTGCCGGTATCGCAGATTGTGGATTGTCCTGAGGTGTTGCAGGCTGCGTAGGCAGTCCCGGGTTTTACACTCAGCATGGGTATCAGCAAAATGGATGAAGCGGCGGAAAGCACAAAGCGATAGCAGACGGGATGGGACATGATTGTTTTAATTTATGAAGTCGGGGTGTTCCAAGATTAGTTGGTGGAACGGATGCGAGGTATCAGGAAGCCTTGATTTTTATGCAGCATTCAGGCACTTCATCGTAGGAATTTCCCTATGATGCGAACCGCGCCAACCGCAGTCCAGGTTTTCCTTCGTTGTGCTGTCATTGCACTGTCACGTAGCAACCCGTAGCGTCTTGCCCGCCTACCAAGGTCACGCCATTGCTGGCTATGACGTCATGCTGTTGTAGCATTTGGTCACTATCATCCCTTCGTTTTGTTTCTTATAAATGAAGGCATAGAAAATGCGACTACGACAATCCTCCCTGCATCGGCCGCTGGCGCTCGCCCTCAGCGCAGCGTTGGCATTAACAGCTTGCGGCGGAGGATCGGATCAACTGGATCCGCAATCCACGGCATTGCTCATTCCTCCGCCGCCGGCGGACCCTGGTTATGTCGATACCGCGCCAGTTGCCGCATCGATCCTCGCTTTTGTGGATAATGTGGCGAGCAACCAGCGTGGGGATGCGCGTTATGCAACTCTGGAAACGAATGCCGGCGTGCGTGTTTTGGCGGGTTTCAAGCAGATATGGCAGCCACTCACCGATATTGTCGATGCTGGCGTCACTGCACCCGCCGTCGGCAATTTTCCTGCCGTCGCTTCGTCGGCCTGGACAGGTATTCCAAACGATGGAACCCCGGGCGGCACGATACTCAACACAGCCGTGCACAACGCGAACATCCAGTATGTAGTCGCGGCGACCTCCAATCGCACTTCAGATCAAGCAACGGCCGCTTATCTGGACGATCGTCGCGGCAAAGGATATAGCGTCACGGATGGCATGGGCCCGCTGACGACAGCATGGCGCCAGGCAGCGCAACAGACTACAAGCATTACGACGGTCCCGGCCGACGCCACCACTGTTTTGTACAACGACAGCGGTAATAATACCGGTGTCGGCGGCAGCGCCAATCCGGCATTTGGCGGGGTTGTCGATTTTATCAACGCCATGGGCAACAACGGATCAACGGAACCCGCCAAACGTTTTTACAAGTATGCTCGGCCATTTCGCTGGAGCAGCAGCGTGGTTGTCGTACCTGCTCTGGTGCCTGCGAAGAGTCCGACACCCGCAACCGATGGCGGTTTTACCAGCGGTCATTCGGCGGAGGCTACCCGCGACGCGGTGGCGATGGCTTATGCAGTACCTGAACGGTTCCAAGAGATCATCAGCCGCGGCCTGGAATTGGGAGAGAACCGGATTCTGGCTGGCATGCACTCGCCATTGGACGTGATGAGCGGACGCGTACTTGGTCAAGCCGTGGTTGCCGCCAATCTGAACGATCCAGCTAATGCGGCTGCAAAAGCGGCTGTTGTGGCACTGGCCCGGACGGCGCTTATGGCGCAAACCAATACGACTGCCGACACCTTTAATGCTTTTGCTCACTCTGCTAGCGCTACCACGGACCGGTTTGCAGATTACGCCAGCAACAAGGCAAATTATTTGCGCCGCACGACCTATGGTTTTGCACAAACAGGCGCAGCGACAACGCCCGCCATCGTACCCAAAGGCGCCGAGGTGCTGTTGGAGACACGCTTGCCTTACCTCAGCGATGTTCAGCGCCGCGTCGTGTTGAAAACGACTGCGATTGCATCCGGATATCCGGTTCTGGACGACGCCGAGGGCTGGGGACGCCTCAATCTTTTTGCCGCAGCGGACGGATATGCGGTCTTCAATGGCAATGTTGTGGTATCGATGGATGCCAGTAAGGGAGGTTTTTACGCCGTCGATAACTGGCGGAACGATATATCAGGCGCGGGCAAGCTGACGAAGCAAGGCGGCGGCGTTCTGAAATTGAGCGGCAACAATACCTGGAGCGGCGGCGCGCAATTGGAGGCGGGGACGCTGGAAGCGGATTCCGTGTCGGCGTTTGGTGCGAGCGATGTGTACGTCAGCGGCGGCACGCTGGCAAGCAATGCGCCTGGCGCACTGGCAATCCGCGGGAAATATACGCAATTGGCGAACAGCACATTGGAACTGAATGTAGGGAGCGCTCAGCAAGGGACGCTTGCCGTCGCCGGAAACATGACCGTTGCCGGCGGCATTCTTCATGTCAAATTCCAGGGAGGCTATAAACCGGCAGTCGGCGACACGATCAACATCATTGCCGCGACCAGTTTTAAAGGGAAATTCGATACGATTTCCGTAGACGGTTTCTCCGCGACTCCGCTTTATAGCAATACTGGGTTGCAATTGCGTATCGGTGCCTAAAAGCCAAGCAGATTGGTATTTTCCTTTATGCCCTCAGCTAGAAAAATGCCCACGTTTAGCACACAATCCTACTTGTCAGAATGAGTAGTGGATCGGAGTGATCGACGTGGCATTACTAGAAATAATCAAACGCCGGAACCTTCGGGACCAGGTTCTACAGCGAGATCGCCAAGCGACAGGGCATCTCGCACATACTGTCCGGCGTTGCTTACGTTCGGAAATGACCGAGTCGGCCTATGCTGAACGTCAATCGGCTAGAGCGCCATCGACCGATACGCCTTCCAGCTTTTAGGCAGGCTCAAGGACCGAGGTGGCATAATCCCGCAAGCGGCGGCGTAGTCTTAGGCCGCTCCATGAAGAGCTCATCGATTTTGGATTCAGAGGGTTTTGCGACCGGGTCGCTGCGTTCACCAAGCAATGCAGAGAGGAGCAGGCCGATTCAGCGCGCAAATGAACAATCATGACAGCATCCACAGGACGATAAAAAAATATGGGTACATGGAAAATAAGAAGCGCCTTATGGACGGCACTTGCGCTATGTCTAATTGTCTTTTTTAGTCACCATGCGAACGCTACAGATGGACACTGTGCCCCGGGTATCGGTGAAGATATTGGCAGCGCGGCCCCCTCCGCAGAAGGCGTTTCATCAGAGCGCCTGATTGCTTTGTTGCAGCAGCTAGACGAAGGTAAATATGACGTGCGTAGTTTGGTAGTCATGCGTGATTGCCAAATCGTGATGGAAAGATATAAAGTTGGAATAGGAAGAAATTACAACCATGCCATGTATTCGGTGACGAAATCAATCTCTTCGACATTAGTTGGCGCACTGTTGTACCAAGAAAAATTAAAAAATCTCGACACGCCAATAACTGGATTGATTGAACGACCATCAGGCCTGCGAGGGGATGGCTGGAATAAACTAGAAAACATTACCCTTAAAAATGTCATGCAAATGAGTTCGGGGTTTGACTACAAGCATGACCCTAGCAGCAATCCCATTTACGATGCCAGGCAAGATCGGATCGGTGCTGTCGTGAGTCAAAACATTATTGCGACTCCAGGCACCCGCTTTAACTATTCAGATGCGGATGCCGTAATGACTGGAACTGTGATTGCCGGGATTTCTGGCGATAATCTGCTCGATTTTGCAGGAAAAACATTGTTCAAACCGTTGCATATGACCAATTACGCTTGGTGGTTTCCTGACCAAGGAGGACGTTTGCCGGGAGGGTGGGGGCTGCGACTGCGTCCGATGGATATGCTGAAACTCGGCCAACTTTATTTGCAAAACGGAGAATGGAATGGCGTTCGCATTTTCTCCGCAACTTATCCCGATCTGGCGTGGGCGCCAGGGGTCAGCAGTCGCTATGGTCTTCACTGGTGGATTGGTCGAGTACTTGGAGTACAGTTCTTTTTTGCCAGCGGATTCAAAGGCCAGCGAATCTATGTTTTTCCCAGCTTGAAGATAGTTGCGGCTTTGGTTGCCAGCTTACCAGGTAAAGAAGACGCGCTTGTAACCACCGAGGTGGTGACGGCATTAATTGAGGCGACTAACCCGGCAACTTCGCCAATTTCCGAGGAGGCGGACGGAAAGCTATTGAAGATTCAAAAGACAGGTTTTGAAGGTGAAACACATGTTCGTCAGGATATGCAGGATTCTCCCAGGAGGTTTTAGTCCGCAACCACTCTCTAGATTAAGCTGCGTTGGAAGGACTGTAATCGGCCTTGAGCGGTCGCGAAGCGCGTATGTTCATGCCAACCCAGGTGCTGTGCGAATTATGCTGATGGTGTTCGTCCGCGCCAGTGAGTTGATTGAAACTCCGTGGACTGAAATCGATTTAGACAATGAAGTATGGAGAATTCCCTGGCAGCATTGAAACGCATGGGCTACCAAAACAAGATGGCTGGTCATGGTTTCAGATTGCTGGCAGTGGGCATTATTAAAGGGCGCCTGGGCTTCCGTCATGAAGTAGTGGACCGTCAATTGGCACACCAATCCGGCGACACTTACGATGAAGCCTATGACCGCGCTGAATTCAAAGAAGAGCGGCAGGTGATGATGCAACAATACGCCGATTGTCTGAAGAACATCGGCAGCGCTAAGGTCCTCGTCGGCAGTTTTAAGCGAGCGTAGTTTTCCATCTCAAGACCGCGCTTCGAATAGGTAGATTTGTCTCATTAACTGGGGCTCTACGCCCAAACCGGCGGAAATTTCAGAATCCCGGTTTTCTCACGGTTCCAACAGCTTTTGACCGTCTTGCCGTAGTACGCCATCTGGGCCAAGCTGCCGGGCGGATTGCGCCAGGGCGTCAACCGTGCCAGCGTCGCTATCCAGCGACCCAAAATAACAAGGGCGACCGCAGCCGCCCTTGTCCACCCGCGATCAGGCGATCTTAATTGGAATACAGCAAGCCGCGGCCCGCGCCGTTGACGTAGATCCGGCCGTAGATGTTCCAGTCAGCCGTCATCGCGCCGATGCCGCCGAACTGGTGGGCATCGTCGTTAAAGCGGGTCCAGGTGCTGCCTGCATTGTCGGAAGCCCACACGCCCCACTGGCCGTTGATCACACCCACCACGTAGATTGCGGCCGAGTACGGCGCGCCAACGGCTGCCTTGCCCAGGGCCACAGCGCTGGCACCCTGCGCGTCGGGCCACCCGTTGCCGTTGCTGAAGATAGACGCGAAGTTGTTGAGCTTGGTCCAGGTGGCGCCCGAGTCGACCGAGTGGTACACGGTATCGCCGTCAGCCAGCCAGACATCACCCTCGACGTTCGGATTGACGGCCATCGAGGTGGCGTGCCACGGATTGGCGCGCAGCCCTGCCGACACCGAGCCCTGGCTCAGCGTGAAAGTATGGCCGCCATCCGTCGAGACATAGACCCTGCCTGGCGTTCCCGACCACCATACACCGCCCGAATCGTAGGCATAGACCTTGTTCGGGTTCTTGCGGTCCGCCGCGAGCCGGTAGGCGCGCGTCCAGCCGCCGAACACCGTCAGCGCGGGGAGATTCGTCGCCGTCCAGCTGGCGCCGTTGTCGGTGGTGTAGGACGGTACCGCATTGGACGGCGCCCAGATCGCCTTGTTGCGTGCGGTGACCACGATGTTGGACGCTTCGCGCCCATCGGCCGCGGCGCCGGCAGGCAGGGTGGCGAAGTTCGCCCACGTGGCGCCGCCGTCGCCCGACCAGTACCCGTATCCTGCGCCACCGGACCCGTTCGCGGCGCCGACAGCGGCAATGTATTGCGGATCGGACCAGCTCATGTCGGCCGAATTGCCATTGGTCCAGGCCGTGGTGGGGCCTTTGGTCGGCATCGTCGCGAGGTCCGTCTGGACCCAGGTGCCGATGTCGCCCGCGCTGTTGATGAGCTTGTACGTCGCACCGGCGGGCGGGGTGGTGACGGCCAGGATGACAGTCTCTTCGATGCCGTTCACTTTCAGGGTCCAGCTCGGTGTCGCCGACGAGGCGTTCATCGTCTCCCAGACGCCGGGGCCGTCAAGGTGCATGATGTGGTCGCGGTTGTTCGGATCGATCTCGACGTCATCATTCCAGCCCCAGTACCCGGAGGTGGTCTGCGTGTGAGGCATCTGGGACTCGATTTCGCGCCAGGTGCTGCCGGCGTCGTCGGACAACTGGGTGATCTTCTGGCCGGGGAAATCGGTCCAGGTATCGGTCACGGCCAGCGCGACGCGGGTGGTCGGGCCGCTGCCGTAGACGGACACGCCGCCGTAGCCGCCCGTGGTGGTGGTGCTAAGCAAGGTCCAGACGCCGCTAAGACCGCTATACTTGTAGAGGTAGCCGGGACCATCGCCGCCCGGGCCTGCGTTCTTGTTGAACACCACGTAGTACATGCCATCGGCGGCGCGCGCGAAGTGCGGAATGTAATATCCGGCGACCGCGGTCGGCACCGCGACCGGCGTCCATGAAGAGCCGCCGTTGCTGGACTTGTAGAAGGTCGAGGTCAGTCCCGCCGCGTTGGCGTAGTCGGGGGCGACCGCGGCCCACATGTTCCAGGTCGTCTGGCCGCCGCCCACGTTCCTATTGTCGAAGATGATCTGCTCGACGCCGATTGCGGCGGAATTCATCGTATAGGAAGACAAGCCCGTGACTTGCGCCCAGGTGTGGCCCGAGTCCGCGCTCTTCCACAGGCCGGCATTGCGCGAACCGTAGAACATCGTCGACGGATTGGTCGGATCGAGCATCAAGCGCTCGCCGATCGCCCGGCCCTCACCGTTGCCGTTCACCGTGAACGGCAGGCTGAACCACGTCCAGTTGGCGCCCCGGTCGCTGGAAGCATACAGCCGACCGTTGCCGCCATTGCCCCCGACCAAGTAGACGAGCTGATCGTTGGTGGGATCGACGGCGATGCTTTCGACGTCGTGGAAGGCGGACTCGGCGTGGCTGAAACCCAGGCCGTCGGTGATGGGCATCCATTGCGACGTGGCCTGGTTCCAGCGGTAGGCGCCGCCAACGTCCGTCCGGGCGTACAAGACGTTAGGCGACGTCGGATGATAGATCAGGCCGCTGACATAGCCGCCGCCGCCCCACTTGACGCTGGTCCAGGTGGCCGCCACGCTGCCGGTCGAGGTGCCACCGGATCCATTATTTGGCGTAAACCCCGTGCCGGCTGGCGTGGAGCCAGTGCCGGTTGGAGTGGAGCCAGTGCCGGTTGGAGTGGAGCCAGTGCCGGTTGGAGTGGAACCTGTGCCGGTTGGCGTAGAGCCCGTGCCAGCTGGAGTGGCCTCCGTGCCGGTTGAAGAAGGGCCTGTTCCGGCATCACTCGTGCCGCCACCACACGCGCTGAGTATCAGGCAGGCAGAGATCGTGATAAAGAATTGTTTTTTAAAAAGAGATGTCATATTTTTAGCATGCGATAGTTGTCGTGTGGAAATGTCATTTGTTACGTGCGACGCACTGCGCAAGGTGATCAAGGAAATTAGCCACAGTGCCCCCTTTGCTGTCGACAGGTTTCACGTTCTGGCAATAATTGCTGCACCAGGGTGGCTATGCGACAGCACGCAGGGACACGCTATTTGAGCGGCGTGCCCCCTGCATTGCGATAGGCGGCCGTCTTCGCGAACAGGTTGCCGCCGTCGGTTTCAGCCGTGGTCGACAGGTCCGATCCTTGGCCGAACATCAGAGCCGCGACATGGGCGCTCGCGACCTGGTCCATGTGCGAGAACAGCCAGTCCACCTTGTCGTCCTGGTAGTGGTAGTCGGTGTTGTTCTGTGCCATGTTACCGATCGGGATCTGCCAGACGACGATCGGGTGGCCGACCGCCTCGGCCATCTGTTTCCAATAGGCGAGTTGCGTGGCCCACTTCTGGTCGCTCCAGAATGAGTTGCCATTCCCCAGCTTGGCGTTGAGTCCGGCGTCCGTGGATTCAACCTCCCCGACGAGGAAGTCTGCACCCTTTCCCCCGAGGGTCACGTAATCTTTGGCACATTTATCCACGTTGCCCGGCCAGTCCCAGCAGGTGAGGTGCAGGCCGACGGCCGTGTTGGGAGCGTACTTGCGGGCCATTGCGATCAGGCAGTGAGCCAGCCCCGCCACAGTGTTCGCCTGGTCTGCGCAGTCGGTCGGATTCGCAGCCGTCACCTGCGCCGGGACCTGGTCCAGAGGGCCGTACCCTCGCGCGAAACCAAAAAAATCGGGTTCGAGATCGATCATGTCGTGCGAGGTGCCGATCTTCTGGAGGAAGAAACGGTAGTCGTTCAGGTATCTGGTGAGGAGGTCGACCTGGTTGACCGCCGTCACCTCGTCCTGCCACTTGTTCACGGGTGCCAGGAGGCCGAGTTCAAACCATGTCCACATCACTGTCTGCGGATACGATTTACCTAAGTAGGTGGCCTGCGCAGCGCGGGCTTGGACGCTGGGGATGAGCCCCCCGATGCTACCGCCCGCGCATCCCCACCAGTTCGTCCCAGCCGGGCAGGACGTCGCCGTGTACAGGTTGCTCGACGGTGCCGGCGGACTGACGACGTATTGGTACTGAGCGTCGAATGGTGCGGCAACCGAAAGAGCATCAATCGACGTTCTTCCGATCAACACCGTGCTCTTGCCCATGAAAGTGACATTTGGCGTAGAGCCCGTGCCGGTTGGCGTAGACCCTGTGCCGGTTGGCGTGGAGCCCGTCCCGGATGGAGCAGCCCCCGTGCCGGTTGAGGAAGAACCTGTTCCGGCATCACTCGTGCCGCCACCACACGCGCTGAGTATCAGGCAGGCAGAGATCGTGATAAAGAATTGTTTTTTAAAAAGAAATGTCATATTTTGCGTATGCGATAGTTTCCATATGGAAACTTCATAGCACTATCCGTGCCACATCGAATACCGAACACGCAGTAGAACGAATTCAGGCGAAAAGGCCGAATGCGATCCGCAGTTGTGCCACCAGGATATGGACGAAATTTGACCGAAAAACAAAAAAACTGACAAATTTTGTTAGCGCTAACACCGACTGGGCAGTCTCGTTTAACTTGAACAGGCCCAAATAACTGCACTCAAAATTCGATACAACGAAAAACCAGTTTGTTCTTTTGCTTGCTGCATTGCCCCGTCAGTTTGACCCGCTTGCCATACCCAAAATTTGTCGGCTTTTTCGTCCTTCAATCAAGGTTACTTCGCGGTTTCGGCATGCTCTTCTGATTCATCCGGCTTCATGTTGGAAATTTCATATGGCACGGATTGTGCTGACGGTGTTCCTCCAAGATGGCTGCGCACGTGTCCACCCCGCACCTTATTACCATTCGAAATTCCTTCTGGAAAAATAACTTTTCCCCTTTGACAGGATGGAAAAATTATTCTTACGAACATCTTTTTCTTTTGAATAAAATGACTTTTTTTGTGAAAAAACAAATTTTTATAACAATCTCTGCCTGTCTGATACTTGGCGCTTGCGGTGGCGAACCGATGGGAAATTCCTTTGCGGAAGGCGCCCCAGCGGGAGGTGCTCCAGTGGGAAATACTCAGGTGGACGGGGCTCCAGTGGGAAGTACTCCAGTGGGAAGTACTCCAGTGGGAAATACTCCAGTGGGAAATACTCCAGTGGGAAGTACTCCAGTGGGAAGTACTCCAGTGGGAAGTACTCCAGTGGGAAATACTCCAGTGGGAAGTACTCCAGTGGGAAGTACTCCAGTGGGAAATACTCCAGTGGGAAGTACTCCAGTGGGAGGTACTCCAGTGGGAGGTACTCCAGCGGTCCGCGTTATCAAGCATCCAGGCGCTCCGCTCACCCTCTCGGATCTCCAGACTCTCAAGGCCTACGTCGATCAGGGCAAGGAGCCGTGGAAGTCCGCCTACAACATGTTGGCGAATGACGGCACAGCCCATTTCACCTACCTCATGTCAGGCCCGTTCGCGAAAGTGAGCCGCGCCCCGACGAGCATCTTTGGCCCTGGCGTAAGGACATGGGCGCGATTTGGAATCTTTCGCGGATGTGGTATTTCACTCAGGACGACCGATACGCGAAGAGGGCGCGCGAGGTCCTGCTTGCTTGGGCCAGCACCCAGACTGAATTCTCGGGTCGCGAGTCGATGCTCGATCTGGGCGATTACGCTCTCCAGGTCGTGGGCGGCGCGGACATCCTGCGCAGCACATGGCCGGGCTGGACGGAAGCCGACACGGCGATCGTCAAGAAGTACTTCAAGGACGTCCTGATGCCGGCATCGAACCCCTATGGCGAAAGCCAGTTCGGCGCTGCCAACAAGGGTGCACTGGCCCTCACCGCTCTTGGACTGATGGCGATCTACAACGACGACATCGAGGCATTGGACAAGGTGGTCTATCAGGCTCGCACGCTAGCCCATATCGGACTGCGCAATTCCAACGACATCGGCATGCTCGGCGACTACCTTCGCGACCAAGGACATTCCTATGGGCAGCTCAAGTCGCTGACCATGCTCGCCGAGGCGCTCTGGAGTCAAGGCATCGACATCTATTCCGACTTTGACAACCGCCTGCTGGCGGCGGGTGAGTATTTCGCGCGGGTGAACGAACTCGTCCCGACGACCGCCCTTCCTTTCGGCACCACCGATCGCTACTACCTCACCGACGTCACCAATCGCGGCTGGAACGGCGCCAATGGCGGGAACATAGCGCTCAACCAGATCTATGACGCCTACGTCCTCCGCAAGGGGCTCCAGGCCCCCTTCATCGCCCAGAGACGCCTCTGGATGCCGGTGGACGGCACCAGCTTCATGTTCCTCAAGGAGTCCGACACTTCGAAGGCTACGCCGCCGCCGGCGCTGCCCATTCCTTCGGCCGCCTCGATCACCTCAGGGTTCAACGATGTTGACTTCGGGGGCGCCACCCCAGCCAGCATGGCCACATACGCCAATGGCAAATGGACGGTTCAGGGAGCAGGCAACGACATATTCTGGGGCGCACAAGACGCTTGCCACTTCACCTACAAGGCCATCACCGGCAATGCCGCCATCATCGCGAAAGTCGAGTCCGTCCAGAACACCAATCCGGCCGCAGTGGCGGGCGTGATGATGCGAACAAGCCTGGAAACAGGCGCTCCCCGTGCCTGGATGGCCGTTGCGAACAACGGCCTGGCCAAACAGAGCATGCCGAAGCTCGCCGTGTATGGCGGCACGAACTATGGGACCAAGGCCTTCAACATCGCCAGTTCCACGCCCTCGTACTGGGTGAAGCTCGAGCGCATCGGGAATATCATTACCGGCTACGTTTCTCCCGACGGCACCAATTGGGCTGCCACCGATGTCGGCCGTATCGTCGCCCCTGTTCCCGAAACGATCTATGTTGGTCTGGTGGTCGCCTCGGCCTCCTGGGGTACCCAGAACAGTTCCACCTTCAGCAACGTGCAAATCACCGGTGGCGACGGTGGTGCGCCCAGCGTCGTTCCCGCGGCGCCCGCTATGCTGTTGGCCTCGCCGGGCGATGGCGCGGTCCCGCTGCGCTGGCAGGCGTCCTTCGGCGCTACCAGCTACACGGTCAAGCGCGCCGCCTTCAGCGGCGGCCCATCCTCAACCATCGCGTCGGGTGTCACCGGCAGCAGCTACACGGACAAGTCGGTGATCAACGGCACGACCTACTACTACACCGTCACGGCGACCAACGCCGCCGGCACGAGCGATAATTCTCCCGCGGACAGCGCTACGCCGGAGCATCCGATGGTGAACGTCGCCACCGGTGGCGCCGCCAATGACAGTGCGAACAACCCGACCAACGCCAGAAGCGCCTTCGACCAAAACTCGGGGACGGAATGGTTCCACACGGGCGTGAGCGGCTGGCTGCAGTACGACCTCGGCCACACGGAGCGCGTCCAGCGCTATACGGTCACCAGCGCCAACGACAGGGACCCGCGCGATCCGAAGGACTGGCAGTTCCAGGGCTCCACCGACGGCTCTACCTGGACCACGCTCGACACCCAAAGCAACCAGGTGTTTGCCACACGCTTAAAGCTGAAGACCTACACGATCGCGAATCCGGCCTCCTATCGCTACTACCGGCTCAACATCACAGCCAATAATGGCGATAGCACCTTTACAGATCTCGCCGAATTTGGGCTGTTCGCGTCCAAGCCGTAGTGAGGCCATGGCGCCGATTCAAGTGCACATGCCGCCATGTGGCCGGAGAAATCGACTTGATCAGCGCGTAATGCTGCGCGCCAGCCGGTCGTATTCAAAGATCGCCCGGCGCGCCGGGTTCGCATCGGTGTAGCTGCTTGGCTAGCGGATCGGTATGCCCTGAGTTATCTCCTTTAACCCCAGCGTGGCGACGACGCAGTCGATGTTCCATGTTCCATCGAGGATCGTCGCCAGGTCGATTCGCCCTGACGGCTGGATGAGGCAATGCTCATCCAGCCGGATCGGCTGCGCAGTAAATTTCGCTAAGTTGCTCATTGAGATCGGTGAGGCGTGGCACATAGCATGGCCCGAACCGGTGCAGGATCGCGAAATTCACTTTGTTCAAGCGGTGCATGCCCCGATGATCGCGGTTGGCGCGATGTCCGACGTGTTGCGGTACTAGATGCCGAACACATGGTGGGCCTCGGCTAATGGAACTGGGGATAATTCTTCCGGCCGAGCAGTATTGAGCTACTTCCATTGAGAATCGCCGAGACGTTAAGAAAATAGCCTTGGTCATCCGCTCCCGGTTTCATAGGTAGCTTCCATCGCTGGCCGGCCCGAGCAACAACTTGCCTTGGTACCGGCTAACGATGTGCTAGTTGCTGCTTTACCTCACTGTTGCATACAAAACCCCGCCATTCAACGTGATGTCGACGGCAGGCCCGGAACTCGTGACACTGCTGAAAGAACCGCTGATGCCGCCACCGGCGTCGATCAATGCAAATTTCTGGCCGCTTGTGAAAGTGCCGTTGAATTTTAATGCCAGGACACCACCCAAAACAACCGGGCCGGGCACCGTCAGATGGCCGTAGTCGACGCCCTTGCTGGTGCCGTTGATTGGCAATGTCAAAGAACCGCTTGCGTTTTGTTGATAACTGCCGCCCAACGTCAGCTCAAACTGGGTGTTTCCCAGTCCGAGGCCGGCATTGTTGATCAGGTTGCCGCTGCCGAAAGCATTAGCGCTGGCCGCCAGTACGCTACCGCTGTTGATGACGGCAGTCCCGCTGAAGCTGTTGTTGCGCAAGGTAGTGCTGGCTGTACCGTTCTGCAGGAAAGTCCCGCTGCCGCTGATATTGGAAAGCGTGATGGCGTCGGTCGTGTTTTGAACAATCAGGCTGCCGTCGTTGACAATGCTGTCGGTCGATGCGCCACCGGCCGACTCTGCCGTCAGCAAACTGCTGTCGCCGCTGTAAGTTGCCTGCAACGTCGTGCTCTTGACGTATTGTTGGGTCGAGCTGTTATAGACCAGCTTATCGTAGTTCAAAGGCTGCGGCGAACCGGTTCCCAGCCGTAAAATGGCCTTCGCGCCGATGGTGGTGACGCCGTTGTAATTCTGTGGCTGGCTGAAGGTGACGTCGTTGCCGGCGGTCGACATGATGGTGACATTGCCCGTTCCTGCACTGCCGTCCCGGTCAGGACCGCCGCCACCGCCGGTAATTCCTACGTTCAGCGCGACCGGGCCATTGTAGTTCAAGGCCAGGGTGCCGCCTCGATGCAGGTTGATATAGGCATTCTTTGCTCCCAGCGCCGGGCTCACCGCGAACGGCGACGGCGCGGAGGGCAGGAAAAAGTCATGCGTCGTGCCGTCTCCCCACTGGACCGTGCCGCCGCTTTCGATATTGATGCCTCTATAGCTGCCGTCGTTGCCATTGACGTCATTCGGGCCGCCGCGGTAAATCACTTTCGCCAGATTCAGGCTGGCGTCGCTCAAGCCGGGATTGACCAGATTAGCGCTGCCGTGCGGGCTGTTATCCGTGTGGCTATAAACGCCGCGCATGATGATTCTTGAATTGCCGATGGGATGGAAATTGATATCTCCGCCAAAACTCGCCTCGTAGATATTCTGCGTGACAGTCACCACACTGTTGGGCGCACTCCAGACCAGCCACGACCCTTCATTGACCACTGCCTTGGCATTGGGTATCGATGGGCTGACGTGATTCGTCCCGAAATCCTGTCCGGCGCTCAGCGCCAGGACGCCGGTGAATGGACTGACGCCGCCCATCGAATTGCCGCCCCAAACGTTCGGCAGCTGCGAGATGGAGCCGGTACCGCTGACTTGCCCAAGCAGAATGAACTGGGCACTGTTCAGAACGATGGCGCCGTTGTTGAGAATGTTGTTGAGATTGATCTCTCTGTTGACCACGCTAGCCAGGTTTTTGCTGTCTGAGGTGGCGATAATATTCGGCGAGTTATCCGCGCTGGTATTGCTGCCGATTTGCAGCGTTACGCCAGGGTTGATAGTCAGCACAGGAGGATTACTTCCGGTAATGCTGAGAGCATATCCCATGCCAGGATAGACGGATTTTGTCACTGTCTCAACCTGGCGACTGTCGGGTAGCATGAATGTGCTGGCCTGAGTGAGGACAAAAGTGCTCGGATGGCTACTGCCAGCCGCAGGATTTAAGAGCAGCGTTCCTTGGCCCGAGATCACTCCAGTATAAGTAGTGACGCCGGCCGGTAGATTGATAACGGAGTCGGTGCTGAGCGCGATGTTCTGATTGGCGAGGATAGCCGCGGTAATATCGACAACCGTCGTTGTAGTGCTGGCGTTACTGTTGGTTGTGCCGCCCGTTGTACCGCCATCGCCACCGCCACCACCGCAGCCGGCAGCTGCAAGAGAAACGATCAGTGCAGCAAGGTAGTTCCGGGTCAAAGAATGTGGAGTAGGCATGAGAAATAAAAATAAGCGAGATGGATAGAGAGATCGGCGCCGAGACGATTGGTGGCAGGCCGCGTTGCGAGCGGACTATCGATATCATTTCTCCGACACTTGAAGAAGAATGAAGCGGATAACCAAGCCGACAAGCACATAGCCACCACCCCAACCGAGAACAAAACTCTCCACAATAGTATTTTCTTGAGGCCATTCCTTAAAGAAAGTTGTAGAGTGCAAAAGCAATAAACGGGCCTGGCAATATAATCAAACCGATTACACGGCGATGACTCTGGCATCTTAGGGAAAACTCAAATCGAACTGGAGGACGATGAAGTCCGGGTCGAAATAAAGACGGACCAGCTACTAAAGCTAGTAGCTGGTCCGTTTTTTACTGGTTTCGAGGGTAGCTTCACGCTTGCAGCAATCGGCCTCCATCCTTTTTTAAGGCGCGTTTTGGATGGGGTATTGTTCCTCAGAGTCTGGCCGATATTTAACGCTGCGTTTGCGGTACAGCACCAGCGTCGCGATCAGTCCGCACACGGCAGCAAATGTCATCCATAAGCCCGGCGCGGCCTTATCGCCCGTCGCTTCGATCAACGCGGTGGCGATAGCCGGCGTGAAGCCGCCAAAAATCGCTGTCGCCAGGCTGTAGGCCAGGGAAAAGCCAGCGGTGCGCACCTCGACCGGCATTACCTCGGTCAGCGCGACGACCATAGCCCCGTTGTAGCTGGCATACAGGAACGACAACCACAGTTCGACCACCTGCATCTTCTCGAAACTGGGTGCGCTGGTTAGCCATGTCATGGCTGGATAGGCGGTCAGAACGGTCAGCACGGTGAAGAAAACCAGGATAGGACGACGACCGATCCGGTCCGACAGCGCGCCCATGATCGGCAGCCAGATAAAGTTGGAAATACCAACGCACAGGGTCACGATCAGGCTGTCGGCAGTACTGAGCTTGAGTACGTTCTTGCCGAAAGTTGGGGTGTAAATTGTGATCAGGTAGAACGAGACGGTGGTCATCGCCACCAGCATCATCCCGGTGATCACCAGGCCCCAGTTATCGAGCATCGAGCGGAAAATGGCGCGCGTATCGGGACGCTGCTTGCGTTTCATGAACTCCTCCGTTTCCTGCAAGGAGCGGCGGATCATGAACAGTACCGGCACGATCATGCAACCGATGAAGAACGGAACACGCCAGCCCCAGGAACCGATTTGCAGCGGGGTCAACCATATGTTAAGTGCGTAGCCCAATGCTGCCGCGACGATGATCGCCACCTGCTGGCTGGCCGATTGCCAGCTGACGTAGAAGCCCTTGTTGCCCGGCGTTGCCATCTCAGCCAGGTAGACCGAGACGCCGCCCAGTTCGACGCCGGCGGAAAAACCTTGTAGCAAACGGCCGATCAGCACCAGGAATGGCGCCAGATAGCCGATGGCCGTAAAGCCCGGCACGAAAGCAATCAGAACCGTGCCAAGCGCCATCAGGGCCAGGGTCACGATCAAACCCTGGCGGCGGCCGACGCGGTCGACGTAGGCGCCGAGCAGGATGGCGCCGAGCGGACGCATCAAAAAGCCGGCGCCGAAGGTCATGAAAGTCAGCATCAATGAGGCGAATTCGTCCCCCGAGGGGAAGAAGGTTTTGGAAATGTAAGTGGCGTAAAATCCGAACAGGAAAAAGTCGAACATTTCCATGAAATTACCGCTGGTGACACGGAGGACCGTGCCGAATTTCGACGGAGTTGCTGCTGCGATGACTGTCATTTTTATCTCATAAGCGATTGGAGCCCTGCGCCTCACGCAAGGACATGGCGCAGACTTCTACAAATACCGTTGCTGATCGCGCAGGCGAAGTTAATGCTTCGGATCCAGTCCGCTTTTGATCACTTCGTCGCGCGCCTCGGGCGAGGCAAGGTAACGGATCAATGCGCGAGCGGCATCCGGATGTTTGGCGCCGACCGGTATTCCGACGGAGAACGTGGTAATGCTTTGGACCTGCTCCGGAATCCTGGCGACAAAGTCGACCCCTTGCACTGGTAGAATTTCGCTTACCTGCTGGAAGCCTAGTTCGAATTCGCCGCTAGCCACCAGCGATCCGACGGGAGTTTTCTGGATCATGCGCGCTTTTGGCTTGACTTGTTCTTCAATACCCAGCTTTTTGAACAGTTCGCGCTCGATATAGACGCCGCTCGCGCTGTCAGAATAGGCGATCGATTTAGCGTTGAGCATGGCTGATTTCAAACCCTCCACCGTGCTGATGTCTGGCTTCGCAGCACCCGCTTTTACTGCCATGCCGATGCGGGAATCGGCCAGGTCGACGCGACTGTCGGCATCGACTTTGCCCTGCTTGATCAGGTCGCTCAGTGCATAACCGACCATGATCACGACATCGGCCGATTCACCACGTTCGAGGCGGTTGGGAATCGCCTCCGGCGCCTTGCCCATTGAGGGTCCGAAGGCGGTAGACAAGGTGTTGCCGGTAGCCGCCTCGAATTTGGGCGCCAATGCTTTGTAGGCCGCGGTGAAGCCGCCCGAAATCATCACGTTGATCTCTTCAGCCTGAGTCGTGCTGGAAAATAGGGTTAGGCTGACTGCGCCGAGAGCGAACAGTCGGTAAATTGTTTTTTTGATGCGCACTTTCTTTGTCTCCTGTTTTTTTATGCGACGGTGCTGCAATTGAGGTTTTCTCGAACAATTATCACGAACCTGATTGATAAAGTAAAATGCATAAATATTTACTTTTGATGCGCTAAAGGTATCAATAAAAATGTATCAACTACGTTTTGATTTAAGCGATCTGCAAGCCATGGTGGCGGTGGTGGAGCAGGGCGGTTTCCGGGCGGCGGCGCTGGCGCTGAATATCTCGCAGCCGGCGTTGTCACGCCGCATCGGCAAGCTGGAAGACGCACTCAACGTCAAACTGTTTGAACGCACCACCCGGCGCGTGGCGCTAACCCTGGTAGGGCGTGAATTTTTCGCCAAGGCAGTCGAGATCCTCGATGGCGTCGAAACGTCTCTGCACAACATCAGCGACATTTCCTATACGCATTTTGGGCAGATCACGGTGGCCTGCGTGCCTTCGATAGCACACAATTTTCTGGCGCCGATCCTGCAGCGCTTCAATGCGCAATTTCCCTCGATTCGCATCCGCATTGTGGACGAAGGCGCACATGAAGTGCTGAACAACGTTGCCCGCGGAGATTCCGATTTCGGCATCAATTTTCTCGGCACGCAGGAACAGGGCATCGACTTCGAACCGATCATGCAGGAGAGTTTTGTGATGGCCTGCTTGCCCGACCATCCATTGGCGCGCCGGCGCGCCGTCAGCTGGCAAGATATCGGAAAATATCCCTACATGACGGTAGCCAAATCGAGCGGTAACCGGATGATGCTGGATATGGCGATGGCGCCGTCGGAAAAACAGCCCGCCTCGTTCATTGAAGTGCGCCATGTTTCAACGTTGCTTGAGATGGTGAAGGCCGGGCTCGGCATTGCCGTGGTGCCGCAACTTGCGATGCCGTCGGATCACCTGAGCGTCCTACGCGCAATCCCGCTCAAGGAGCCGGCTATCACGCGTACATTGGGCATTATTCGCCGATCCGGCCGCGTGTTCTCGCCAGCTGCGCAAAATCTCTATGAAATGCTGAAAGAGGCATCAGCATGTACACCCATGGCATGAGCGTGCGCAAGATGTAGGGTCATGTGCTGGGGCGGTATCGCACGCAGGTGACGGCTCAACTCCGACGCCAACATATGCTCGGCCTACATCTTCTTGTAGCGGTCCAGTCAGAGCAGATTCACCAAGGACCAACTCGGTATCCTTGTTCTGCAGTCGGGCCTACAACCGGTCTATCAGCGCGACATGGATGAGGTTAAAGGTTTTCTGCTTCTTCGATTTTTGTGATTATTATGCCGCTCATGATATTTCTCTTTCGACATCATTTTGTGATCTCGTTCGCGCAGAAAATTTCACAGACTCCAAGTTACACAAAACTGCGGCAGTTGATGATAGCGCTAACAAAATTTGTCAGTTTTTTATTTTTTGGTCAAATTTTTGTCCATGTCCTGGTAGTGCAAGTGCGAATCGCTTTCTGATGTTTCATCTGAATTCGTTTGACTGCATGTTAAACATTCGATTTGGCACGGATCGTGCTGCTGCTGTTGCCTAATGGTCGCAGTACGGCACTGATCCGTACTTCAATCGAGTCCACATCTATCGGGGAGCTTTGAGCAGAGCCGAAACCGCCGCATTGATGTGACATTCGGACTGCTGTCATGTATCTCGCAAGCACATGTCGGCAGTCAAGATCGCATGAGAAATTTGCCTGCGGAATACGTCTGCGGGATGCCGCGATAATTGTTGGGAGTTATGTTTCAGATATCAATATTAAAAAAGATCGCGACGTATTTATTGACGCTTCTATCGTTTTCATACACGACAGCGGCCTTTTGTGAAGACCGGTTTTATGTCATTTGGCGAGATATCGGATTGCCGGATGCAACACGCCTAGTCAGTCAATATTCAGGCCGCTCGATTCATTTAGCTCGAGAAGTAGGGGGAACAATTAACCTTGCCTCAAGCGAGCCGCTTTCATCGGATGAGATTTTTATCAAGTTCCAAAAATCACTTGGGGAACGAGGACTGACATTGGTGCTTGTTGATGGCAATGAGTATCAGATAGAGGCGGCAAATTCAAATACGGTAAGTGACCAGGCAGTTGCTCTACGTGCCCCAGAAATTGTCACGGCAGAACCGGCGAAGACACTTCCTCCATCTGCAAAACTCACCTACAGCCAACCAGAAGCAGTCGCCAAGCGTCGACATGTAGGCGCTATATTTGCGTTCGAACAGCGCGCGCAGGCAATTGCTTCGCAGCTCCGTGCGGCTGGAGCCGAAGCCATCGTTCTTGCGTCGAACGATCCAGCGGATAAGGAATTTTCTGTTGTATTGCTGTACCGTGACAACAAAGAAGGTTATCAAGCAATGATTACCGCGATAGAACAGGCCGGATTAAATAATCTGATTTCCGCGCCGACGTTACCGGTTGAATTTTCTACGCAGGGAACCTCAGGTCGCCGCAGTCAGTGAGTCCGTAGACTTACCAGGCAGCATGCGGCGAAGCCGGATCAACGCTTTGCGTCACTTTTTGTGACGAAGCGAGAGGTCTGACTTTATTGCAAAAGCAGGCATGGTTCATGCATTGCGTTGAGGGCGATGAGGATCATGCCAAGCAACGGCGCGTCTTTAGACACAAATGCCGGCGGCGAACCTCTTGGCAAACATTTACATCGGCTGCGGCACGGAATGCGCTTCAAATTGAAGCTTGGTCCGGATCGCCGATCGATATCCGGAACCAGCGTCGCTGGTATTCCTTCAATTTCACGGAGTTTTGGATGACTATATTTACCCTGCGACACACTGCTGCACTACTGCTTGCGCTCTTCCTTTTCGGTTGCGGCGGCGGAGGCGATAGCACCCAGGGCGGTAGTACTTCAGGTGGCAGTACTTCAGGCGACAGTACAACAGGCGGCAGTACAACAGGTGGCAGTACAACAGGTGGCAGTACAACAGGTGGCGGTACAACAGGTGGCGGTACAACAGGCGGCGGTACAACAGGCGGCGGTACTTCAGGCGGCGGCACTACAGGTGCCGCAGCTACTTCCGCTTTGGTGACCAAGCTCGGCAAACCCTCCCGAGTGCTGGTCGGACTCGGCGCGGCAATTCATTGGCGCAAATGCAAAGCCAGAGTATTCACCCGGATATCGTTGATACTTACCTGGTGGGGGTCGGCGCAGGCGCGTGGCCTACCTGGAACAGTCCCGATGGCGCGTACATCACGTACACTGCGCAGGCCATCCAGGCCTACGGCGCAACCCCGATGTTCACCTTTTATCAGATGGCGCAGAACGGCGGCAGCAACTTGAGCGGAATCAACGATGCGACGTTCATGAACAACTACTGGGCGCAGGCCCGGCTGATGTATCAACGCATTGCCGCGCTCAATGCGCCCGTTCTGATCAATCTGGAGCCGGATTTCTGGGGTTTCGTATGGGCGCAGGCGCCGGGGCATGATCCGGCCCAGATACCTGCCGTCGTCAGCAGCCAGGCCGAATGCAGCGGATTGCCGAATAGCGCCGCCGGCATCGGCCAGTGCCTGGTGCAGATGGGCAGGAAGATCGCACCTAATGCGTTGCTCGGATTCCCGCCCTCGTTCTGGTCTGGCTCCCCGGCTGAGATCGGCGCCGAAATGAAAGCGGTTGGGGCACATCAGGCGGATTTCATCGTTGCCCAAACCAGCGATCGAGACGCCGGCTGCCTGGAAGTTGCATCGCCTCCAGCCGAATGCGCGGGGCGAACCGGGACTTTCTATTGGGACGCAAACAATATCGCCACACCGAACTTCCACCAATCGCAGAGCGCGATCTCGGACTATCGCACCGCGCTGAGCAATGGACTCCCGATCCTGTGGTGGCAGACGCCGATGGGTGTGCCGTCCGCTACGCCTGGCGGCACTAACCAACACTATCGCGATAATCGTGTCGACTACATGCTGCGCAACACACAAGAATACGGCGATATCCATACCTTCGCAATCGTCTTCAGCGCAGGGGGGAGCTTCCAAACGACGATCAACACTGACGGTGGGCAATTTGCCCGTCTCCTGAGTCAGTATCTCACGCAAGGCGGGGCCGCTCTGCGATAGCGATGGCAGTGCGCCATCGGCGACAACCTGGTTGCTCAAGCGTTACAGCTTGGGTCTCCGGGTTGAACTACGGATGCAAGGCTCCCATGCCGGATGGTACGTCGTTCCGTTATCGGCTAATTGACGCGGCGTAAGGAATTCCCGACGCCGATTTCTCACCCGCCCACCCGAAAATCATGATTTCCTGATGCCCTCCGTTCCTCGGATCCATTAGCATATCTGCTAATGGAATATAAAAATAAAATAGCATTTTTGTAAATTCATCTGATTTCATCTTAACAACCGAAGGCAAGTAATGAAGAATGCAGACGACACGGCTGAGTACATTAAAAATGCCAACAAGATGCTGGACGCCGTCATCGCCAAGCTGGAACTGAAAAACGACGCCGCACTTTCGCGCCGCCTCGAAGTGGCTCCGCCTGTCATCAGTAAAATCCGCCATGGCCGGCTGCGGGTCGGCGCATCCATCCTGATCAGCCTTCATGAAACCAGCAATCTTTCAATTGCTGAACTGAAGAGTTTTTTTTAGGCGCAGCGGCATGTTCCAGGTCGGACCGGCATTTTAGTTCCGATTGCCATGGGGACCCTGTGAACGGTAGGTATCAATTGGATGCCTACATAAGGATTTTTACCATATCATGCTGCATAAGGCATCCTTGGGAAAGCCTTGTCCTCAAATGGCAATAGGAATCTGAATGATGAGTTTGCGCTGGTGTCGTCGACTGATCGTAATGCTGTGGCTGGCTTTCCTGCTGCCGGCGGCAATTTGCCAGCAGCTGCCGCTGCGTTACTACAGCCAGTCGGATGGTTTGACAAACATGGTTGTCAACGCCCTGGCGCAAGAGCCTGGCGGCTATCTGTGGATTGGCACCCAGAACGGTTTGTTCCGCTACGACGGCGCGCGCTTCCAGCGTTTTGAATTGCGCCAAGGCTTGCCCACGCCGTTTATCACCACATTGCATGTCGACGGCAGCGGCCGCCTGTGGGTCGGCACCAGCGAAGGTTTGTACCTGTGGCAGGGGCAGCGTTTCGTGCCCATGCAGTTTCAAAATGTACAGTTCGCTTTCTATCAAGGACAGACCTTCGCCACACTGGGGCCGGACCGCCTGCTGGTAATAAGCCAAGACCGCTTGTGGCTGGTGCTGTCCGCGGATCAAGGCCATTCCTGGCAGGCGCATGAGTTTTTCGATGCAGGGCAACTGTCGCCTCATCCTGAGATGAAAAGCCTTGTCACCATTCATGTCGGCCAGCATGGAGATTTGTGGATGGGTTGCGGGCACATGCTGTGCCATTACGACCAGGGGAAGTTGCTGGTGCTGGGAAAGGAAAGCGGTTTGCCCGTCGGCGAAAATTGGGACGCCATTCTTCATGACCGTCAAGGCATGCTCTGGGCGCGCGGCAAGCACAAGGTATTTGTGCTGCCGCCAGGTGGCCATGTCTTCCAGGACCGTTCGCCAGACCCGAACCAGCAGCAGAAGGCGCACGGAATTCCGTTCCTGGCGATGGACGCCACCGGCAGGGTGTTCAGCCGGCAAGACGAAGGCATCCTGCGCTGGAACGGCAAGCGCTGGGAATCCTTTAACGAGTCCAGCGGACTGACAGTAGGCGGCGGCATCAATTCCATCGTGTTTGATCGCGACGGCGGCGTCTGGCTCGGATCGGCGGGCCATGGGCTGGTGCATTGGATAGGTTATCCGAACTGGGAGAACTGGACTTCCAGGCAAGGCCTGCCCAGCAATGTCGTGCTGTCGTTCTTGCGCGACCGGCAAAATTTGCTGCATGTAGGTACCCGTTCCGGTTCCGCCACATTGCAGAAGAATGGATATTTTTCCGTTACTGCAGGAACCTATGGCGGCACCTCCCATCAATGGGCCAATATGGCTGAAGATGCCCAAGGCAATATCTGGGCCGGCTCGCTTTCAGGGCTCCTGGTTCGCCGCGGGCGCGGCGCCGAAGCGGACGTCAAGGTCGCTCAGCTGCCATCGATCAACAGCCTGTTTTTCGACCGCTCGGGACAACTCTGGATTGCTACCGAGATCGGCATTTACAGCATCAGGCAGCCGCAATCCAATCCGGTTCCGGTAAAAGTAACGGAGTTTCTTTCGATTGAGGATATCAACGCCTACCAAGGATGCCAGGGCCGGGGCGGAGTGCTCTGGTTTGTTACCGACAAGGGACTGCTGCGTTTTGACGGTGTGCATTGGCGCAAGCCGCGAACCAGGCCGGCGGCGCAGGTTTTCCAGCCTAGCACCATCGCTTGCACCCATAATGAAACATTGTGGCTGGGCGCTGAAGAGGGGAATGTCTGGCGCGGCGTCGAACAGGACGAGGCAGTGGAGATAAGCGAGGTGACGCCGCCGCTGCTGCAGGATCAGTCGGTGATGGCGTTGTTCGAAGACAGCCGGGGCTGGTTGTGGGTATCCACGGACGCCGGAATCGGCGTATGGAATCACAAGCAATGGCGGTTTTTCAACCAGGATAGCGGGCTGGTGTGGAACGACACGGACATGCGCTCCTTTTACGAAGACAGCGACGGCTCGATGTGGGTAGCGACCAGCGGCGGCGCCTCCCATATCCTGCGGCCGGAATCGCTGTTTGCGCCGTTGCAGCTGGATGTGCTGGTGGAAAGCATCGGGCGCGACGGCGAAACCCTTGCCCGCGGCCAGCCTGTGCGCTTGCCGTGGAGCTCCGGTCCGCTCAATTTCAAGCTCGCTGCATTGTCTTACCAGAACCGCGAGACCCTGAATTTTCGTTACCGCATGCAAGGGCTGGAATCTGACTGGTCGAAGACCAGCGTCCCCGAAGTGCGCTACGCGGCTTTACCTCCAGGCCATTATCGTTTCCAGGTGGCGGCCGACAATCCCCCTATGCAGGCTTATTCGTCGACGGCGGAAGTCGAGGTCGTGATCCTGCCGCCGTGGTGGTCTACCTGGACTTTCTACGTCTCTTGCGGCTTGCTGTCGCTGCTGCTTCTGTACCTGATGCATCGCTACCGCGTGCGCAGGCTGGAGGCCCGCCAACGGCTCAAGGAACAGCAGGCGCAGGAGCGCGCTTATGAACTGGAAGCGTCGCGGGAGGAAGAGCGCAAGCACCTGACGCGCGAAATCCATGATGAGCTGGGGCAGCACTTGTCAGCGCTGCGCATGGGCGTGTCGGTGGTGGGCCTGGAGTTCGGAGGGAAAAATCCGTCGCTGCAAGGAAAAATCGAACGCATGGTGACACTGGTCGACGCTACCATCAAGGTCGTGCGCAATGTCGTGTCGTCGCTGCGGCCGTCGGCGCTGGACATGGGAATAGTGTCGGCGCTGGAGTGGCTGACCGAAGAATTTACCGCCAATACCGGCATTCCGTGCCGCCTCGATGTGCGCGAGGAAAACATTGTCCTGGATGACAAGCGGACGACGACCATTTTCCGTATCGCGCAGGAATCATTGACCAATATCAGCCGCCATGCGCAAGCGAGCCGGACAGAAATCAGCCTGGAGAGAAAGGAAAAACATTACTTGCTGGAGGTACGCGATAACGGCAGGGGTTTTGATGCCAGCATACAAAAAAAGAAATCATTCGGCCTGGTCGGGATCCGCGAACGGGCCCACATGCTCGGCGGCGAGGTGAGTATTTTCAGCGAGCCCGGCGCCGGCGCCACGATCAGAGTGTCGATTCCCATCGCCGATGCGACAGAGAATCAATGAGGGCGGGGCCGGCTATCACTCGATAAGGTTGTAGGTAATCGCGTAGCGCACCAGCTCGGCATTGTTCTGAAAGTTCATTTTCTGCATCAGCCGCGCTTTATGGGTGCTGACAGTCTTGTTGCTGATCGCCAGTTCTTCGGCAACTTCGTTGACGCTTTTGCCGCGCACCAGCAGGCGCAGGATGTGGAACTCCCGGTCGGATAGGAGTTCATGCGGCGGGCGCTGGTCGGAGCTGCTCGATTCGAACACCATCTGTTCTGCCAGTTCAGGATCGATGAAGCGTCCTCCCGCCACTACTTTGCGGATGGCGGCCATCAGTATTTCCGGTTTGTTATCCTTGGTCAGGTAGCCGGCGGCGCCGGCGGCCAGGGCCCGGCGCGCAATCGGCAGCTCATTGTGCATGCTGAGCACCAGGATCGGCGGATTGGATTCGTGGGCGCGGATACGCTGGATAAGGTTGACGCCGCTGACACCCGGCATGGTCATGTCCAGCAATACCAGGTCGATGCCGCCCGCCTGCAAGGCATCGAGCACTTGTCCGCCGTTGACGGCTTCCTCGACTACCGCCACTTCTTTACCAAGCGCAAACAATTGTTTCAGTCCTTCACGCATGATCGCGTGATCGTCGGCAATCAGTACTCGTATCATGAATCCCTCAATTCATTATGGATGGAAATGCCAGCCGCACTTTTGCGTCATGAGCTGCCATTCGCGGAACCATCGTTTTTTTCGCCATTATCGCGCACCTTCCGGCAAGCAGTCGTTTTCTTTTCCTCGTGTCATTCCTGCAACAGATTTAACTTCTGCCGCTGTCCTGGATTTTACTTGATACAGCGGCAAGCTCCAGTCTATGGAGAGCAGGGAAATCCTTACATCAAGTTCAGGATATGACGATATTTCCTCTATGAAAGAATTGTTATTCTCGCGTCTGTCCGGCATTGCGGCGTGGCTGCACCATCAAGCTCCTTGTTTGCCGATGCGGAAAAACGCTATGCCAGCTGGCATTCGCTATCGTTTGTTGGAAAAAGTTTCCATTTGAAAAGAAGGCTAGCATGGCTATGGCAAGCAAAGGTTTTACCTTGATCGAATTGATGATCACGATCGCCATTATTGCGATCCTGTCGGCGATTGCTTACCCAAACTATGCCGATTATGTGTTGCGCGGTTATCTGGTGGACGCCACCAACGGCATGTCTTCCGCGCAAGCGCAGCTGGAGCAGTTTTATCAGGATAACCGGAAATATACCGCAGGGCCTTGCGGCGGCAACACCAAGAATTTTACGTTTACCTGCGCCCTGACAGATCAGGAATATGCCATCACGGCCGCCGGACAGGGACCTGTCAGCGCTTTTTCTTATACCTACACTTACACGGTTGCCAAGGGTTTAATTAAAGCCACCACGGGGCTGAAAGACGGCTGGGGCAGCACATGCGACCGCGCCTGGATCGTTAAAAAAGGGCAGCCATGCGCGTGACGCAGTCCCCGTCCGGCGGCCGCGGTTTCAGCCTGATCGAATTGATGGTCACTATTGCCGTGACGGCGATCCTGATGACGGTGGCTTTGCCGTCGTTCACCATGTGGATTCAGAATACCAAGGTCAGGTCCACCGCCGAGGCGCTGCAAAACGGCATTCGGCTGGCAAAAACCGAAGCTGTACGGCGCAGCCGGCTGGTTGATTTCCGGCTCACAGCAGTCACGCCGGCCAAGGATGCGGCAACCTCGAAGACCGGCAACAACTGGTACGTGCAGCAAACCGGCTCGTTGCTAGCGGCCGACTCCGATCTCTACGTGCAAGGTTCTTCGCTGGGCGGCGCAAATGCCAATGTCATTGTCACTGGCGACGTCGATACCCTGACTTTTACCAGCCTCGGGCGGCTCAACAATGCAAGTGCGGCGTCCTATAAATTCGAAATCAAGAATTCTGGCGACCGTCGGCTTTTGGTGGTCGTTACGCAAAGCGGGCAGATACGCATGTGCGACCCGAAACTCACTTTGTCCAACACCACGCCGACGGGATGCTAAATGACGAATCACTCTCTGAAACGGCAAGGTGGCTTCATGCTGATCGAGGTCCTGGCGGCGATCCTGATTTTTTCGTTCGGCATGCTGGGGCTGGTCGGATTGCAGGCCGCAACCATCAATAATTCCATCAGCGCCGAAGATCGCAGCCAAGCTGCGCTGCTCGCCGACAACCTGGTCGCCACATTGTGGAGCAAAAGCAAATTGGCCAACGGCAGTTGCGATCTGCTATGCGCCGCCGACGGCGGCAATGCCAAGGACTACACCAACTGGCAGGCCAAGGTGAAGGCAGCGTTCCATGGCGGCAGCGGCGTCGCCAAGCTTGATCCGAGCAATGCCAGCCTGGTCGTCATCACCATCAGCTGGACCGCGGCCACGAAGAACAATACGGCGGCGGCCAGCCATACTTATACGACCGAGGTAGTGGTGCAATGAAGAAGCAATCAGAAAGCACGGCGCCGCGGATGTGTGCGTTATTCCAGCGCGGTCTGAGCCTGATCGAGCTGATGGTGGCGATGGCCATCGGCCTGGTGGTGTCGCTGGCGATTTTCAGCGTGATTTCGGTCAGCGAAGCGCGTAAAAGAAACACCACCGGCGCTAACGACATGAACCAGAACGGCGCCTTCGCGCTGTACCAGCTGGACCAGGCCATCAGGAGCGCCGGCACCGGATTTTCCCAGCAGTACACCTTGACCTTCGGCTGCGCGATCAATGCCATGCGCAACGGCAAGGCGGTCATCCCGCCTGCCGCTTTGCCGAGTCCGTTTGATGGATTGACCGCAGGTATCGGCGGCGCTTTCCGCATGGCGCCAGTGATCATCTGGAAAGATCCGAAAGGCGTGTTGTCCGATACCCTGATCGTGATGGCAGGTTCCGCCGGCTACAGCGAAATGCCGATCGAATCAACCAGCGTCCCCACTATCAGCCCGAACTCCCAGTTGCATTTGCTGAATACGCTGTCATTCTCCGCCGGACAGCAATTGCTGGTGGCGGACCGTCCCGGCCTAGCTTCACTGTTTCCGTGTCTGGTTGAAACCGTGGATGGCTCCTATGCCGGCCCGGCCAGCACTGGGGTGCTGCCACTGGGCGGCGTCTTTTATACCGCGGGCACCGATAAAGCCCTGAGCAGCTACTCTTCAGATTCAGTCGCACTCAATCTTGGCAACTCGCCTTCGTTCAAACTGTTTGGAGTCGGCGCCAACAACACGCTGGTTGGTTTCGATCTATTGAACGGAACCGCCACGGATACTGACCAGATCGCCGACGGCGTGATCGAAATGCAGGCGCTGTATGGCGTCGACAAAGCCAACAACGGCAATATCACCTGGACCGCGCCTTCGGGCAGCTATGCCGCCGGCGCGCTGCTGGACGGCAGCGTGAACGCCGGCAAGCTGATTGCCTCGATCAAGGCAATCCGCATCGGCTTGATCATGCGTTCCGCGGTTGAGGACAAGAACGCGGTTTTACCGATAGCGACCTTGCCGGCTATGTTCGGGGATACGGCATTTTCGTATGCCAAGACCTTGACGGCCGCAGAACAGAAATTCCGGTACCGGGTACTGGATGCTGTCATTCCGTTGCGCAATGCGCTTGTGCTGAGCGACTGATAGGGCATGCCGTGAACATACTTCCATACTCTCAACCGCGGTCCGGCGGCTTTCCGCCGGTGCGTAAATCAGGCTTGCAATTGAAGAAAAACACAAGGCAGCGCGGATCAGTCCTGATCATGGCCCTGATTTCGCTGCTGATACTGATGCTAGCCAGCGTTGCGCTGATCAGTTCGACCGACACATCTTTGCTGACGGCAGGCAACCTGGCCTTCAAGCGTGACCTGGCGAATCAGTCTGAACGCGCCGTGGCGCAGGTGCGGACCCAGTTCGTCAGCGGTGCGCTGGTGTCGGAAACCGTTTTGTACAGCGACCAGGCGGCTCAAAATTACTGGGCTCACGTGCTGCCGTCGACAAAATTGCCGGGCATCCCGGATGTATTGATCGCGTCGGCAAAAAAAGACGATATCACCGACGCTGCGACAGGCGTCCGGCTGCGTTATGTGATCGACAGGATGTGCATATCGGGCACGGTGCCCGATAAGTCGACCTGCACGATGGGGTCGTTCGTCGACGACAAGAAAGGCACGGCCGGCGTCACCAAGGTGAGTGCGGGGCTAGGGCCTGTCTACCGGCTGACGGTCATGGCGCTCGGGCCGCGCAATACCCAGACCTTTACCCAGATTACGTTCACTCACTAAGTGCAGATGGCTGACGGCTGTCTGTCAGGCATAAACAGGAGCATCACTACATGAATCGATCCCCCAATACGCTCCAGACGCGGCACTGGCTGAACCGTTTTTTGCATTTGTTGCTCGGTATACTGGTGCTTGGTACTGTTGGCGCGGCGCATGCGCAAATCGCGCTGAACGACACGCCCATGTTTAGCAACATCATTGTGCCCTCGAATGTACTGTTGACCTTGTCGGTTGAATATCCCACGGCGACAAGCCGTGCGCATACCGACCCGTACTCCTCAAACTCGACGTTCATCGGCTATTTCGATCCGGGCAAATGCTATGACTACGATAATGCCGCTGGCTACTTTGCGGCAAGCAAGGCCGCCACGAATCACGTCTGTTCCGGGCAATGGAGCGGCAATTTCCTGAACTGGGCGACTACCTCGACCATCGACCCTTTCCGTTGGGTGTTGACCGGCGGTTATCGCGCGATAGACACCACGACTGCCACGGTATTGCAAAAGGGCTATATGCCGTCAAGCCAGGGAGGCGTGAGAAATTTTCCTGTCCAGGCAATTACCAAGGATGCGGCGACGATAAGCGGGGCTACGCCATTCAGCGGCAAAAACTGGAAGAACATCTATGTGCGAGTGTACGGCTTCGGGACTTCGATGCGGGTATCGAACAGCAATGACGCCACCACCATTAGCGTCGACGATACTCCCGGCACCTTCGGGACTTTCGCAAACACGGCATATACCTCCGGCAGCAAGAACATCCCGGCATCGAGCACGACTGCCGACGGCACTTTCGACATCCCGGTATTGGTCAAGGTGTGCGATTCGAGTGCGGTGTCGCTGGAAACCAACTGCACCCAATATGGCAACAATATATACAAGCCAACCGGTTTGATTCAAAACAATGCCGACAAATTGCGGTTTGCTGCGATTTCTTATTTGAATGATTCGAATGTCTTTCGCGATGGCGGCGTATTGCGTGTCAGGATGAAATCAGTCGGCCCCAAGACGCCGGTGCCGGGATCGACCAGTCTGGATAACCCGCAAAAGGAATGGGATCCTGCTACAGGCATTTTCGTGAATAATCCCGATAGCAGCGATGCCGCCGCCACCGGCAAAATCACCGGCAGCACCATCGCCAACAGCGGCGTCATCAATTATTTGAATAAATTCGGTCTTGCCAGCCAGATATACAAGAGTGCGGATCCGGTTAGCGAGCTGTATTACGCGGGAATTCGTTATCTCCGGAATGCCGGCAATGTTCCCGAATACACCAATGGCGTGAATGCCAATATGGCTGACGGCTTCCCGGTAATCACCAACTGGGACGATCCGATCCAGTATGCATGCCAAAAGAATTTCATTATCGGCATCGGCGATGAAAATACCCACGCCGACTCCAATCTTCCCGGGAGCACCATTGCCAATGCTAGCGTTGAACCAGCCATGCCCGCCGCAGTAGCAAAGGATGTGCCGGCAGCGTTGCCGAATCCGGTGCCGTCAAATTATGTCAGCGGCGGTCCGATCAATGTCACCGATGCAACCAACGCGGTTGGTGCGCTGGAAGGGCTGGGGAACCTGGGGAAGGTGCATCCAGGCTGGTGTTGCGATCAGAATAGCTACTTTATTGCCGGCCTTGCCTACGCAGCGCATACCAGCGATTTGCGTCCCAACGATTTTCTCAATTCGGGTACAAAAACCAAGTTATTCAAGACTACTGCGGCTACCTACTGGCTGGACGTGATGGAAACAAATATTGAGCGTAAAAACAATCCATACTGGCTGGCAGCCAAATACGGAGGTTTTGCAGTTCCTGATGGCTATAGTACGTATGGAAATACCACGGCGCTGGCGCAATCGAGCTGGAACAAGGCTGGCGACACAGACCGCAACGGCAATCTGAGGCCGGACAATTATTATGACGCTGGCAAAGCAGGCCTGATGGTGTCGTCATTAACCGACGCCTTTAAAAATATCAATTCGGCCTCGCAGTTTTCTTCTTCGCTGGCGGTAGCTTCACCGGTGGCCGTCACCGACGGCACCGTCAGCTATAGCACCCAATATTTCTCGGCGAACTGGTCGGGCGACGTGATTGCCAGCGCCTTGCAGTTCGACGCCAGCACCGGCCAGGCAGTCACCACGGCAGCCGCGTGGAATGCGCGCCTGCTGCTGGAGACACAGGCAGCCACGGACAGCCGCCAAGTCGATGGCTGGGATAAGCAACGTTTCATCGCCACCAGCGACGGCGGCAAAGGGGTGCCGTTCCGTGCCGTCAATATCGGCAACGCGGGCAATGCTGCAGCCCTGGCGATAGCCGGCGTGACCACTAAAGACGTCGTCAATTTCCTGCGCGGCGACCGCAGCAAGGAAGGCAATCCATTCCGTCAGCGCGCATATCTGCTGGGCGATATCGTTACCTCAAAGGCTGATCCGGTGGGTGCGCCGGCGGCAACTTACGCCGATTCCAGCAATCCAGGCTATAGCAGTTTCGTCAATGCCCAGAAAGACCGCGGCACGGTGGTGTACGTTGGCGCCAATGACGGCATGCTGCATGCGTTTGACGGCGGCTTGAGCGGCGGTAAGGAATTGTTCGCCTATGTGCCCAGCTTCCTGTATCAGGGACCGACCGCCACTCCCGCGGTAAACGGCCTGGCGTCGCTGACCAGCGCCAACTATATCCATCACTTTTTTGTCGATGCAACGCCGCTGGTGACCGATGTCGATTTCGGCAGGGCTGGCGCTGCCAACAGTTCTGCCGACTGGCGTTCGCTGCTGATCGGCGGGTTGGGCAAGGGCGGCAAGGGTTATTACGCGCTCGATGTGACCAATCCCGGCATGCTGAGCAATGAAGCCAATCTCGCCAAAGCGGTCTTGTGGGAGTTCACCGATGCAACGATGGGCTACAGCTATGGTCCCCCGGTCGTGGTGAAGACCGCCAAGTACGGCTGGGTGGCGATCCTGACTTCGGGTTACAACAATGCCGATGGCATGGGGTATTTTTATATCGTCAATCCTAGCAACGGCAAATTGCTGGAACCGCCGATTCCGACCGGCGCCGGCAGCGCAAACGCGCCGGCCGGCCTGGCCCAGGCAGCGGCCTATGTCGGCGACTTTACCGATTACACGGCGGACGCCGTGTATGCCGGCGACCTGCTGGGCAATGTATGGCGCCTGGACCTGACCAAGACCACCGGCAGCAGCTACGATGCGCCGACGCAGATCGCCTTGCTGACGGATCCGTCCAGCGCAGCTGCGGTACAGCCTGTCACCACCCGGCCGTTGATCGAGGTCGATAAAAACTCGCTGAAACGCTATGTACTGATCGGCACCGGCAAACTGCTGGCGGACAGCGATATCAAGAGCAGCCAGGTCCAGACTTTCTACGCCATCAACGATGGCACCGGGACCAGGTTCGATACCGTCTCCACCTTGCCCGCCGCCGTCGGCAAGTACCCGATTACCCGTGCCAACCTGAACAACAACACGGACGTGACAACCGGTATCGGCGCCACGCCCGAGAGGCCGTCAGGCTGGTATATCGACCTGGGACTGAGCGGCAACAATATAGCGCGGCGCGTTACATCGCAAACTGCCGCCAACGGCGGCATAGTGGCATTCGCCGCCAACCTGCCGGATGGCGACGTTTGTACTCCTTCCGGGAGCAACGATGTCTATGCAGTCAGCTACAGCACTGGCAAGTCTCAGTTTTCCGACCTGGCGTTGGTGACGGCGCCGGGGCTGAATAACGGCATCTATTTTGCCAACATCAACGGCAAAGTGAAGCTGGTTACCACCACCAGCGACGGCAAGAGCGGTACGTATGAACCAGCGCCTTCATTGAATAATCCGTTCAATCGCTTGAACTGGCGGCAGATTCCGGTTGCCAATTGAATTGACTGACCGCGCAATGTACTGCCGAAGCAGCATATGCATGTAAAACGGCCATGGGGCGTGAAACGCGATATGCGCCGGCTGTCCGCTGTCGGGCTCACGCTGGCCGTGCACATCCTGGTGCTGACGTTGTGGCGCCACCAGACGGTGGTCGCCGGAGCCGCGGCGGCGGATGCCGGATCGGAAAAAAGTATCGATGTGCGCATCATTGCCGCGGCGTCTGCCGCCGCCGGAAGCGCGCCGCTAGTTGCAAGGGCGCGTACAGATAGCGCAATCCAACAGCAATTCGATGAGCAGCTGCAGGGCGGCGTAACGCTCGAAAAAGCGGCATTCCAGCCGCCGATATATTACGGACCGCAGGAAGTGGACAAGGGCGCTTTGCCATACAGTGCGCCCGATCCGGATTTGCTGGCAGGCGTTGCGGTCTCGGGGGTGCCGATCCGCGTGCGTCTGTATATCGATGCACGCGGCATGGTGACCGCTATCGACACATTGCAAGCTCTTGACGATGACCAGCAAGCGCTGGAGCGAATCGAAACGATGTTGCGCCATACGTCTTTCATGCCGGCCAGGCTGGCGGGGGCGGATGTGAATTCGTACCAGGACCTGGAATTTCATATCGGTTCGGAACTGAATGGCGCGCCCGAGTAAGGGGCAAGAGGAGGCCAAGGACGGTGCAGGAAGAAAATGAAAATCGACAGATGGGGATGATATGGAAACGTTCAGGTTCAACGATATTTGGCAATTCATACGGTCGCAAAACAGTCATCTGAGAATGAGCGATTTGGCGGTGGGGAGCGTCCTGGGCATATTGATGGGAGCGACACTGGCGGCTCTTATCGTGTTTCGTTTGGACCGAGAAACGTGGAGCCCTGACCTGACTTTATTGAGTGGTTTATGCGGCATCGGGCTAGTTGCTTTTTTTATTTACGGCGCCCTGGCCATCGACAGGGGCCGGGAATTTTCTTCGCGACAAACTGACAGCGCTGCGAGATAGCCTAGGCGCTGGATTCCAGGGCTTTTATCCCTACATCAAGATCAGGATCTCCCGATATACCTCCAGCCAAGCTCTGATTATCCTGATGGCGGCGCAATGGCTGCCAAATGCGTTTTCCAGGATTTCGCATTCTTCTTTTCTCACAACGAGGCGATTCGATGCACACTGACGGTTTTCTGCGGGCGGGATATTCTCTTTTTGGAACGATGTTGCTAAGTTCCTTGCTGTTTTCCCCGGAGGCGATCGCCGGCGCCACCATGGCCAAGATCCGGGATACCCAGACTGTCACGGTCGCCTATCGGGAAACCACGGCGCCGTTCTCATACCTTGATGCGGACAAGAAACCGATCGGCTTTACAATCGACCTGTGCTCGAAAATCATCGAAGGCATACGGCAGGAATTGAAACTGCCGCAGTTGAAAGTGACATACATGGCTGTGACGCCTTCCACCCGCATAAACGCCATTACAAGCGGCCAGGCTGACCTGGAATGCGGTACCACCACCAATAACGCCGAGCGTCGCAAGCAGGTAGCGTTTACCGTTCCGCATTTTTTTGCCGGCGTGCGGATGGCGGTGCGCACAGATTCGGGTATCAAGAACTGGATAAATTTGCGCGGAAAAGAAGTCGTGACAACCAAGGGAACCACTACTGTCAAGTTGTTAAACGACAGAAACAAGGTGAGAGCGTTGGCCCTGAACCTGGTTGACGGAACCGATCACGCCGAATCGTTCAGCATGCTGGAAAAGGGACAGGTCGCTGCGTTCGTGATGGACGACGTTATCCTGTACGGCCTTCGCGCGAATATGAGGCATCCCGAAGAATTCGCGATCGTCGGCGATCCGTTGTCGGTGGAACCCTACGCTATCATGCTGACCAAAGACGATGCAGAGTTCAAGGCATCGGTTGACCGGCAAATGGCGAATATGCAGAATGACGGCGATTTTCGGAAGATCTATAGCAAATGGTTCATGAGTCCGATTCCGCCGCGCGGCAAGAGCATGAATATGCCGATGGGATACCTGCTGCGGGATGCGATTCTTTACCCTACCGATAAAATCAACGACTGAGGAATTTCACCCGAGGCGAGGACGTTTTTGTTACGTCCTGACCTTGGGATCATTGTCCGCTTGCCGACGTAGTTATATCTCCAGCGCTTGTTCTACTTCCAGTACTTTACGGCGCGCCAGCGCCAGGTTGGATTTGTTTTTGTCGAGCACCACATAAATGAACAGGCCTTCGTACTTCTCTATCGGGCGCAAGATGTGGTACTGCTTGCCGAGGGTAATCAGGATATCTTCGATAACGTCATTCAGGCCAAGGCTTTTTATGGTTTTCATCTTGGCGCGAACTACCTCTGTATTGCCGGCTGCCGCCAGCTCGAGATCGACGCCGGTACCGCCGGACCCCAGAACCATCCCGCTGTTGCTATCGACGACTGCGGCTGCCAGCGCGCCGTCGATTTTCAGTAATGTGTCAACGATGACATTGATGTTGCTCATGTTTTTTTCCCTGTTTATATGGATAGCGGCGTTGGGTGGAACAGAAACATCACCGCCGGCCGACCAACTTCGGTGATGGTGAAACTGAATTATTGATCCATGCTTATCCGCTGGATGAAATTGCTGACGATCTTGTCGACCGTCCATATCGTGTGGCCCAGGATGGCGTCGCGGTTGACCACCACGCACAGCAGATAGGGATATTGATTGCCGATCGGCCGGAAAATGATTTTTCCCGCCGGGGTTTCAAGCATCAGGCGATCGCAGCCGTCGAAGTTCACTTCCTTGCCAACTGAACGTGCGATGGCAACCAGCGAACTGGTCATTGCCGAGAGGCGGATGGCGTTGAATTTCTGTCCCGGATCGTAGATAGCGATTTCCTGGCCGTCAAGCGTGGTCATGACCACTGTGGATATGCCGTGCTGGGATAAACCGATCTGATTGAATACATGATGGGCTGCCATCGATGCAGGGGCGAAATTTGCTTTATTTGAAGTCATATTGTTATCAGCAGCGAAGAAAATATATCCAGGGCGTCCAGCATCTGCGATTTTTCGCGTACGTCCACGGTGATCATGGGGACAGCGATACCGAGCGCAGCGGTCAACTCCGACGCGAAGCGGTTGCTTGCCTCGGGGCTTATCGGGCGCGCCAGCAGCAGCATGCATGGCATGGTTTCGGAAATTTCAAAGACGGTCTGCAGATAGCGTTCCGCCGTCCGCACGGCATCCGCTTGGTTGGCGTCGATCATGACGACCACGCCGATTGCCATGGAGAGCAGCCAGCCGCGCATGAAATCGAAACGGTCCTGTCCCGGGCTGCCGTAGATATGCAACTGCTCGCCGCCATCCAGATCGACCACCCCGAAGTCTGCCCCCACGGTCGTACTTGTTTTTTCTGACGAAGCAGGATCCATGTTGGGAACGTCGCAATCGACCATCAGGTCGCCGCACAAGGAGCGGATTGCCGTCGTTTTTCCTATGCCCATCGGTCCCAGCAGGACGATTCTAAGTATGCACACTATGGCGTTCTCTCCAATTCTTGCAAACGGCTCCGGCCCAGCCATTGATTGATTTTCTTTACAAACATTCCGACGCCGCTTTCCTTTTGGTCTGCATACGTCACGCGCGAGGTTTCATGGGCGACCGGCAATTTCATTCTTTCGATAAGCACATTCCTCTTTCTTAGTTCATCAAGAAACAGATAAGCATCACGCTCTGTCAGCCCGCCGTATACAAGCAGCCAATGCCAGTTGATGGATTGCTTGGTCATGATTGCAAGGATTTTCTGAAACCGGATAGCTGAAAGATCGTGCTCCAGTTGGGTCCATTTCGAGATCCGGTAAGTTCTGTGATAAAAAGGATCGGTTACGTCGCCGGGACAGATCTGCTCAGTCTTCATGTCCAGTATGCGCAAGGCCGCCCGGTCCAGCACGCTGACCAGGTCCGGCAGGCGAAAGCTGAGCGGCAAGATCATGTCGTTTTTTTTGGCCGCGGGAACGGCAGAGTCGGAAATCCAGATGCAGATGCAGCTTGCCGGCAGCGCCTCACGGGATTTGAAGATGGCGGGATCCAGCAGCACTACCGAGGCAAATTTGAGATCGGACGAAATCCAGCGAAACACTGTCTTTTCATCGGCTATCTGCATCAAGAGTTCGTAACGCAGAAGTTCTTTTTGAGCCAGATATTTGACAGAAATGAAGGTTGTCTTACGCATCATGGACACCGAGCCGATTGTTGCAAATCAACGCGAATCCCGGAATATTTCTTAATGGCGAATGCGGCATGGTGTTTCCTCTTGAAGATGCGCCGGATCATTGGACCCTGGTTTGCTGCATGAATGGAGCCTTGCGAGGCATCTCTTTTTTATCGGCGACTTGCGACAAGAGTAGGCAATACACGGGAACCGCGGTATCAGGGGATCTTGATATTTGCGTGGGATCCAGGAAGCGCCTTGTCAGGAATTCCCTACGCGAGCTGTGACGCCGCCGACCGTGAGAGTTGATGGGGGGCAATTGTCGCTTATGTTGTTGTTTTTTGAGAATGGGGAGTTGGTGCGCGGCCCCTGATCTGAAGGAAATGCTTACCCAAATTTCAGGATTCCCTGATTGGAATCGCTTTTTGCATTGCTCACTATAAGTACCGGGAATCTATCGGTGGAGTCGATATTAAATAAAGGAGAGCTGACATGGCGGAGAAAATTTCAGATGACGATGCCCTGTTGATAGCGCAAATACTGCGTTCTTTCAACCTGGACGAAACTACCAGTGCCGCGCGATTTATCGAGAGCCTGACTTTTGATACGATATTTCGCGAAGAGTGGGAGAGCATTTGCGGCGATCAGCATCAATTGCAGTTCTACGACAGGGTTGCCGACGCCATTGTCGACGCGCTGGAAAAGCATGGCGACATGGAAAATTCCATGCGCGAAAGGGCTTGCCAGCTGCTTCGCGAGATTGAAACCCAATATGCCGGCATGCTTGCCGAAGTTCAGGTGCATTATGAATGGCTTTGCAACTATCTGATCTCCGCGGGAAGTCGCCGGGATCGGCCAAAGAGCGGATTCATGCACTCTTGACGAGTGCCCGGTCAACTTCTCGTACCTTCTGCGTCAAATAACCCGACGGCACTTTCTCAAGTGATTCATGGTGCAAGAAGGATATGTCGTTGAAAAGTAAACCTGTAAATAAACCAGAAGCGGATAAAGAAGCCGGTCTCGAACAAGATATCGAAGGCATATCGCGCCAGCATTTTATTTCCAGCCTGGGAGCCCTGCTGCTGGCGAGGTGCGGCAACGGCGGCGACCTGCCGCCGGTGACAAGCGTGGGCGGTACAAGCGCTACGCCCGCCGCACCCGCGCCGGCAGTGATGCCAGCCGCACCTGCATGCCCCGGCGCGGTGCCGGTTACAATCACAACGCCCGAAACGCTCATCACACCGGAAACCTCACCGGAACCCACTACAACCCCGACCAGCGCTGCATTCGCTCATCCGTGCCTGCCGCATACACAGGCTGACTTTGACCGCATGAGCCAGAACCGCAGGACCGCTGGCCAACGGCGCGACTTGGGAGGAGGGCAAGGATGTATCACTTAACGACGGCGACGACGTTAATCTGGGGGGCGGCATCGAAGCCGATGTTTCACATTAACAAGCGGTTATAGCCGAAACTGCACATCCTGGCTTTCATGCTAATTGGACGCCATTTCTATACCGGCGATCTTGCAGTCCGACCTCTCGGTGTCTTTCCACTGTTCGTAGTCTTTTTCATCGTTCGCCCGCAGAAACGAAGTCGATGCCGCAGCCGCCTGGGCACAGGCGACCCTTGCCAGTCCGCTGCGTTTGGCTATGTGATATTGGGCAACGGTCTGGAACGCCACGTTCCTGTCGATGGCGCGTGTATTCTGCCTTGCCAGTACCTCGATGCCGTCGCAGAAGAAATACCAGATGCCGGGGGCGAGAGCGATGAAACAGAAAATCGTCTGTAATGTACTAAGATCCTTGGTTCTCACTGTACTTGCCTTCCAATATTGCGCGTCGCAACACTGCCGCGACCGGGTGCATGTTCCGGGTTCTAGACCATCGATTTGATTAATTTTTTACCAATTGTCCATATGTTAATTTGGTTTTCAAAAAAAACAATAGTTTGTTAAAAATTGTTAGATAAAAATCCTGAGTGTGGTGATATTTGTGGGTTTTTTCCTACAATAAAAACATTCAAAATTGTCATTATTCAGGTAACGTTCAGGTAACTATTTCGTGCACAATTACGTACGACAACAATTCCCGCGCGCCGGGTTTGTGTTGGCATTTGATCAAACGATGAAAGGAAATAGATGATTAGCCTGGATACCTTGGAAACCCTGGTGGCGGCATCGCTGGTGCTGCTGCTTGGACGCAAGCTGGTGTCGTCTTCCTCGCTGCTGAAGGCCTACAGCATTCCCGAGCCGGTGGTGGGCGGCTTGCTGGTCGCCTTGCTGATGTTCGGGCTGCGCAGTTTTTCCAGTGTCCAGGTGCAGTTCGACAGCAGCCTGCAGGGACCGCTGATGCTGGCGTTTTTCGCCACCATCGGCTTGAACGCCAACCTCGCCAGCCTGAAAGCCGGCGGCCGCACCCTGGTCTTGTTCCTGGGCGTGGTGCTGGGGCTGCTGGTGCTGCAGGACGCCATCGGCATCGGCATGGCGAAACTGATGGGCCTCGATCCCTTGATCGGCTTGCTGGGCGCTTCGATTTCTTTGTCGGGCGGCCACGGCACCGGCGCCGCCTGGGGCGCGTATTTTCCGAGCGCCACGGCCTGGCGGCGGCCACCGAGATTGCCATAGCCTGCGCAACATTCGGCCTGGTCCTGGGCGGCCTGATCGGCGGTCCGGTGGCCAAGTTCCTGGTCAAGCGCGTCAAGTTGCCGTCTGCCGAGACCGGCAAAACCAGCGATGACAGCGCGCCGCTGGGTTTCGAACAACCGAAAGCGGTGCAACTGATCACGCCGCAGGCATTCATCGAGGCGCTGGCCCTGATCGCTGTCAGCCTTTCCGCCGGCACCATGATTGCCAACCAGCTCAATGGCAGCGCGTTTGAATTGCCGACTTTTGTCTGCGTGCTGTTTGTCGGCGTCATATTGAGCAACGGTTTGTCTCTGCTGGTCGGCTACAAGATTTTCGAGCGCGCCATCCAGGTCCTGGGCAACGTCAGCTTGTCGCTGTTCCTGGCGATGGCGCTGATGAGCTTGCGCTTGTGGGACCTGGCTTCGCTGGCGCTGCCGGTGCTGCTGATCCTGACGGTGCAGGCAGTAGCGATGGCTGCCTATGCGATTTTCGTGACCTTCCGCCTGATGGGCAAGAACTACGATGCGGCGGTGCTGGCGGCCGGCCATTGCGGTTTCGGCCTGGGCGCGACGCCGACTGCGATCGCCAACATGCAGGCGGTGACCGACCGCTTCGGCCCGTCGCACCTGGCGTTCCTGGTGGTGCCGATGGTCAGCGCATTTTTCATCGATATTGCCAATGCGATCGTCATCAAGCTGTTCCTGGCGCTGCCGATTTACAACTAGGCTGGACGTCCTCGGGCAAGGCTGCAGCTGGCTATAATAAAGAAGGTTCATATCAGGGAGGCGCTCATGCAGCTCACACCCAGGCTGGCGTTCTTCACCATAGCGGCGAGCCTTGCCTACCTTTGGCTCGCCATTCTAGGCGAGGGCGGATTTATCGCCTTTTTCTCCCGGCCGGCGCTGTCCGTCACTGCCGCCGCCTTCATCGTCTTGGCCGGTGCGGCGCTTTTCACCAGCGCCAACCTGAGTTCCGGCGAGCGCGAGGACCGCGGCAACCGCTGGATCATCCCGGCGGTCGGACTGATAGGGCTGCTGCAAGCCTACCTGCCAGCCTATTCCGATCGCATCGGCTTCTGGACCTTCGGCGGCGATGCCTTGCGCTGGGCCGGCGTGGTGCTGTTCATCGCCGGCGGCGCGCTGAGGCTGGGGCCGGTCTTCATCCTCGGTCGCCGTTTCAGCGGCCTGGTGGCGATCCAGCCGGGGCATGAGCTGGTCACCGACGGCATCTATGGCGTCATCCGCCATCCGAGTTACCTGGGCCTGCTGGTGAATGCACTGGGCTGGTCCCTGGTTTTCCGTTCCGGACTCGGCGTGCTGCTCACGCTGCTGCTGATCCCGCCGCTGCTGGCCCGCATGCGCGCCGAAGAGGCGCTGCTGCACAGCCAGTTCGGCGCCGGCTATGAAGCATACCGCTCCCGTACATCGCGGCTGATTCCCGGAATTTATTAGAATGCCTGCGAGCCGACGATAGCCTGCGCTAAACTGTGCGTTTGGGTTGACGGGGGAAGCGATGCAGACGGTGACACTGCCTTACGGCTCGGATCAGACCGGCCTGGTATGCGGTTATTTATTCGACAAGGACACGCAAGGGCAGGCCATTGAATCGAAGCAGGCGGAGGAGTGGCTGGTTGCGCGCGGCCAACATCCGGACCAGTTCATCTGGCTGCACTTCAACCTGGCCAATACCGCCAGCGAGAAGTGGCTGAGAAAACATGCCGAGCTCGGCGATGAATTCTACGAGACCTTGCACGAAGGGCAGCGCTCGACCCGTATCGAACTGGTCGACAATATGCTGATCGCGGTGGTTAACGACGTGCTGCACGATTTTTCATTCGATCCGGCGGATATTTCCACGCTTTTCCTGAACGTCGACCGGCAGGTCGTGATCAGCGCGCGGCTCAAGCCGCTGAAAGCGGTCGACCGCTTGCGCAACGCGGTCAAGAGCGGCGAACCGATCCGATCTTCAGTCGAGCTGCTGACCCATTTGCTGCGCGACCAGGCCGACGTGCTGTCGAAGATCGTGCGCGACGCTATCCACAGGGTCGACGGCATAGAGGACAACCTGCTGGCCGGCAAGCAGAACCAGAAACGCGCCAACCTGGGTGAGCTGAGGCGCGTGCTGGTGCGCCTGCAGCGCCTGCTGGCGCCGGAACCGGCGGCCTTGTTCCGCTTGCTGCAGCGGCCGCCGAACTGGGTGGCCGAGATCGATTCGCAAGAATTGCGCCATGCCACGGAAGAATTTTCGATGGTGCTGCACGAGATCGCCACGCTGCAGGAACGCATCAAACTGCTGCAGGAAGAAATCGCCGCGCGCGTCAATGAGGGCAATAACCGCAGCCTGTTCGTGCTGACCATCGTCACGGTGCTGGCGTTGCCGATCAATATCATCGCCGGCCTGCTGGGCATGAATGTGGGCGGCATCCCGCTGGGACAGGACCCGCAAGGATTCTGGATCATCGCCGGCATCGTCGCCACCTTCACCGCGGTTGCCGGCTGGCTGGCGTTCAGGAAGCGCGACGACGATTGAGACTGGATAGGGTGGGCACAAAGGCGTGCCCTTCCTACGAGAGCGATGGATTAACAAGATTTGTCATGATTCAAGAACGCATCAATAAGGAAATTCCATGTCTAGCCATGTCGCCACTATTGAGTGGAAACGAGAGGATGCGGCATTCGCCGATAACCGTTACAGCCGCGCCCACCAGTGGCAATTCGACGGCGGCGCGGTCGTGCCGGCATCCAGTTCGCCGCATGTGGTCCGGGTGCCTTTGTCGAACCCCGCCAATGTCGATCCGGAAGAAGCTTTTGTAGCTTCCTTGTCCAGCTGCCACATGCTGTGGTTCCTCGATATTGCGCGCGGCGCCGGTTACCTGGTCGACCATTATGTTGACCACGCCACCGGCCACATGCAGCGTGCGGAGGATGGCAAAAGCTGGATAGCACTGGTCGAGCTGGCGCCGGCCGTGGCCTTTTCCGGCGCCAGGATCCCCGACGACGACGCGCTTCGGCAGCTACACCACAAGGCGCACGAAGAGTGTTTCCTGGCGCGCTCGGTGAAGAGCGAGATCCGGATCCAGGGCACGTGGAGCCATGCCGTCTCATGAGCGCCCGTTCGGCACTCTTGTCCCGATTGGTGCGGAGGCAGGTAGAATACCGGCGGCGCAGGCTGGCCGCCCGGGCGCATGCCTCGGGTATATTGCCAGACTGCCATGAAATGACGTTGATACAGGAAAAAATGATGGCAAAGAAGAATGAAGAGCTGGACCCGGAAACACTGGCGCTGATCAACTGGTGCATTGAAGTCGAAGGTTTCCTGGTGGCCGGCGGCGCGACCCTGGAACAGGCGCAAGAACATATCGAAGAGCAGGTGGAATGGTTTACCGACCAGTTCTACGACGGCCTGACGCCGGAACAAGCTGCCAAAGAAGCATTGGCGTGATGTTTGCAGAGGTGCGGCCAGCACCATGAATCAACATGAAATAGGGCGCGGCATCAGTCTGTCGGTGGGCGCATCGATGCTGTTCGCCTTGTTGTCCGGCTATACCAGGTTGCTGGCGCCGCTCGACGGCCTCGACATCTTCGCCTGGCGCGTGGTGTGGACCTTGCCCGGCGCACTGGCGCTGCTGCTTCTGCGCCAGCGCCTGCCGCAGGCGCGCGCCTTGCTGCGCCGCCTGGCGCGTGAACCCTTGACCTGCGCCGCACTGTTGGTGGTAGTAGCGCTGCTTGGCGTCCAGCTCTGGATTTTCCTGTGGGCGCCCTTGCATGGCCGCGCGCTGGAAGTCTCGCTGGGTTATTTCCTGCTGCCCTTGACGATGGTGCTGGTCGGCCGTTTCTACTATCACGAACGGCTGGATGTATTCCAGTGGCTGGCGGTCGCCTGCGCCGTGGTCGGCGTGCTGCACGAACTGTGGCTCACGCGCAGCTTTGCCTGGCCGACCCTGGTGGTGGCGCTCGGTTATCCGCCTTATTTTGTCCTGCGCCGCAAGATCAACGCCGATCCGGTAGTGGCGTTCGCGCTGGAGATGGCGCTGCTGCTGCCGGTTGCTGTCGCCATGCTGTATGTGCGCGGTTCCTGGCAGGTGGTGGCGCAGCGGCCGGACATGTGGCTGTTCCTGTTGCCGGGGCTGGGTTTGCTGAGCACGGTGGCGCTCGGCGCCTACCTGGGCGCCAGCCGACTGCTGCCGATGGCCTTGTTCGGCATCCTCGGTTACGTCGAGCCGGTATTGCTGGTCGGCGTCGCCATCGTCTTCCTCGGCGAATCCATGGCGCCGGGACAGCTGGCGACCTATATTCCGATCTGGTGCGCAGTGCTGCTGACGGCGCTGCATAGTGTGCGCCTGTTGCGCAAGCAAGGAACGCCCCGTTAAATATTCCCGGTTTTAAAGACTCCAGTAAGTAAGTGGTAAGAGCTTATGGCTGAACATGCTTGTCAGCGTCAGACCATTCGTTCAATCACTTTGTGGAGTCAACATGCATCATTTTAAGTTTTCCAGCCGGTTAGCCTTCGCAGCGATCATTGGCGCTGTCCTTGGCGCCGCCGCGAGTTTGAGCCATGCCGATCCGATCCTGGCGGAGGAGCCGCATTCTGCCGATGCTTCCCAATGGGGGCTGGGCATAGGCCTAGGTTCTGAAAGCCGGCCTTACCGCGGCGTCAGCAATCACATCTCTGTCCTGCCGCTGGTATTGTATGAAAACCGCTGGATCCATTTTTTCGGCAATACGCTGGACTTCAAACTGGGGACGGTTGACCAGTTCAGTTTCACATTGCGCGCCAAATATGCATTGAACGACGGCTACAAGGGCAGCGATTCGGACGCATTGCACGGCATGGACGAACGCAAGGGCAGTGCATGGGGCGGGGTGGCCGGCACCTGGGACAATCCTTATGCGAAGTTGTCGCTGGAATGGCTGACCGCGGGCAGCACCAAGGGCAATACGGTGAAACTCGGCGTCGAACATTCGTTTGCGATGGCAGGATTCCAGCTGACGCCGCACCTGAGCACGACCTGGATGGACAGCAAATATGTCAATTATTACTACGGCGTCAAGGCAAACGAAGTCACTGCCGAGCGCGCAGCTTATACTGGCAAGTCGACCACCAACATCGAGTTCGGCGTGCGCGCGGATTATCCGCTGACGCGCAATCAAATGATCATCCTCGACGTCGGCGACCTGCAGCGCGGTACCGGCATCAAGGACAGCCCGCTGGTCGACAAGTCGTCGGCGGCGAGCGTTCGGGTCGGCTACCTTTATAAATTCTAGTATTACGCTAAATACGAACCATGAACCGAATCGGCCTGTTGGAAGATCACGAGCGAATGGCGCAGCTGATTCGCCAGGCCATGGCGGCAGTCGGCATCGAGGTTGACGTCTACGGCCGCATCGACCATGCGGCCGACGGTTTTGCCCGGATTCCGTATGCGGCGCTGGTGATCGACCGCGGCTTGCCGGACGGCGACGGGCTTGACCTGGTGCGCAAGTTGCGGACCAAGGGCGTGCTGGCGCCATGCCTGATGCTGACCGCGCTCGACGCCTTGCATGACCGGGTGGCCGGCCTCGAGGCTGGCGCCGACGATTACCTGCCCAAGCCATTTTCGATGGAAGAGCTGGTGGCCAGGGTGCGCGCCTTGATGCGGCGTCCGCCGCAATTGCAAAACCCGGTTTCGGTTTACCTGGGCTTGCAGGTGTTGCCGGAATCGAGCTGCATGCGCAACCGCGACGATTCGGTGTCGCTGGCGCCTTCGGAATTGCAGCTGATGCTGAGCCTGGTGCGCGCGGGTGGACAGCCGGTGCGCCGGACCGCCTTGGAAATGGCGGCCTGGGGCGTAGGCGATGCGGTCACCCCTAACGCGCTGGACGTCGCCTTGCACCGGCTGCGGCGAAAACTGCTGGCGATAGACTCCGCGGTCGAGATCGCCAACGTCAGGGCGTATGGTTTTGCATTGCAGGAACTGCCCGATGCCGTATAGCTTGTCGAAAAAACTGATTATTTCCGCCGCGGCTACGCTGGTGGTGATTGCCCTGGTGGTGTCTGCTGGCCTGGCTGCGGTATTCCAATGGGGGCCGGAGTTATTGCTGAAGCGGGAGATGCTCAGGCATGTCGACAAGATCCAGGAGCGGATGCGTTTTGACGCCTCGGGCAAGCTGTCCGGGGTAGACCTGAATTCGAAAATGCAGCTGCTTTACGAAGCATTGAAAGAGGACTCGATCTACCGCATCCTCGACGATAAGGGCGCCGTGCTGACCGCCTCCGATGGCGCAACCATCCCCCTGTTTGCCAAGGGCACGCGTTTCGACCCTAAAACCGCGGCCGATAGCAGCCTGGTCCTGCGACGCTCCGGATTAACGTTGTATGTATTTACACAAGCCGTTTCCTTCAACGATAAAACCTACTATATCCAGGTTGCGCGCAGCGAGCGCATGCACCAGGCCATCATAGGCAGCGACAGCGCCACTTTCATGATGGCCTCCGGCGTCGCGGTGATTATCGCCATCCTGGTGTTTACCTGCGTCGTGTGGGGTACATTCAACCGCGCGCTGCGACCGTTGCGCGTGGCCTCGGATGCGGCCAGCAGGATCGAATTCAACAGCCTGGATTCCCGCTTGTCGACGATGGATGTGCCGAAAGAACTGGTGCCGCTGATAGACGCATTCAATAAGGCGCTGGACCGCCTGGAACTGGGCTATCGGCTGCAGCAGGAATTCCTTGCCACGGTTGCGCATGAACTGAAGACGCCGCTGGCCCTGATTCGCGGGCAAATCGAGCTCGACGGCACGGCTGACCGCCAGCTGCTGCTGAAGGACGTCGACCGCATGGCGCGCCAGGTGCACCAGCTGCTGCATCTGGCTGAAGTTAGCGACCGCAAGAATTTCACGTTTGAAAAAGTGGATGCCGGAGAAGTCGTGGTCAGCGCAGTCGAGCACCTGGGGCGGCTTGCGGATCGATTGAATGTTTCCGTTGTACTGAATTCGCCGGTCCAGAAAATTCCGCTGATGGCCGACAGCGGCGCACTGTTTGTACTGGTCAAGAACCTGCTGGAGAACGCCATTCATCATTCTCCGGCCGGAAGCAGCGCAATCGTCACGGTGACCGCGGGCCACATCGCTGTTCGCGATCATGGCGAAGGCGTCGCCGCCGACAATGTGCCGTTGCTGTTCAAGCGTTTCTGGCGCGGGGCAAACCGGCGCGACGAAGGCGCCGGCCTGGGGCTGTCGATTTGCAAGGAAATTTCGCTGGTTCACGGCTGGCGCCTGGTCGTCATGCGCGACCAGCGTCCCGGAGCGGAATTTATCGTTGTCTTTAGTTGACTGCAACAATCCGGACGACGCGCAGCCCAAGGCCAGGCCGGAAGGTTACCCTGTCAAAGTCATCGTCCTGTCATAAGACTGCTATAAGTTGATGCCTTGCAACCGGCGTTCAGAGGGGCCGCTACAGCTGCATCGGCTGCGATCGCTTTCCTTGACGGATAAACCATGTACAACAATAGCAAACGATTAATTATCCTCGATGCGGACGGCACCACCATCGATGCCTACAGCGCGATCGACAAGACGTTTTCCCGGCACGGCATGGTGATCGGCGATGAAGAAAGGTTCCAGAAACGCCGCCGCCTGTTCAAATACCTGGGCGGATTGAAAGAATTCCCCTCCAACCTGAAAAAACAGATAGGCAAGCAGAGCCGCAAGCAGCTGATCGTCACCTTGACCGAGGTCTACCGGGAAGAGGCGAAGCTGTATCCCGGCATTGCGGACCTGGTGCGCAGCCTGATCGCCGCGCCGGACATTGCGGTCGGCCTGGTCACGCGTAACATGACCAACGAGCCGGAGCAGACGCTGAGGCTGTTGTTCCGGCGCCATGACATCGATCTCGATGCGCTCGATTTTTTCGCCCACATTCCGCTGCACCTGGAAAAGATGCAAGAGTTCCGCGCTATCCGCGAGCGCTTGGACATCAACCCGGCGCGCGCCTGCATCTGCGGCGACGAGCACAAGGATTACCTGGCCGCGATCGGCTCCGGCATGCATCCGTTCATGGTTTCCTACGGTTTCGAGAGCTACAAGCGGCTGATCAAGAAATTCCTGGTGCCGGAAGAAATCATTTCCCGTTCGCCTGAGGAGTTGTGCGGACGCGTGCGGCACGCCATGGGTTTAAACGATCCGGTCTGACGGCGCCGCACTAACGGACCCTATGTGAGGCCACTCCCTGTTAAAATTTGTCTTCCAGAAGATGGATTGGACAGGGCATATGTACACATTGTATGGCTTCAAGGGTTCCGGTTCGGCCGCGGTCGAACTGGCGCTGGAACTGGCCGGGCTGCCTTACCGCCAGGTCGACGCTGCTTCCTGGGAGCCCGGTCCGGAGCTCGCTGAGCTGCAACGGCTGAATCCCCTTGGGCAGATTCCCACCCTGCAACTGCCGGAAGGCGGCATCCTGACCGAGAGCGCTGCCATCCTGCTCCATCTCGGCCTGGCCCATCCCGCGGCCGGGCTGCTGCCTGCCGATCCGGCACAGCGCGCGCAGGCGATCAGGGGCCTGGTATATATCGCCGCCAACTGCTACGCCGCGATCGGCGTGATCGATTTTCCCGAGCGCTGGTGCGTCAATGCGGACGATGCCGTCAAACAGCAGATCCGGGAGGGCACGCGTGCGCGCCTGCACAGTTATTGGGAAATTTTTGCCGATACTTATCCTGCCTCGCCATTCCTGAACGGCGCCTCGCTCGGCGCGCTGGACCTGATGGCCGCCGTCGTTTCCAAATGGTCGGGAGCACGGCCTCATTTGGCGCAGGTGCGGCCTGCTTTCTTCGAACTGATCGAGAGGGTGGAAAAACACCCCAAAGTGGCGCCGGTATGGCGCCGCCATTGGGATAGCTGATTCTTCTCCTGCTGATGCGCTGCCGATGCTTTCATGATTTGCAAAATCCAACAATATACGGAGACTAAACGTGCAGTCACAAACCGAGCTGTCTGAAGACCAGTTGATGAAAAAAGTGGCATGGCGCCTGATGCCATTGCTGATCGTGATGTTCCTGGTGTCCTTCATCGACCGCCAGAACGTCGGTTTCGCCAAGCTGGAAATGGTGCATGCCTTAAGCATGAGCGAGGCGGCTTACGGCCTCGGCGCTTCGCTGTTTTTCATCGGCTACCTGCTGTTTGAAATCCCCAGCACTCTGGCCTTGCACAAATACGGCGCACGGGTCTGGCTGGCGCGCATCATGTTTACCTGGGGTGCGGTGACCATACTGCTTGGCTTTACCAGTTCGCTGCCGATGTTTTATGTGCTGCGCTTCATGCTGGGCGTGGCGGAAGCAGGGTTTTATCCGGGCGTGATTTATTACCTGACGCTGTGGTTTCCGCAGATTTACCGCACCCGCGTGCTGGGCATCTTTACCTTGGGCAGCGCCCTGGCGAACATGCTGGGAGCCCTGGTCGGCGGTTTGCTGCTGAACCTGAACGGCACGCTGGGCCTGGCAGGCTGGCAATGGGTATTCATCGCAACCGGCGCACCGGCGGTGCTGTTGACGCTGGTGGTGATGGTGTACCTGCCCGGTTCGATAGACGAAGCCAAATTCCTGTCAGCCGCGCAGAAAGCCAAGCTGAACGACATGATGCAACGCGATACGCCGGCCAACGTCACCCGCGGCAATCCGCTGGCGGCCTTGTGGGACCTGCGTGTGCTGCTGTTTGCCGCGACCTATATGCTGATGTCGACTTCCCTGTACGGCGTCACCTACTGGCTGCCGACTTTGGTGAAAGGCTTCGGCGTCAGCTCCACCATCAACGGTTTGCTGAACATGATGCCATGGGGGCTGGCGGTGCTGCTGTTGCTGTGGCTGCCGGGCAAGCTGCGCCATGACCGGGTGGTGTTCAAGGCGATCGCCGTCATTGGCCTGCTGGGTTTGCTATGCTTCACTTCCAGTGCGCTGCTCGATTCGAACACCCTGCGTTTCGGCGCCCTGGTCATAGGCGGGGCCTGCATCACCTTGCTGTATCCCTGTTTCTGGTCCTTGCCGCCGAAATTCTTCCAGGGCGCCCGGGCCGCGGCCAGCATCGCGGCGATCAATTCGATCGGCAACCTGGGCGGATTTTTCGGACAGAACCTGATGCCGTACGTGGGCAAGCTCACGCATAGCAATGTCACGCCGATGCTGGTGCCCGCGGCTTGCCTGGCGGTGCTGGGCGTGGGCGGGCTGGCGGCGGTGAACTGGCAGCGCAGGCGCGATCTGGATGATGAAAGCGCGCGCGAGCGCCAGGTGGCGATCCAGGAAGACGGCACCGAAGATCCGGGCGCCGGCATCGACCAGCTGCTCGACCGGCATCCTGATCATTTGCACATGCCTCATCCAAAGACCGATTAAGCCTCAGTGAAAGTCGCGGCTGCTGGTATACAGCTTGCCTAGCAGGGGCGACATGTCGATCAGGTGCTGGGCCACCAGGTGCCTGACGCCCTCATGGGATTGCCAGGTGCCATTGACGCCCATCAGCTTCGCTCCACGCAGTTCCTTGCGCTGGCTGTCCGCCAGGTCGGGCCAGACGATGACGTTGACAGTGCCGGTTTCATCTTCCAGCGTGACGAACACCACACCCTTGGCAGTACCGGGGCGCTGACGCACCGTGACGATGCCGCAAGCCCGCGCCAGCTGGCCGCTGCGAAAAGTATTCAGCACTTCGGCCGAGCGGAAGCGCTGTGCGTTCAGTTGCGGGCGCAGCAGCGCCAGCGGATGGCGGCCCAGGGTCAGGCCCAGCGCATCGTAATCGTTGAGCAGGTTCTCCTCCTCCGCCGGCTCGGCCAGCAGCAGCTCCTGTTCCTCCACCTGGGCCTGCTTGAGCAAGCCTTTATCCGGCGCGCTGACCAGCGCCTGCCACAACGCCTGGCGGCGGTTGCCGACCAGCGGCGCGAGCGAATTGGCGGCGGCCAGCGCCTGCAGCTGGTCGCGTTTCAGGCCGCTGCGCAAAGCCATGTCCTTGAGGTCGGTGAACGGCCGCACCGCGCGCGCCGCTTCAATCTCGTCGACATTCCCGGAGTTCAGTCCGCGCACCAGGTTGAAACCCAGCCTGACTGCGGGCCTGCCGGACGATGTCGGTTCCAGCGCGGCTTCCCAGTTGCTGATGTTGATGTCGACCGGCAGCACTTCCACGCCATGCCGGCGCGCATCCTGCACCAGCTGCGACGGCGAATAGAACCCCATCGGCTGGCTGTTCAGCAGCCCCGCCAGGAACGCTTCCGGCTCATGGCATTTGAGCCAGGAGCTGGCATAGGCCAGCTGGGCGAAGCTGGCGGCGTGGCTTTCCGGGAAACCGTATTTGCCGAAGCCCTGGATCTGGCTGTAGATGGCTTCGGCGAAACTCTTGTCGTAGTCCCTGTCTGTCATGCCGTCGATCAGCTTGCGTTCGAATTTTTCGAGGCCGCCTTTACGCTTCCAGGCCGCCATCGAACGGCGCAGGCTATCGGCCTCGCCCTCGGTAAAACCCGCTGCAATCACGGCGATCTGCATCACCTGTTCCTGGAAGATAGGTATGCCCAGGGTGCGTTCCAATGCTTGCTGCAAATTTTTTTGGTAGATGATTTCTTCAGGTTTCTTTTTCCTGTTTTGCAAATAAGGATGGACCATGCCGCCCTGGATTGGCCCTGGCCTGACGATCGCGACCTGGATCACCAGGTCGTAGAATTTACGCGGTTTCAGGCGCGGCAGCATGCTCATCTGGGCCCGGCTTTCGATCTGGAACACGCCTATGGTGTCGGCCTTGCAAATCATGTCGTAAGTCACTGGATCTTCGCGCGGGATGTCTTTCATTTCAAATGTCTCACCGCGCTGCATCGCCACCATCGCCAGCGCCCGCTGCAGCATCGACAGCATGCCGAGCGCCAGGATGTCTACCTTGAGCAGGCCGACCGCATCCAGGTCATCCTTGTCCCATTGCACCACGCTGCGGTCCTTCATCGCCGCGTTTTCGATAGGCACCAGCCGCGACAGCTTGCCGCGCGAAATCACGAAACCGCCAGGATGCTGCGACAGGTGGCGCGGAAATCCCATCAGGGTATGCGACAGATCGGCCCATTGTTCTGCAATCGCGGTATCGGCAGCCATGCCGAGTTCGCCGAAATTCTGCTGCAGCTGCTGCTTGTCGTCCCACCAGCGCTGCGATTTGGCGACCTGGTCGACCAGGCCGGGATCGACGCCGAGCGCCTTGCCGACATCGCGCAATACGCTGCGCGGCCGATAGCTGATGACCACCGCGGTCAGCGCCGCCCGCCGCCGGCCGTATTTTTCGTAAATGTACTGGATCACTTCCTCGCGCCGCTGATGTTCGAAATCGACATCGATGTCGGGCGGTTCATTGCGCTCGCGGCTGATGAAGCGGCCGAACAGCAAGGTGCTCTGGGCCGGATCGACCTCGGTGATGCCGAGGCAATAACAGACCGCCGAGTTGGCGGCCGAGCCGCGGCCCTGGCACAAGATGCCCTGGCTGCGGGCAAACTGGACAATGTCGTAGACGGTCAGGAAATAAGCTTCGTATTTCAGCTCCTGGATCAGGTCCAGTTCATCTTCCAGCTGCCGCTGCACCATGGCCGGGATTTCGTCGGAGAAGCGGCTGCGTGCGCCGATATAGGTTTGCTGGCGTAGATAGCTGGCCGGAGTATGTCCTGGCGGCACGATTTCATCCGGATATTCATACTTCAGTTCATCCAGCGAGAAGCTGCATTTGCCGGCGATCCTGACTGTTTCGGCCAGGGCCGCCGCCGGATACAGGTTGGCCAGCCGCAGCCGGGCGCGCAGATGCTGTTCGGCATTCGGCGCCAATGCGTAACCGCAGGCGGCGACAGGCTTGCCGAGCCGGATCGCGGTCAGTGTATCCTGCAGCGGCTTGCGCGAGCGGCGGTGCATGCAGACATCGCCGGTAGCGACCACCGGCAAGCCGAGCTGCCGCGCGACCTGTTCAATCACGGCGCGTTGCTGCTCGTCGCCGACCTGGTGCAGTATGGTCATGCCGATCCAGGCGCGGCCGGGAAAGGTGCTGTTCAGCCATGTCGCCTGGCGTGCCAGGGTCTCGGTGTCGATACCATGCACGGGCAGCAGGATCAGCAGGCAATCGGGCAGCTGGCGCAGGTGGGCGTTGGCGCTGTCGGGAGCGTCGAGGTCTTGCGGCCTGAGCAGGTAGTGGCCTTTGTCGGCGCGGCTGCGCGCCAGCGTGATCAGTTCCGACAGGTTGCCGTAACCCTCGCGGTTCTGCGCCAGCGCGATCAGGGAAAACGCCGGGCTGCCGTCGGCCTCATGCAGCTGGAACTGGCTGCCGATCAGCAACGGCAGTCCATGTTGCTTGGCCTCGACATGGGCGCGCACCACGCCGGCCAGCGAGCATTCGTCGGTAATCGCCAGCGCCGCGTAGCCGAGCTGGACAGCGCGCTCCACCAGTTCCTCGGGATGCGAAGCGCCGCGCAGGAAGCTGAAATTCGAGACGCACTGCAGTTCGGCGTATTCCGGCAGCACGATCGACGGCGGTGCCAGCGAAGGATTTTCTTTCATATCTAGTGTAGTGTTTCGCACATAATGACCCTTAATAAACGGCGTCTAGCCGACCGCGTCTTTTCGCGCCATGCGTTGTTGCAAATCCTCGCGATAGTCCACTATCGCTCCGGTTCGCGCGGGGCGGCCATCCGCCTAGCCTGGCACGAAAATACGCCATTTCTTAAATGCCATTACGTACGAAACACTACACTAATCAGGCAAACAAGCCGTGCAGGAACCAGTGGATGTCATCGCCATCGCGCTCGCGATATATCCAGTAACAAGCGGCTTCTGCACCTTCCGCCACGAAGTAATCGCGCACGGTCGGCGGGCCATCCCACCAGCCGCATTCGATGCGCTCTGGCCCTGACAGCAGGCGCAAGGGCGAACCGTAAAACGGTCGGTCCTTGCGGAACATCAAGGCCAACGGTTGTTGCAGGAGCCAGAATGGCCGTTGCGGCCGGATGCGGCGCAATGCATCGTCTGGCGCTAGCAGGCGTTGACTGTCGGCAGCGGCTTGCCAGGCGTTGGCGATTTCCGGCCGGTGGTCGGCCAGGGCGGCCGGCTGCAAGACATTTTCGCTGCCGAGCCGCGCGCTCAGCAGCTCCAGCAGACGAGCGTAGGCGCCGGGCGTGCCGCCTGGTTCGGGAAATAGCGAAGCGGTCGGCGGCAGCATCGGCGCCACCTGGGTTGCCTGTAAACGCAAGGCGATCACGGGCGCATCGAGTTGCAGCCGGCCCAGCCTTTCTTTCAGCAGGCGCAGCAGGTGTTCTTCATGCCAGGCTGGTTCGCCCAGTGCGATTTCCAGCGGCGTGGGGTGATTGCCTGGCGTCCGCGCTCATGTTCCATCGATAGCAGAAAGCGCGATACCGCCAGCTGTTGCGCCACCAGCCAGCCTATCATTTGCAGGATCAGGCGGCGTGCCGCAAACAGCACGGCCTCGGCATGTTCTATGCGGTCCGGCAGTTCCAGCCAGGCGCTGAATGCCTGCGGCGGCTGCACCCATTCAAATACCTCCGGCGCCGTGCCATAGGCGCGATCCAGGGTTTCCAGGATGTGCTTGTCGCTGCGCCGCTGCAAGCCGGCGCGCGGCAGCTTGCGCAAATCGGCCAGGGTCTGGCAGCCGATGCCGGCCAGCCAATCCTGGTAGGGGCGCGCCGCCAGCAGGATCGCGAACGGCAATTTATCCAGCCGCCGCTGCAGGCTGGCCAGCCGCAAGCAGCGGCGCTGCCGGGCCAGGCCGGCGTGTTGGCCTGGCAGCGATAGCGCGCCAGCAGCCACGCGCCCTGGGCAGTTGGCGCCATGCTGACGTGCGGGGTGAAGCCCAGCGCCTGGATGCTGTCGCGGATGCGGCGGCACAGCGCCAGGCGGCCGCCGAAAGCGCTCAGGCTGGCGCTGACGTCGAGCAGCAGCGAATCCTCCTCGGCATGCGCCACCTCCGGCGTGTATTGCAGCAGGGTCAGCGCGATATCGTTGCGCGCGCCTTGTTCGCGTACCGCATCACGCTCGCACAACTGCGCCTGCGGCGCCAGCGCCAGCACGCCGCCGCGGCGCATGCCAGGCCGCACGCCGCTGGCTTCCGCACTGGCGGTCATGGCCAGCACCTGGTCATGCTCCAGCACGGCCAGCATGCAGGGTTCAGACCAGCGCGGGCGCAATGTTTCCAGCGCCAGCGACGGCAGGTGTATGCCTATCCAGAGTGTCATGGTCGGGTGCGGCAAAAGAATGTGGCGGAACGGCCTGGACCGTGGCCGCATCGGTTTCGGCCACGGTTGCCGTCAGCGGCAGGTAAAACGCTTGTTCGTGCTGCGGTCCCTTGCGCTTGAGCAGCTGGATTTCGACGCCGTTGCGCGCCGGCCGCAGTGCCAGGCGCAAAGGCGAGGGCGAGGATTCGTGGGCGGCGCTCAGCGGCCGCAGCAGCCACAGCATGGTGTCGCTGGCCTGGGCCGCCAGGTGCAAGCGGCGCAAAGCTTCGCCGCGGATATGCGATTGCCACAGCAGCAGCGCGCCGCAGCTGCCGTTGCGCAATACCTGTTCCGCCGACCACAGCGCATCGGCGCTGCGCGCCGCCTTGATCCACAGCAGTTGTCCACTGGCCAGGCCGGCGCCATCCCAGGCTGCGATCTGCGGCAGATGCGGCGGCTGCAGCAAGACGATCCGGCGCTGACTGGCGATGCGCGCCAGCGCCGGCTGCAACAGGCGTATTTCGCCGCTGCCGGCCTGTTGCAGCAGCAACTCTATCAATGCCGAATGCGGCCAGCCGCCGTTCGGCAACTCGCGGTCCAGCGAGGGATGGCCGGAGGCCGTGACCACACCCTGGTAAGAACCCATCTGGTCTGCGCGCCACAAGGCATGCGGCAAGGTCGCCACGACCGATTGGGCGGCGGCGGAAATGCTGGATGGGGCGCTGGCGGGCATGGACATGACTAAATGACATTTAGGTAAAAACGTAAGCGGAGAAATATTATACTGTATGTATGTACAGTATAAATCCGATTCGCGGTTAGTCAATTGATCAGTCCATTCATCTATCTATGCTGTGATGGGACTATGCCGCGCTTATCTATATTTGGGTATAATTATGATATCTGCTTTTACGAGACCCCTGCACTGGGTAGGTTCGGCGAAAAAAGACCTTGCAGCGATGCCGTCAGAAGTTCAAGCCGCTTTTGGTTACGCGTTGCATTTGGCCCAGGCCGGCGGCAAGCATTATCAGGCCAAACCGATGAAGGGTTTTGGCGGCGCGGGTGTACTGGAAATTGTGGAAGATTGCCAAGGGGATACGTATCGAGCCATCTATACGGTGCGCTATGCCGAGGCACTTTATGTGCTGCATTGCTTTCAGAAAAAGTCTGTTAGCGGTAGCGCCACACCCAAGCCGGATATGGATTTGATTCGAACCAGATTGAAAACTGCAATCGCAATGCAAAGGAGTAGAGAGTGAATCAGAAAGTAACTATCAACGGTATCGATATTGAAATAGGTAGCGATAACCCCTATGCCGATCTCGGTTTCCCCGATGCCGACGAAATGCTGGTCAAGGCCAAGCTGGCGCATGAGATCTCCCAGATCATCAGGAGCCGGCATTTGACTCAGCAAGTTGCTGCCGATCTGCTGGGCATGCCCCAGCCTAAACTGTCAGAAATGTTGCGCGGAAAATTCAGGGGCATCAGCCAGGCCAAGATGATCGAGTGCCTGAACCGCCTCGGGCGTGACGTGGACATCGTCGTGAAGAAGACCAGCCGCTCGGCCCCAGGCCACACTCAGGTAGTGCTGGCCTGAAAATACGCAGCAACGCGATCCGCAAACAAGCCCAGCCCTGAGCACAGCACAAAATAGATCAAGCCGATGAACATGAAGATCTCGGCCGGATAAATCATCACCCGGCTATTGACCTGCGCCGCCACGAACGACAATTCGCCGACGCCGACGATGTAGGCCAGCGAGCTGTCCTTGATCAAGGTCACCCATTGGTTGACGAAGGAGGGCAGCATCATCTGCAGCGCCTGCGGCAGCACGATGTGGCGCAGCACCGCCACACGCGGCATGCCCAGCGACAGGCCGGCGTCCCATTGCCCGGCCTTGATGCCGCTGATGCCGGCATGCACCGAATGCGCCAGGTAGGCGCCGCCGATCAGCGCCAGGGCGCACATCACGGACAGCACGCCCGGCACGTCGATATGGAAAACGATGGGCAGCAGGAAGTAGGTCCAGAAAATCAGCATCAGCACCGGGATTGCGCGGAAGAAGCCGAGCACCATGGTCAGCAGCAGCTGCGGCCAGCCGCGCGCCAGCGACAGGGCGATCCCCAGCACCAGTCCCAGCAAAGCCGAGGCCAGCGCCGAACCGACGCTGAGCAGCACGGTCAGGGCCGCTCCGCCCAGCGGGCCGTCGGGATACGCACCCCAGAGCAGATATGGCAGGTTGTCCGTCAATACGCTGAGTTGCATGCTCATCGCTGCGCGGCGCCGGCCAGCCGTTGCCGGCGCTGGATCAGCTGGCCCAAGGTTTCAATCAGCGCGATGGCGGCGATGTAGAACAAGGTCGCCACGCCGAAAGCCTGGAAAGTCTTGAAGGTTTGCGCCTCCACCTGGCGCGAAGTGTAAGACAGTTCCGCCAGGCCGATGGCCATGGTCAGTGAAGTGTTCTTGACGATATTCATGTACTGGCCGAGCAAGGGCGGCAGCGCGATGCGCACCGCTTGCGGCAGAATCACGTAGCGCAATCCCTGCCAGCGGTTCAGGCCGAGGGCAGCAGCAGCCAGCCGCTGTGCTTCGGCAACACCGCGCATGCCGGCGCGGATTTCTTCGCTGACGTAAGCTGCAGAATACAGGCTCAGGCCGAAGATTGCACAGAGCAGCTCGAACGATGGCCATGTCAATTTCAGGTAAGGGCCCAGCACCACGCTGTGCACCGTATTGAGCCATTCCACCGAACTTTCCGGCAGCAGGCCGGAGACGCCGAAATACCAGAAAAACAGTTGCACCAGCAACGGGGTATTGCGAAAGATGGAGAGGAAGCCGCGGGCCGGCAGGACCAGCCAGGGCTGCCGGCTGGAGCGTGCGGCGGCGATGACAATGCCCAGCAAGGTGGAAAAAACGGCGACCACGGCGGACAGCAGCAGCGTCATCCACAGGCCGTCGAGCAGCCAGCCGAGGTATTTGGGGGCAAGCATTTGCCCCAGGATAGTTTGAAACTCAGTCATTTTTTACTTTGCAGCCACTAAACAAAAAAACACCGGCAACATGGAGATTGCCGGTGCAAGACAGATACACGGAGAATTAGTAGTTGGTCAGTTCTGGCTCAGCTTGGTGTCGCCGATCCTGAACAGACGCGGCAGCGGCGATTTGCTGTTGGGGCCGAACCACTTGTCGTAGATCTTGAGAGCGGTGCCGTTCTTCTCGAATTCGCGCAAGGTATCGTTGAGCGTATTGACCAGGCGCGTTTCGCCCTTGGGTACGCCGACGCCTTCATATTCCTCGGAAATGGCAAACGCCGGGATTTCATATTTTTCCTTGTCCGGGATATTCGCCAGCAGCGCGATCAGTTTCGAGCCGTCCTGGGTAATCGCCTGGACGTTGCCGTTGCGCAGGGCGGCCAGGGCAAACGGGGTGTCGTCGTACAGGACGACCTTGGCCGCCGGGTATTTTTCGCGCAAGGTGGTTTCCATGGTGGTGCCTTTGTCGGTCCCTATGCGCAGCTCGGGAATCTGCGTGGCGCTCTTCAGCACGCCTTTTTTCGCCAGGAATTGCTGGCCCGATGCAAAGTAAGGAATGCTGAAATCGATCACCTGGGCGCGCTCGGCATTGATGGTGAAATTGGCGAACACGACGTCGACCTTGCCGGACGTCAGTAAAGGGATGCGGTTGGCCGGGTTGGTCGGCACCAGTTCGACCTTGACGCCGAGCTTTTTGGCGACTTCATTGGCGTAGTCGACATCGAGGCCGATGAGCTTGTTGGTTTTCTGGTCGACAAAACCGAACGGCGGATTGCCGTCGAAGGTGGCGACGCGCAATACGCCGGCTTTCTTGATATCGTCCAGCTTGTCGGCATGGGCCAGCCCTGACAACAGCGTCAGGCCGGTGAATAAGATGGCGAATGATTTCATTGTTGTTGTCGTCCCTGGTTGATGTTTCGGTGCGGCCGATCGCAAAAAGCGACCGCCATGCAGGGCAGATTAACAAAACAAGATCACGCAGTGAACGATCAAAGTTGCATTTGAATATTACAAGTTTGCCGGCGTGTGCCCAGGCCCGATGCTGAAACACCGTTAAAATGCAGGAAACAACAGGCAAGGAGCACAGGCAATGGCAACAACGAAAAAAGTCGCGCTGGTTACAGGCGCAGGTTCCGGCATCGGCAAGCATATCGCTTTGGCGTTGCTGCGCAACGATTACAGCGTGGTGCTGGCGGGCCGGCGCATGGCTGCTCTGGAGGAGACGGTTGCCGCTGCCGGGGCCTCGGGGGTGGACGCCTTGGCGGTATCTGCCGACGTCAGCGATCCGGCATCGGTCAAGGCCTTGTTCGAAAAAACCAGGGATCGGTTCGGCCGGCTTGACCTGCTGTTCAACAATGCCGGCATCTTTACCAAATCGGCGTCGCTGGAAGATGTCGATTTTGCGCAATGGAAGGCGTCGGTCGATGTCAACCTGAGCGGCGCTTTCCTGTGCACGCAGGAAGCGTTCCGCATCATGAAGGCGCAAACTCCGGGCGGCGGCCGCATCATCAACAACGGTTCGATCTCGGCCCATGTGCCGCGGCCGAATTCGGTCGCCTATACGGCGACCAAGCATGCCATCACCGGCCTCACCAAGTCGACTTCGCTGGACGGCCGCAAATACAATATCGCCTGCGGCCAGATCGATATCGGCAACGCCGCTACCGACATGACCGAAAAGATGGAGCGAGGCATTTTGCAAGCCAACGGCCAGGTTGCAGTGGAGCCGACCATGTCGGTGGAAAACGTCGCCAATGCGGTGCTGTACATGGCGAGCCTGCCGCTGGATGCGAACGTTCAATTCATGACAGTGATGGCGACCAACATGCCGTTCATCGGACGCGGCTGATTGCCCTCGGTTTGACGGGAAACTGAATCTTCGTTACGGCTTCAGTTCGACATTGAATGCCTCGCCGGTGGCAAAAAAGGCGCCGCCGGACAGGTAGTGCAGCGAGCGCTGGTCGTCGGCCGGGAAATGCCAGCGGCCTGCCGAAAACGCTGCAGCATCGGCCCAGGCCGCCACCACCTCGGCGATGAACAGGTCATAGCGCTGCTGGTTGTGCAATTCCGGAATCACCTTGCATTCCAGCCAGGCCAGGCAGCCCGACATCAGCGGCGCGGCAATTTTCTCCGACGGAAATGTGGCGATATCGAGCGCGGCGAATTTGTCGCCGTCGCGTCCCGAGCTCGACCCTACTGCGAGCGTGGTCTCGGCCAGCGCCCGGGTCGGGATGTTCAGGGCGAATTCGCCCGAGGCTTCCACCAGTTCGCGGGTCAGGGTGCTGCTGTCGATCACCAGCAACACCTTGGGCGGATCGAAATCGAGCGGCATCGCCCATGCCGCCGCCATCACGTTGCTGACGCCGCCGTGGGCGCTGGTGACGATCGTGGTGGGGCCGTGGTTGAGCAGGCGATAGGCTTTGGCTAGTTCTACTGCTTGAATATTCTGCATGATGATCCCGATAAGGCTGCTGCCGTAGCTGCTTATTTTATCCGGATTCGCTATCCGGATTTGAATCGTCAAGCCTGGTCGGCAGGATAGGTTACGCCGATTTGTGCGCGTATCGTATCAAGCACAGCCATCTGCGCCAGCGTCTCGTCGTGCGTCGTGAACGGGCTTTCAACCAGGCCGGCGCGCAGGCAGCGCATTACCTCGATCGCTTCGTGTGCATAACCGTTGCCGATGAACGGGCATTGCTGGCTGCGTGTGCTGCCGTCGGCCAGCGTTATGGTCAGACTGGCGCCCAGGTGGAAATTCGTATGCAGGCGCAGGTAGCCCAGCTCGCCGGAGATGGTCATTTCGACCGGGCCGGCGACGCGGGTGCTGCAGATGCAGGAAGACAGTCCGCCGCCGCGGTGGCGCATGGAAAATGCGGTTTGCTCGTCGACGCCGGTGGCGCCGATTTCGGCAATCGATTGCACGGCGTCGACCGGGCCGAGGAAAAAAGTCGAGATCGATAAAGGATAAATGCCGATGTCGAGCAGCGCGCCGCCACCGAGTTCGGGATTGTACAAGCGGTGTTCGGGACCGAAATCGCCGACGAAACTGAAATCCGACTGCACCTGGCGCACCTTGCCGATTTCGCCGCTAGCGACGATGCGCCTGGCTTCGGTTATGCCGGGCAGGAAACGCGACCACATCGCCTCCAGCAGGAAAAGCTTGTTGCGGCGTGCAAGCGCGATCACCTGTTCCGCTTCGCGCCGGTTCATGGTGAACGGTTTTTCGCACAGCACATGCTTGCCGGCTGCCAGGCACATGATGGCATTTTCGGCATGCATAGAGTGCGGCGTGGCGATGTAGATCACATCGACTTGCGGATCGTCGGCCAGCGCCTGGTATGAGGCGTGGCGGTGCTGTATATCGAATTCACGGCCGAAGGCATCGGCGCTGCCGCTGCTGCGCGACGCCACCGCCAGCAGGACGGCGTCCGGAACGTCGTGCAGACCGGCGGCAAAAGCCCGGGCGATTTTTCCGGTGCCGAGAATGCCCCAGCGAACGAGTTGTTGCATGGGCTCCGCTTACTCGGTCTTGGTGACTTTGCTCAGATGCCGCGGCTGGTCCGGATCCATGCCGCGCGCAACTGCCAGCTGCGCCGCCATCACGTAGAACGCCTGGATCGCCACGATCGGGTCGAGATCCGGCGTTGCTGCTATTGGCAAGGTCAGGTCGCGTGCTGCTACATCGTCCGGCGCTGCCAGCAATACCTTGGCGCCGCGGCCGCGCATTTCCTCGGCCAGCTTGAGCAGGCCGGCCTGGGTCGGCCCGCGCGTGGCGAATATCAGCAAAGGATAACCTTCGTCAATCAAGGCCATCGGGCCATGCTTGATTTCGGCGCCGCTGAAGGCTTCGGCCTGGATCGCCGAGGTTTCCTTGAACTTCAAGGCCGATTCCAATGCCAGCGGCAAGCTGATGCCGCGCCCGACCACCATGATGCGCGAGGAAGGCGCCAGCACGTCGATGGCCGGCGTCCAGTCAAGCTGGGTGGCCGCGGTCAGCGCTTGCGGCAGGGCGTCGATGGCGGCCAGGAAGGCCGCATCGTCCTGCCAGTGCGCGGTGAGCCTGGCGGCGGCCACCAGGCTGGCGATAAAGCTTTTGGTAGCGGCCACGCTGAGTTCAGCGCCGGCATGCAGAGGCAGCGCCCATTCGGCGCTGTTCGCCAACGGCGATGCGGCGTCGTTCACCAGCGCTACGGTAGTGGCGCCGCTGTCGCGGAAATAGCGGATAGGTTCGATCACGTCAGGGCTCTGGCCGGACTGTGAGATGGCGATGGCGAGTGCGTCGCGTGCGATCAGTGGCGCCTTGTTCAGGGTCACCAGCGACAGCGGCAGCGAGGCGACGATACGGCCCAGGCGCGCCATGATCAGGTAAGCGCAGTAATTGGCGGCATGGTCGGAGCTGCCGCGCGCCACCGTCAGGATGGTCGAGGGCGGCTCAGCCCGCAGGCGTTGTCCCAGTTCTGCATAGCGGTCGCGGTCCCGGCTGAGCTGCAAGGCGACATGTTCTGCCGCCGAGCCGGCTTCCTTAAGCATCAACGAGGTCAATTCTTTCTCCTTCTACATAAACGGCTTTGAGTTTGAGCTGGCGATCCAGCACCAGGATATCGGCGAAGCAGCCTTCCTTGAGGCGGCCGCGTTCCTGCATGCCGAGATAGTCGGCAGGGTAGGTGGAGACGCGCAGCGACGCCTCGGCCAGGTCGAGGCCGAGCGAAACCAGGTTGCGCAAGGCCTGGTCCATGGTCAGGGTGCTGCCGGCCAGGGTGCCGTCGCCCAGGCGTACGCCGCCCAGGCATTTATGGACTACCTGGCGGCCCAGCATGTATTCGCCGTCCGGCATGCCGGAGGCGGCGGTGGAGTCGGTGACGCAGTACAGGCGCGGAATCGCCCGCAGCGCGGTCTTGATGGCGCCTGGATGGACATGCAGCAGGTCCGGGATCAGCTCAGCATATTCGGCATGGGCCAGGGCGGCGCCGGCCATACCGGGCTGGCGGTGATGGAAGGAGCTCATGGCGTTGAACAGGTGGGTAAACCCGGCGGCGCCGTTTTTCAGGGCCGCAACGCCGTCTTCATAAGTGCCCAGGGTATGGCCGATCTGCACCCGCATGCCGAGCTGGGACAGGGTTTTCACCAGCGTCATGTGACCGTTGATTTCGGGCGCGATGGTGATCAGTTTCAACGGTGCAAAGCTGCGCAACCAGTCGATCTGTTCCAGGCTTGCGGCAATCGCGAAATCCGGCTGCGCGCCGAGTTTCCCGGGATTGATGTAAGGCCCTTCCAGATGCGCGCCCAGCACCCTGGCGCTGCCTGGACGGCGGCCGCGGCAGGCGCGGCCGATTGCGCCCAGCGCGGCTTCCAGTTCTTCCGCCGGCGCGGTCATGGTAGTGGCCAGCATGCTGGTGGTGCCATGCTGGGCGTGCAGGCGCGACACCACGTGCACGGCGTCGCCGGCTTCCATGATGTCCTTGCCGCCGCCGCCGTGCACGTGCAGGTCGATAAAACCTGGCAAAATGTAATCGCCGCTGGCTGGCGTCTGTTGCTGAGCTTCACCTTTGATTTCGGTGATCATGTCGCTGAAACCGATGCTGCCGGCGACCCAGCCGTCGCTGGTCAGGATGTTGCCCTGCAGTTGTATTGTATTGTCGTTCATATCGTTTCTCCCACTGACTCTGTTGCCAGCTGCTGGCGCAGCAGCAGCAGCGCGCCGGTTGCGGCGTCGGCGCGCGGCGTGATCGCGCGCGATTTCAACGGTTCCGGCAGATAGGCTTGCAACGGCGCGGCCAGGCCGCCGCACAGGGCGATCGGCAATTGCTGGGACGGATCGAGCGCGTTGGCGATCTGGGCGATTTCCTGGCCCGCCTTGTGCAAGATGGTGAACGCCGCCTCATCCTGTGCGGCATGGGCCACCACCAGCGGCGCCAGCTGCGCAAAGATGCTTTGGTTGGCGCTGTTGACCCAGGCAATCACGCGCTCGCGGTTCTGGCTGCTGCTGAAATCGGCACCGGCGTCGTCGCCGCCGCAAAAGCGCACGATGGCGCGCGCCAGCGAACCCGGGACAACCCGGCCGTCCAGCGCCCGCTCGACATGGTTGGCGGCGCGCAGGCCGATCCAGCCGCCGCTGGCTTCGTCGCCGGTCTGGAAACCCCAGCCGCCGACTTCGCGGCGGCTGCCGTCCGCCAGCAAGACTTCGCCGACGCTGCCGGTGCCGATGGCCACTACAACGCCAGCTTGCCCCAGGTGCGCGCCGAGCAAGGTGGTGAAAGCATCGGTGCCGGTGGCGAGGGCGCCGAAGCCGGGTTCTGGGCGCTGAATTGCGCCGCCCATTGCGGATTGTTAATGCCGGACAAGCCGCAGCCGGCGGCGATCGCCTGGTACGGCGGGCGGCTGATGCCGGCGCTCTGGAATGCGTTATCGAGCGCGGTGACGATGGCGCACCAGGCCTTGCTGGTGCCATGCATCAGCGCCGACGGTCCGCTGCTGCCGTCGGCGACATGGCTGCCGTCAGGGCGCTCGACCCGGAGAGTGGTCTTGGTGCCGCCGCCGTCGACGCCGATCAGATATTCGTACGCTGTTTTCAACTCAACCCCCACGCCTTTTTGAAGGCGCATATTGTATCCATTATTGTTTGGACGAAATCATGTTTCCAGGTTTCAACCTTGCCAACGCCAGGTCTTGGGCATTGAACACGTGGAAAGCGCTGCTTGGCGCCGACAGCGTGACGGTATCGCCGATATGCACCGGATTGTTGCCGTCGCCGCGCACCAGTAGGTCCTGGCCGTCCTGCAGCGTCACATAGATGAAATTGGCTTCGCCCAGGTGTTCAACGATGCTGACCTTGCCGCTGAATACTTCACCACTATGCGCGTTTTCCAGGATATGTTCAGGGCGCAGTCCAACCGTGACGGCATCGCCCGCCTTGGCCGTACCGGCGGCGACGTCGGCGCGGATTTCCTGGCCGCTGCTGAGCTTGATCCTCAGGTGGTCGGCTTCGACCGCCGCGATCGTGCCGTTGAACAGGTTCATCTTCGGCGAGCCGATGAAGGTCGCGACAAACAGGTTCTGCGGACGCTGGTACAGCTCCAGCGGCGAACCCGCCTGCTGGATATAACCGTCGTTCATCACCACGATCTTGTCGCCCAGGGTCATGGCTTCGACCTGGTCATGGGTGACGTAGACGATGGTGGCTTCCAGCTGCTTGTGCAGCTTGGCGATTTCGAGCCGGGTCTGGACCCGCAGCGCGGCATCCAGGTTGGACAGCGGCTCGTCGAACAGGAACAGCTTCGGCTTGCGCACGATGGCGCGGCCGATCGCCACACGCTGGCGCTGGCCGCCGGACAGTTCGCGCGGCAGGCGGTCCAGCAGGTGGTCGATCTTGAGGATACCGGCGGCGTGGCGGATGCGCTGGTCGATGGCGGCCTTGTCGGCGCCGGCGATCTTCAGGCCGAACGCCATGTTCTTGTACACGCTCATGTGCGGATACAGGGCATAGCTCTGGAACACCATGGCGATGCCGCGTTCGGCCGGCGGCAGGTGGTTGACTACCTGGTCGCCGATGGAAAGCTCGCCGCTGGTGATCGATTCCAGCCCGCACAGCATGCGCAGCAGGGTGGATTTGCCGCAGCCGGAAGGGCCGACCAGGACCACGAATTCGCCATCCTTGATTTCCAGGTTGAGGTCGGCCAGCACGTTCTGCTTGCCGTCATACGATTTGGTGATTTGTTTAACGCTTACGTTTGCCATGGAATGTCTCGTTTTCTGTATTACTTGACGGCGCCGGAAGTCAGGCCGCGGATCAATTGCCGGGAGAAGATGACGTACATGACCAGGATCGGGATCACGGCCAGCGACAACGCCGCCAATACCGAATTCCAGTCAGTCACGTACTGGCCGATGAACTGCTGCACGCCGAGGGTGACGGTCTTGGTCTCATCCGAGGGCGCCAGGATCAGCGGGAACCACAGGTCGTTCCAGGCCGGGATCATGGTGAACACCGCTACCGTGGCGATCGCCGGGCGGATCAGCGGCAGGATGATCTGGAAGAAGATCTTGAATTCGCCGACGCCGTCGCAGCGCGCCGCGTCTTTCAGTTCCTTGGGAATCTGGCGGATGAATTCGGACAGGATCATCACCGCCAGCGGCAGGCCCTGCGCGGTGTACACCAGGATCAGCGCGGTGCGGGTATTGATCAGGTCGAGGCTGACCACCAGCTGCAGGATGGAGACGGTGCCGAGCCGGATCGGGATCATGATGCCCAGCGCCAGGTACAGCGCCATCAGGCGGTTGCCGCGGAACTTGTATTCCGACAGCGCCCAGCCGGCCATGGCGCCGAACAGCACGATGAGGACCAGCGAGCCGAGCGTGACCACCAGGCTGTTGCCGAAATACAGCATGAAGTTGGTGTTGTGCAGCACCTTTTCAAAGCCGATCAGGGAAAACGTCTCCGGCGTCGGGAACGCCAGCGGGTTGTCGAAGATGGCGTCGCGCGACTTGATCGAATTGATCATGATCAGCGCAATCGGAAACAGTGCGATCACGGCGTAGGCGCACAGCACCACATGGACCCAGATGCGGCCCAGATTGGCGAAACGGCTTTGGCGCACCACCGGCGCTGAGGTGGCGGCGGCTGAAGAGAGCGAGGAAATCGATGTCATATGCTGTCCTCGTTACAGTTCGTAGCGTGTCAGCTTGCGCTGCACGAAGTAGAAATAGCTGGCGACGCCGAGCAGGATCACCAGGAACATCAGGGTGGCTACCGCCGCGCCCATGGTCGGGCTGCCGATCTGCGCCTGGTAGCCGAAGAAGGTGCGGTAGAAGAAGGTGCCCAGGATGTCGGTGGTGTAGTTAGGACCGGCCAGCGCGCCCTTGACCGAATAAATCAGGTCGAAGGCATTGAAGTTGGCGACGAAGGTGAGGATGGTCACCAGGCCCAGCGTCGGCAGGATCAGCGGCAGCTTGATCTGCCAGAAGATGCGGAACGAACTGGCGCCTTCGGCATATGCCGCCTCCAGTACTTCTTCCGGCACGGCGAGCAGGGCGGCGTAGATCAGCATCATCGGGATGCCGACGTATTGCCAGACCGAGACCAGGCCGAGCGTCAGCAAGGCGGTGCTTTCCTGTCCCAGCCACGGTGCAAAATAGTCACCCAGGCCGACATGCGTCATCAAGCCTTCGCCGACGCCCCACAGCGGCGACAGGATCAGCTGCCAGATGAAGCCGATGATCACTACCGATAGCAGGGTCGGCAGGAAAATCAGGGTGCGGTAGGTGCGGGCGCCGCGCAGGCCCTTGAGGCTGAACAGGGTGGCCAGCAGCAGGCCGATCGGATTCTGCAGCAGCATGTGGATCGCGAAGAATTTGACGTTGTTCAGCATGGCGTTCCAGAACGCCTTGGACCAGTCGGAATCGAACAGGATGGTATGGTAGTTGGCGAGGCCGACGAAGCTGTGGACGCCGGCGTCGTTGCTGGTATAAAAGCCCAGGCGCAGGGTATCCAGTAAAGGCAGCGCGCTGAACATGGAATAGATGACGACCGCTGGCGCCAGGAAGACCACGATGTGCCAAGGGAATTTCTTGTTTTGAAGATTCATTCGGGTTTTCGGTGATGGCAAAAAAATGCGTAGGTCGCCGCAGGTTCGGATGAAACACGGAGGAGATCGTGTTCCATCCGAGCCCCGCTTGGCCGACCATGGAATACAGTCGTGACGACGGCTTATGTTTTGACTTCCGTGCCGTGGATCACGGGCTTACCCCGGGGCTTACCCGACGGCAAACCTTGGCTGCTGTGTGGCTTGCCGGCCGGGGCAGAGTCAATCTTAAACTCTTCCCCGGCCGGCGAACAGCAGTGCTTATTGTTGCGGTTTATACCATTTTGCAAAGCCGGTCTGGATCTGGGCCGCAGCTTCCTTAGGCGCCAGCTTGCCGTTGAGCACCTGGGCATTCACGTTCCACAGCTGGTTTTCCATGCTCGGCTCGCCGCGGTTGAGGATCTGCGCGTTGAGGCGGATGGTCGACGAGCAGGATTTGCGCCAGTCGATCATCTGCTTGGCGACCGGATCCTTGACCGAAATCAGGTGGTCCGACAGCGAGAAGAAGCCGGTGACTTTATTGGTGTAGATGTCGGCAAATTCCTGCGAGCCGAGCCAGGTCAGGAACTTGTAGGCATCTTCCTTGTTCTTGGATTTCTTGTTGACGCCCATGCCGATATCGTTGTGATCCGAGATATAGCATTTGTCGCCGGCTTTAGGCACCGGCGGCGGGAAGGCGCCCATTTCGAACTTGGCGTTGGTGTTGAAGTAGGCGATATCCCAGGAGCCGGTCGGATAGATCGCGGCCTTGCCGAGTGCAAACAGGTTCTGGCTGTCGCCGTAGGTCTGCGAGCTGGCGCCCTTGGACAGGTATTTGCCCAGCTTCGCTTCGTATTCAAAGGCGTTGACGAAATTAGGATCGGTGAATTTTTCCTTGCCGGCGATCAGCGCCTTGCGGCCTTCTTCACCCTTCCAGTAGTTGGGGCCGACGCCGGTGAAGATCACCTGGCTGGATTCCCACTGGTCCGCGGTGCCCAGCGCCAGCGGCGTGTATTTGCCGTTGCTCTTGATGGTGTCGAGCACCTTGAAGAATTCCGCTTCGGTTTTTGGCGGTTGCAGGTTCAGTTCTTTGAAGATTTTCTGGTTGTACAGGAAACCGTGCATCACCGACGCCACCGGCATGCAGAAAGTGTCCTTGCCGTCATCGGTCTGCCATGCGGTCTTGGCGGAAGCAGGGAAGTGTTCCATGCCTGGTTTGCCGTCCAGTTTTTCCAGGTTGCCCTTCTTGTACAGAGACAGCGAAACGTCGAAAGGACGGCAGGCGATCAGGTCGCCCGCAGTGCCGCCGGCCAGGCGCGCGGTCAGGCTGGAGTCATATTCGGTAGGAGCGGTAGGCGCGAACTTGACTTCGATGCCTGGATTCTTTTTCTGGAAAGCCGGGATCAGCACGGTTTCCCACAGGGTCTTGTCGTCGACGCGCCAGCTTTCGATAGTCAGGGTGCCGGCTTGCGCTGTGCCGACCGTCGCCAGGGCGATCAGCACGGCGTTGCGGATGGTACGAATTCGGTTGATGGTTTGCATCAAAGTCTCCTCTTGGGTTTTGCCGCTTGGATTTTTATCGCTTGGGTTTTATTAGTGCGGCTGTCTTTAGAGCCTGAAGCCTGTCAAACCGCCGCGCACAGACATTAGCACCATAAAAAATGTGTCGCCATCTTAGTTGGAAACTATCTATACAAATTACATAAGTTTTTGATTTTATTGAAAAAAACCAAATCCAGCAGTTTGCGGCGATTACATATCTTTACAGTGGCGTGGACAACTTGCCGTCCCGTCATAGGGCGGCAGTGGCGATTGCCGGTGATATTCTGCTTTGATGAGTATAGATAAAATTACGAAAACTTACGCTTCTTTACAAAACAAGAAGACTGTTAACGTCGTATACCGGACTTGCGCTATAGTCACACGCGATGTGGGAGACGTAACAAGTGTTTATAAAAAAATCAACAAGGCGCTCAATGATTGACAAGCGAGTGATTGACAAGAGAGACAGGGGAGGCGTGAAATCCTGGATTGCAGGATCGCGCAGATGGATTGCACTACTGGCGTCAGGCTGCCTGTTTGGTTGCCTGATTAATCTGACCACCGGCATGGCCAATGCGGCGCCGCCGGTTTCCGCCGCCGGCCAGCCGGCAACGTCGCTGCAAGTGGTGCACTGGTGGACTTCGGCCGGGGAACGCAAGTCAGTCGACGTGCTGGCAGGCAGGCTCGCCGAAGATAACATCCAGTGGCGCGACATGGCCATTCCCGGCGGCGCCGGCCTTGGCGCCAGCAAGGTGCTCAAGAGCATGGTGCTGGCCGGCAAAGCGCCCGAGGCAACCCAGCTCAACGGCATCGTGTTCGGCGAGTGGGCCGATCTTGGCCTGCTGCTGGAACTGGACGATGTCGCCGCGCCGAGCAACTGGCAAAAACTGCTGTTTCCGACCGTATGGTCGCTGGTGCACAACCGCGGTCATGTGGTAGCGGCGCCGCTTGGCATCCACCGCATCAACAACCTGTTCTACAACAAGAAGGTTTTCGACCGGCTCGGCCTGGCTGCGCCCAAGACCTGGCCGGAGTTCGAACGGGTGGCGGAAAAGCTCAGGCAGGCCGGCGTCACGCCGCTGGCGCAAAGCAGCGAAGCCTGGCAGGTCGCAACCTTGTTTGAAACCCTGGTGCTGGCTGAAAGCGGGCCGACTTATTACCGCTCCCTGTTTGTCGACCTGAATCCCGCCGCCTTTGGCGACGCCCGCATGACCCATGCCTTGAAGCGCTTGCGGGCGCTCAAGGAGTGGATGCCGCAGCCGCTCAGGGAACGGCCGTGGCCGGACATGACCCGCCAGCTGGCTGACGGCGATGCCGCCATGTTCGTCATGGGCGATTGGGCCAAGGGGGAGTTGCTGGCCTGGGGCTTGAACACCGACCAGGATTTTTCTTGTGCGGCGGTGCCGGGCACGGCAGACTACCATCTATATAGTGTCGATACCCTGGCCATGTTCGCCGGCGACTATTCGCACCAGCCGGCGCAGGAAAAGCTGGCCCAGCTGATCATGTCGCAGCCGGTGCAAAGCGCTTACAATCAGGTCAAGGGTGCAATCTCGGTATGGCGTTCGCCGGATTTGTCGAAAATGGATAGCTGCGCACGCGCCTCATGGAGCGCGTTCAGCAAGGGCAGCGCGTTCCAGGCGCCGAGCCTGGTGCACCGCATGGCCGCCGACGAAACCGCGAAAGACGCCATCGTGGCTGAAGTACACCGTTATTTTGTGGATGACAAGATGGGCGAGAGCGATGTCCAGCGCAAGCTGGCGAGCATTGCACGATCTCTGTCGAAGACAGGAAAGCAGGAATAGTTGATGCGTAAGATATTGATCGTCGACGACGACCAGAAAACCAGGACGCTGCTGAAAGCCTACCTGGAAAAGAACCAGTACGAAGTGCGCCTGGCGCATAACGGCGAGGCGTTCCTGGCTGAGTTCCAGCGCTACGCCGAGGAACTGTCGCTGGTGATCCTGGACGTGATGCTGCCGGATACCGACGGCTTCGCCTTGTGCAAGACGGTCCGGCGCAAATCCAACGTACCGATCATCATGCTCACCGCCAGTTCCGACGAAACCGACCGCGTGGTCGGCCTCGAGCTGGGCGCCGACGACTATATCGCCAAGCCTTACAGTCCGCGTGAGCTGCTGGCGCGCATCAAGGCCATCCATCGCCGTACCGGCATCGACAGCGCGGTGGCGCCGCGCTACTACCGCTTTGTCGGCTTCACGCTGGACACGGTGGAGCGCACCCTGAGCGATCCGGATGGCCAGCCGGTGGCGCTCACCGGTCTCGATTACCAGTTGCTGAAATATTTTGTCGAACACCCGGGCGATGTGCTCGACCGCGGCGTCCTGTGCGAGGAAACCCGCGGCCGCGATGTCGGGCCGCTGGACCGTTCGCTGGATGTGCAGATCAGCAAACTGCGCCTGCGCCTGAACGACGGCGGCAAGGACCCGCACCTGATCAAGACGGTGCGCGGCGCCGGTTACGTATTTTCTGCCGATGTGGCCGCTGCGCAAGTCTGAAGCCGTGCCCGAGCGTAGCTGGTCGGCATGGTATAGCCGGCTGCTGTCCTGGCTGTTGCCGCATACGCTGCTGGGCCGCCTGTCGGTGGTGATGGTATTCGGCGTGCTGGTGACCCAGCTGGCCGGCGGCCTGATCTGGTCCGCGCAATTGCGCAGCAAGGCCGAGGTCGAAACCAAGACAGCGGCGCAGCACCTGGCGCACAGCGCAGCCAGCGCAGTCCGTTTTTTCATGAGCTTGCCGGCGAATTACCGGCCTATCCTGATCCAGCAGCTGCGCGAGATGGGCGGCACCCGGTTTTTTGTGAATACCAACGACGGCCCGGTGACCATCCACAAGATTGCCAACAATGCCCTGGCCAACATGGCGCTGGCCGATATCGGCGCCACACTGAAAACCGACCTGCCGTTCCTGCCCGGTTTCCGCCTGGCGTTTGCCTGGCCCGACGACCTGATGGTGTCGCCGCAAGGTTTGCAGGTTGCCGACCTGCCGGACAGCTGGGTCCAGCATACGCTGCTGATCAAGCCCAACCCGGCGCCGGTGCTGGTGATCCAGACCGAACTCGAGCCCGGCAACTGGCTCTACCTGGCGGCGCTTATGCCGAATCCTTATTTCCTCGACAGCGATAACCCGTTGTCGCCCGAGCGCTTGTTGCTGCAGGGGCTGTCGCTGGCCACCGTGTTGCTGCTGTCGATCCTGGTGGTGCGCTGGACCACGCGGCCGCTGGCGGCGCTGTCGGATGCCGCCGAGGCGTTCGGCAAAGGCGAGGCCGCGCCCGAATTGCCGGAAACCGGCAGCCGCGAATTCATCAAGACCGCGCGCGCGTTCCGCGCCATGCGCGAACGCATCAAGCGTTACCTGGATGACCGCGAGCGCCTGTTCGTCTCGATCTCGCACGATTTGCGCACGCCGATCACGCGCCTCAAGCTGCGCACCGAACTGCTGGACGACGAGCATCTGCGCAGCGAATTCCACGAGGACCTGGACGAACTCGACATGATGGTGAAGGGCGCCTTGCAGTCGGTCAAGGACAGCGATATCCATGAAAACCGCACCGAGGTAAAACTCGATGCCCTGATCCTGCGCATGATCCGCGACGCCCGCATGGCGGGGCACGAAGTGGCGTTTGCCGAATCGGGCCTGACGGTGATGGCCAAGCCGCTGGCGCTCAAGCGCGCCATCGGCAACCTGTTCGACAATGCGCTGCACTATGGCCAGAAGGTGGAAATCTCGGTCGCCGGCCTGATCAATGAGGCCGGCAGCAATATCCAGATCCAGATCCGCGATCATGGCCCTGGAGTGCCGGAAGAAGCTTTGCACAGCCTGTTCGAGCCGTATACCCGGCTGGAGCATGGTCGCGACCAGAATGCCGGCGGCATGGGACTCGGACTGGGCATTGCGCGCAATATCGTGCAGGCGCATGGCGGCGAGCTGCATTTGCGCAATCACGCCGAAGGCGGCCTGGTGGCCACGATCGTTTTACCTGCCGATTAGAACTGGCCAGGGCGGCTTTAAGCGGCCTTCGGTGAAAGCCTATCGATGATTTTTTTGTGCCCAGGATTCTTGCCGTGAAATGCGGCCAGGTTTTCCTGGTCGATGATCTTGAATTTCGCAAACTCGAACGGCCCTCTGCATTCGCAAGTGACGAGTCCGTACTCTCCGCTCGGATAGGCGCCGAACCAGTCGCCGAAATCCTGGTTTTTTTCTATGACGACGTCATTTTCATAAGTCACTGCTTCTTCGGACTTCCACAGTCCGTCGGCATCTATTTTCGGGATCAATAAAGAATCCCCTGAGATCAGCCTGAATCTCTCTTGCGTGTCTTTCAGGCTGTGCCAGCTGGAGATGGCTTGCTCGGGCAGCAGGTAAAAAATGACGGTGCAAGCGCCGGTCCGTATGAATTCGCGATAGAAGCCGCCTTCCGGGTGGGGTTCCAGCGCAAGTCCGGACTCGATATGTTTTGCATCCAGGCGATGGTTTCCAGGCAGCGCCTGGAGTTTTCCGACGTATGTTTCTATATTCGATTTTTCTATAAGCAATCTGCTTTTTTCAGCCGAGCCGGTTTGCGCGGCCGCTGAAATGAGCTCTTCCAATTCGCCAAGGTAGCCGCTTAAATTTTCAATCAGTCTTTCAGGTGAATACATTCTTGTTCCTTTTTACAGGCCGAAGTTATAGTTTTTCGCAACGTGGAGAGCGGCTTCGCGCAGGTCGTGGGCGAGTTCGGAGCGGATGCCGCCGCTGGGGTAGGCCAGCACGTATTTATAGTTGATGTCGGCCTTGAATGGCCGCGTGACGACGCCGTGCGGACGCCAGATCTTGGCTGCAAACGGCTCCACGATGGCGACGCCGAAACCGTTGGCGACCATGGCGTAGCGAGTATGCGAGGTATGCGTCTGGATGGTGTAGTTGGGGCGGATCGCAGCCGAGTTCAGCGTCGACAATTCGCGGTCATAGGATTGCGCGCTGTTGGGCATCCAGCCGATCACGTTTTCGCCGTCCAGGTCTTCCGGCAGGATGATTTCCTTCTGCGCCAGCGGATGGGTCGCCAGCATCGCGCACAGCACGGTGGCTTCCATGATCGGCTCGACTTCGATGCCGGCGAACGGCGGAAACGCCAGGCTCAGCGCCATGTCGACCTTGAGGTCTTGCAGGCTGACCAGAATTTCCGGTACGGTGCAGCTGTCGATCTTGACCGAGACATCGGGATGCTGCTTGAAGAAGCGTTGCAGCACTTCCGGCAGCAAGGTGGTGGACAGCACCGGCAGGCAGGCGACAGTCAAGCCTTCGGGGGCTTCATGGCGGATATTGCCCGCCACTTGCATCAGCCGCTCCAGCCCCAGGAAATTTTCTTCGACTGCCTTGTAAAAACGCACGCCGGCATTGGTCGGCTCGAGGCGACCTTTGGCGCGGTTGAACAGGCGGAAACCGAGGTCGGCCTCTAGATCGGCGATCAGGCGGCTGATTGCCGGCTGGGTCACATGCATGCGGCGGGCCGCAGAGACGCTGGTGCCGGAAATCATCAGTGAGCGGAAAGCCTCGATTTGTCTGAAACGGATCATGATTTTATGTCAATGCAGGGGGTGGTTGTAACGCTCTATAACAAACTGCTATGGCGCATACAAATTTGTGAGTGGACATGATATTCCATTCTTGTGACACTGTCTGCACTGGATATATTGTTATCGGCATAGCCAACAATTGCCAACGATAGCCACACCGATTTTACATTGAACGATGTTTCAATGAGCGCAGCGACAGACCTGTTCTGCCGCTGCGCAAAACGTTTTCTGGTTATGCTCCAGATTTGCCCACAAGGCGCCCTGTTTTAAGAGATTTCGAGGCCCTCACAAGGTGGCTTTCGGATCCTGGGGTCAAGCTAGGCCGCCATGGCCGCAACTCTGCCGATCAGCATTCCCTGCTTCCTTCCCGCCGCATCCCGCACCGTGTTTCTTTTTGCTGCCGTCAGCGAATGAAATAACCCGAGACTTTCCAGCTGCCGTCTTTTTCACGCATGGGCGTGATGGTTTCCGTCGCCGATTTTTTGTTTTCGAATTGCGTCTCGTACTGGATCACCACATATTCGCCATCGGGTGCGCCGGGCAGGGTGGTTGCATACTCTGTGCTTTTCAGCTCACGCATTTTTACCAGGCCGAGCGGCGCCCGTAATGAACGGATCCCGGTTTCCCATGTGTTTTTTGCGATGCCGGTCTTGAAGAATGTACCTGCGCGTTCCCAGCTTTCACCGTATTTGCCGGCGTCGGTCAGCATCATCCAGGTTTTGGCTGCGGTTTCGGCTTGCTGGATGAGCTCGGCTTGCGGGTCTGCAGCGAAGGAGGGCGTGGCAGCGGCCAGCAATGCGACGGTGACCAGCGTCAGTATGGTTTTCATTTTCCTAGCCCCCGGATGAACTGCTGCCATATTGGAAAGTACGCTCAAATCATAGGGGTTGCAGCGGACATACGCAATGCCCGTGACAATATAGAATTGGGGCAACTCTATCAGGAAGCCTACATGTATCGTTTGCCGACCACTGCCACTGCACCGTTTTGCCCTTCCGAAGTTGCCGGCACCGTCTCAGTGCCGAGCAGCGGTCCGTTCTGGAAAAAAATCCTCAGGTTCGTCGGCCCCGGCTTGCTGGTCTCGGTCGGCTACATGGATCCCGGCAACTGGGCCACCTCGATCCAGGCCGGCTCGCAGTTCGGTTACCAGCTGCTGTTCGTGGTGCTGGCGTCCAGCCTGGCGGCAATCGTCTTGCAATGCCTTAGCATGCGCCTGGGCATCGCTACCAACAAGGACCTGGCGGTGCATTCGCGCGAGAACTACAGCCCGCGCGTCAGCATGGGCATGTGGTTTTTCGCGGAGATTTCCATCATCGCCTGCGACCTGGCGGAGGTATTGGGGTGCGCGCTGGCGTTCAAGCTGCTGCTTGGCGTCTCGCTGCCGGCCGGCGTGCTCCTGACCGCGTTCGATACGGTGCTGGTGCTGGGTTTGAAAGGCAAGGGCTTCCGCCAGATCGAAGCCATCATCCTTGGCCTGGTGATCACGATCGCGGTCTGCCTGTTCGCCGAGCTGGTGTTCCTGAAGCCGGACTGGCACGCGGTGGCCGCCGGCATGCTGCCATCCTTGAGCGCGCTGTCGAGCCGGGAGCCGCTGTACCTGGCGATCGGCATCCTCGGCGCCACCGTGATGCCGCACAACCTCTACCTGCATTCATCGATAGTGCAAACGCGGGTGGTGGAAAAGAACGACAGCAGCCGGCGCCAGGCGATACAGCTGTCGCGGCTCGACACCATCGTTTCGCTGCTGCTGGCGCTGCTGATCAACGGCGCCATCCTGGTGCTGGCGGCGAGCGCGTTTCATGCTACCGGAAATACTTCGGTGGTCGATATCGACCAGGCGTATCACCTGCTAGATCCGATTACCGGCAGCGCCGCCGCCGGCATCCTGTTCGGCCTGGCGCTGCTGGCCTCGGGACAGAGCTCGACTTTCACCGGTACCATCGCCGGCCAGGTCATCATGGAAGGTTTTCTCAACCTCAGGATCCCGTGCTGGCAGCGGCGCCTGCTGACGCGCGGCCTGGCCCTGGTGCCGGCGCTGATCGGCGTGCTGACCTGGGGCGAGCATTCGGTGGGGCGCCTGCTGGTGCTCAGCCAGGTGGTGCTGAGCCTGCAGCTGCCATTCGCCATGTATCCGCTGATCCGCCTCACCAGCCGGCGCGACGTGATGGGCGTGTTCGCTAATTCGTGGCTGACGGCGGCGGTGTCCTGGCTGTTGTTCGTGCTGATTTCGGCGGCGAATATCTGGCTGGTGCTGCAGGTGTTCGGCGTCGGCTAGCTGGCGAACGCCGGGATGCCGGTCTGCGCCCGTCCCAGGATCAGCGCGTGCACGTCATGCGTTCCTTCGTAGGTATTCACCACCTCCAGGTTGACCAGGTGGCGGATCACGCCAAACTCGTCGGAAATGCCGTTGCCGCCCAACATGTCGCGCGCAACGCGGGCGATGTCGAGCGCCTTGCCGCAGGAGTTGCGTTTCATGATGGAAGTGATTTCCACCGAGGCGCTGCCGTCGTCTTTCATGCGGCCCAGCCGCAGGCAACCCTGCAGCGCCATGGTGATTTCGGTTTGCATGTTCACCAGCTTCACCTGCACCAGCTGGTTGGCCGCCAGCGGCCGGCCGAACTGCTTGCGCTCCATGGTGTATTGGCGCGCAGCATGCCAGCAGAATTCGGCAGCGCCAAGCGCGCCCCAGGCGATGCCGTAGCGCGCCGAGTTGAGGCAGGTGAACGGGCCTTTCAGGCCGCGCACCTCGGGGAAGGCGTTTTCTTCCGGGCAGAACACCTGGTCCATCACGATCTCGCCGGTGATCGAAGTGCGCAAGCCGACCTTGCCGTGGATGACTGGGGTCGATAATCCCTTCCAGCCTTTTTCAAGGACGAAGCCGCAGATCGCGCCTTCATCGTCCTTGGCCCAGACCACGAACACGTCGGCGATCGGGCTGTTGGTGATCCACATCTTGCTGCCGGAGAGCTGGTAGCCGCCATCGACCTTGCGCGCGCGCGTGACCATGCTGCCGGGATCGGAGCCATGGTCCGGTTCGGTCAGGCCGAAGCAGCCGATCAGTTCGCCGCTGGCCAGCTGCGGCAAGTACTTTTGCCGCGTGGCTTCGCTGCCGAATTCGAAAATCGGCAGCATCACCAGCGAGCTTTGCACGCTCATCATGGAGCGGTAGCCGGAATCGATGCGTTCGATTTCGCGCGCGATCAGGCCGTAGCTGACGTAGCTCAGGCCAGCGCCGCCATACTGTTCCGGAATGGTCGCGCCGAGCAGGCCGAGCGCGCCCATTTCACGAAAAATCCCGGCGTCGGTCTGTTCATTGCGGAACGACATCAGCACCCGCGGCGCCAACTTGTCGCGCGCATAGGCGGCCGCGCTGTCGCGCACCAGGCGCTCCTCGCCGCTGAGCTGCTGCTCCAGCAAGAGCGGGTCGTCCCAATGGAAACTGGCGTGTGATGAAGGCATACGTTTTCTCCAAGATCGTTTGCTATTGCAATCTGCTTATCCGGCAGAGGGGATTGATTTACATCTCGCCGTGGAGCTCGAAAGCGGCGCAGGCTTTCGCCATATTACGGCTTTTACTTATAGTTGCATCCTTGTGCCCATTGTAACCTTGGGCATGCATGCCGCGCGTGTTCGCAGACGCGCATTCCCGCATCTCCGAATCCCCGAATCAATACGCTGCATAGGCCGGGCAGCATCATCGTCTGATAAACCTGAACCAGGAGGCATGAGTGAGGAAACAGTTATGTTGCACCATTCTATCAACGGCATTTTCCGGCATCGCCTGTGCCGGCGTCGACAGTTCCGCCGGACTTGACGGTTTCGAATTCCATGGTTACCTGCGTGCCGGTGGCGGCGCTGCAATCGGCGGCAACGGCGGTGCGCAGCCTTGTTTCCAGCTGGCGGGAGCCGCCAGCAAGTACCGGCTCGGCAACGAGTGTGAGAATTACGGCGAACTGGAAGCGCGGCAAAAACTGTTTGGCCTGGCCAACGGCATGGTCGTCAGCGCCGATGTGATGGCCAGCTTGTACAACCCCGGCAATGTGTTTCCGCATTTTAATTCCAGCACCAATGGCGCCATCCGGCTGCCTCAGGCCTACTTGCAGGCGACCAACCTGCCCGGCATGAATCCGCAGGTGCGTATATGGGCCGGCCGTATCTACTACCATCGGCACGATATTCACACGATAGATTATTATTACTGGAATCCAAGCGGCTTCGGCGCCGGCATCGACAACGTCGCCATCAACGGCTTGCAGTACAGCTATGCTTTGTTCAGGCAAGACGCGCAGTTCCAGGCCCGGCTGGCGAATCGCCACGACTTCCAGGTGGCCGGCATCCGCACCAATCGGAATGGCGAATTGCAGCTGGGTTTGTCGCTGATGCAGAAACCCGCCGGGGTGGATGGGCATGGCGGTTTTTCCTTCACCGCGCAGCACAAGCAGGACCAGCTGTTCGGCGGCTATAACAAGGTTGCCATCCAGTATGGACAGGGGGCGGGGGACACTATCAATACGGTGAACCAGGCATTCCCCGGCCACGGTTGGCGGCGCTGGCGGCTCAGTGAAAGCCTGCTATGGCAATTCACACGCAAATTCAGCGGCATGCTGGCGGCCGTATACCAGCATGAAAGCAGCCCTGGTTACAGGCAGAACTGGATTTCGCTGGGTGTTCGCCCGGTATATGCGGTCAGCGACCATTTCAAGATACAGGCCGACCTGGGGCGCGACGTCGTCAGCCCCGGCAACGGCGCAAGCCGCAGCCTTACCAAGTTCACGATCGGCCCGGCAGTGACGATGGGAAAATCTTTCTTCAGCCGTCCTGAACTCCGCCTGTTCTATACCTATGCCAAATGGAACCAGGCGGCGCAAGACGCAGCTGCCGGTGGCAGCGCCATGGCCCGCGACGGCCCGTTTGGCGGCGCAACCCATGGTTCCAGCATCGGCATGCAGCTGGAGACCTGGTGGTAAGGCAGGGAAAGCCGCGCCCGACTTTCCCGATGCCTAAGCTGCATCAGCCAACTGTTTACGCTTCGGTCAGGGCCGGGTAGTCGGTATAGCCATGCTCGCCCACGCCGCCATACAGCGGGGCATCTTCAAACGGCACGTTCAAAGGCAGGTTGTGCTGCAGGCGATGCACCAGGTCCGGATTGGTGATGAAGGCGCGGCCGAAGGCGACCAGGTCGCCGTGGCCGCTGGCGATTGCCTGGCGCGCCATCATGCGGTCGTAACCGTTGTTGACCAGCCAGGCGCCGTCGAAGCGCTGGTGCAGCGCTTCGTAATCGAACGGGGCGTTGTCGCGTGGGCCGCCGGTGTGGCCTTCTACTACGTGCAGGTAGGCCAGGTCGAATTTGTTCAACTGCTCTACGACATAGTTGAATAGCGGCTGCGGGGCGCTTTCGCTGGAATCGTTGACCGGCGACACCGGCGACAACCTGACGCCGACGCGGCCGCTGCCGATTTCGGCGGTGGTGGCGGCAACCACTTCCAGCAGCAGGCGGGCGCGATTTTCGATGCTGCCGCCGTAGTTGTCGGTGCGGTGGTTGGAGCCGTCGCGCAGGAAGCTGTCCAGCAAATAGCCGTGGGCACCGTGGATTTCAATGCCGTCGAAGCCGGCTTCCAGGGCGCGTCTCGCGGTCTGGCGGAAGTCGTCTACGACTACTGCGATTTCTGTCTGCGTGATTTCGCGTGGCACGGAAGTGTCGATGAAGCCTTCGCCCGGTACATAAGTCTTGGCGTCGGCGCGGATTGCCGAAGGCGCCAGCGGCGCCTTGCCGTCCGGCTGGAAGGAGGTATGCGACATGCGGCCGGTGTGCCAGATCTGGACCACGATGCGGCCGCCTTTTTCATGTACCGCGTCGGTGATTTTTTTCCAGGCGGCGACCTGTTCCGGCGTATGCAGGCCAGGCGTGTTGGCATAACCCTGGGCCTGGGCCGACACCTGGGTCGCTTCGGTGACGATCAGGCCGGCGCCTGCGCGCTGGGCGTAGTACTTCAGGTTCAGTTCGTTCGGCACGTTGCCTTCGCCGGCGCGGTTGCGCGTCAGCGGCGCCATCACGATGCGGTTGGATACTTCGATGTCGCCGATGCGGGCTGGCTGGAACAGGCTGTCTTCGGTGCGGATTTCTGGGGTGCGGCTCATATACATTCCTTCGTGAATAAATCGCTGTCAGGCGATTGGTGGTTTGATTTTCTGCTGAAAAAAAACTGCAATGCAGGTTGATAAGTGACCGGTCGTCTCGAATTTGTTATAAAAAATAGCTTTCATGCCTTCTGTAGTTTTACGGCAGGAAAAAATGGTCGAACATCAGGTTGACGCAGGCGCGCACCGGCGCCGTCGAGCGCTCGATTTTCATGCGCAGCATGGCGCCTTCCCAGGCGTTCCAGAAAAAATCGGTGAGTTGCTCGGCGCTCAGGTCGGTGCGTACCGAACCGTCGGCCTGGGCCTTGCGCAAGTAACTGGCGAAGCGCTTGCGCCAGCCGGCCACCACTTCCTGCAGGGTAAGGCGGCAGAGCTCGCTGGATTCCGACATTTCGGCGGCAAAATTACCCAACAGGCAACCGGCTTTCACTGCGCATTGTTCGTGGTAGCCGATGATGCGTTCGTAGGTGTAGCGCAGCGCGGCCAGCGGCTGTTCCGGTCCCTCGGCAAAATAGCCCGACCATTTGTCGGCGAAGCCGTCGGCGTAGAACGAGATGACCTCGGCGCCGAAGTCTTCCTTGCTCTTGAAATAGTTATAGAACGAACCCTTCGGCACGCCCGCGGCATCGACGATTTCCTTGATGCCGGTGCCGTTGTAGCCTTGCCCCGCGAACAGCCTGAGGCCGGTTTCGAGCAGGGTTGCGCGGGTGTTGTTGAGGACTGTGGCTTTATTCATTCCGCTATTATATGACCAGTCGTCTTAAATTGCTTGGCGCCGAAAAAATCATGATTTATTGATATTTTTCCCATATCTGGAAATTTGCTCGAAAAGCGTCGAAACGAAGCCTCGCTACAGCCGGTTTCGTCTATGAAATATCAACATATTTAATTTGCAGCAGCAGGTAAAAGCCGGCCGCATTACTGCTATCATTTGGTCAATGTTCCTATCCGGAACTGCCCGTGCCGCGCTTACTTATCCAGTGTTGCCGCTTTCAGAGAGTTGCATCATTTTTAACGCATTCCGTCAATTTTTCATCCGCAAGCTGTCGGCCGATCCGATGCTGCGCCACCACGACTTCCGCCGCTTCTGGCTGTCCACGGTCCTGGCCAGCTTCGGCGAACAGATCAGCAGCCTGGCGATTCCACTGACCGCGGTGCTGCTGCTGCAAGCCACTCCGGCGCAGATGGGCATCCTGATCGCCTTGCAGACGCTGCCGTTCGCCTTGTTCTCGCTGCCGGTCGGGTCTGGCTGGACCGGCGCAGCAAGTATCCGGTATTGCTATGGTCCGAATTCCTGTTCGGCGTCGTGCTGGCGGTGATTCCGATAAGTTACTGGCTGGGTTTGCTGAACATGCATGTGCTGTACGCGGTCGGCTTCCTGATGGGGATCGGCTTCGTGATCGGCGGCAGCGCTTCCCAGGTATTCCTGGCGCAGCTGGTGGGGCGCGAGCATTTGCTGGATGCGCAGAGCAAGTTCGCCGCGACTGATTCGATGGCGCGCCTGGTCGGCCCCGGCATCGCCGGCATGCTGGTGCAACTGCTGACGGCGCCGGTAGCGGTGCTGGTCGATGCCCTCGCTTTCATGGCGTCGTCGTGGAACCTGCGTTACCTGCGCAAGCGCGACTCTTATCCTGCGCCGTCCGATCGCCATCCGTTCCGCGAGATGGTGGATGGCATCAAGATGGTGTGGAATCACGAAGTGCTGTGGCCGCTGGCCTGGGGCACCGCCTTGTGGCAGCTGCTGTTCAACGGCTACCTGGCCTTGCAGATCCTGTTCGCCACCCACCAGCTGGGCATGTCGCCAGGCGTGCTGGGCGCTGCGCAGACGCTGGGCGGACTGGGAGTGCTGGTCAGCTCGATGCTGCTCAAGCCTTTGTCGCGGCGCTTCGGCAGCGGCCGCACGATCCTGATCGGCCTCGGCGGCACCGGCGCGGCCTGGCTGCTGCTGGCGATGATTCCGGCCAACCTGTTCGGTTTGCCGCTGCTGAGCGCGCTGGCTTACGGCGTGGTGGTGTTCATCTTCGATTGCAGCGCCATGCTGTATTTCATGCCTTACCTGGCGCTGCGCCTGAAACTGACGCCCGATGCTTATCACGGCCGCATGGTGTCGACCATGCGTTTCATGACCGTAGCAGCGGCGCCGCTGGGCGCCTTGTCGGCCGGCTGGATCGCCGAACACCTGGGCGTGCGCAGCGGATTGATTGCCATTGCGGTGGGCGGCAGCCTGCTGACTTTCGGCTTGTTGAAAACCTCGCCTTTGCGCGATATCCGGGATTAAGAACGAAAAAAAACCTGCACCGGCGAGTCTGCTTCGACTTCGCCTGATGCAGGCTGGAGAGAAACTTTATTGCTTGTTACCTGGCCAGCGCCAGAGGGGCAGCGTTTGCCGCAGGCTGATCCCAGCCGCCGCCCAGCGCCCTGATCAGGCCAACCGAGGCCACAGCCCGCTGACCGACGCTCTGGCTTTTCGCACGTTGCGCGGAAAGACTCGAACGCTGGGCGTCGATCACTTCAAAATAGCTGGTCGAGCCGTTCTTGTAGCGCGAATCGGCCAGGCGCGCGGCCAGTTGCGCCGATTTCACGGCGTCTTCCTGGAAGCGGATCTGGTTATCCAGCGTACGCATCGCGCTCAGGTTGTCTTCCACATCCTGGAAGCCGACCAGCACTTGCTGGCGGTAGTTGGCCACCACCGATTCATAGTTGGCGTCGGCCTTGGCCAGGTTAGCCTTGTTGCGGCCGCCATCGAGCAAGGGCAGGTTCAGCACGCTGCCGACCAGCGGTCCCAGCATCCAGCTGCGGCTGGACCACTGGAACAGATTGTGCAGCGCGTCCGAGGCGAAGCCGCCGGAAGCGGTCAGCACCAGGCTCGGGAAGAAGCCGGCCTTGGCGACGCCGATGCGGGCGCTGGCGGCGGCCAGCTGGCGCTGCGCCTGGGCGATGTCCGGGCGCCGTTCCAGCAGGTCGGATGGCAGGCCTGGCGGCACGTTGACCGTCACCGGCTGCAGCGGTGCGCTGGCCAGGGTGAACTGAGCCGGCGCTTTGCCTAGCAGGATCGCCAGCGCATGGTCGCGCTGGGCGCGGTTGCGGCTGACGCCTTCCTGTTCAGCCTGGGTCACCGACAGCTCGGTCTGGGCTTGCGCCACATCCAGTTCGCTGGTGTCGCCGGCATCGTAGCGATGCTGCACCAGGCGCAGGTTTTCCTGACGCAGCTTGATGGTCTGCTGCAGCACGTCGAGTTCCGAATCGAGCGAGCGGATCGCAAAATACTGCTGGGCGACATCGGCCTGCAGCGCCAGCAGCACCGAACGATAGGCCGCTTCCTGGCCTTCGGCGTCGAGGCGCGCGGCACGGCTGCTGTCCGACAGGCGGCCGAACAGATCGACCTCATAAGAGGCGCCTAATTGCGCCTGCCACTGGGTAGAGGTGGCGCTGGCTGTGCCCTGGCGGGTTGGGCCAAAGGCGGCGCCCAGCTGGAAGGCGCGGTCGGCATCGGCCAGGCCGGCGGTGGCGCGCGCTTCCTTGACGCGCGCCAAGGCCATCACCAGGGTCGGGCTGGACTCGGTGGCGTCGCTGATCAGCTTGCTGAGCTCGGCGTCGTCAAACACCGACCACCAGGCGCCACGGTCGGCAGCGTCGGCAGGCCGGGCTACTTTCCAGCTGCCGTCCAACGCTGCCGCTTCGCGGTACTGGGCCGGCGTGTCGACTGCGACCTGTTCCGGCGGTTTGGTAGTGGAGCAGCCGGCCAGCACCAGCGCGGCCATCATTGCAGTCAGTTTCAAGTTAAAGCTTTTCATGTTCAGATTCCTTCAATTTGCGCGCTGCTGGCAATCGCAGGCGTGACGCTGCCGTGCGGCGCATGACCCGGACCGGTATAGGCCTCGGCTTCATGCTTGCTGCCGGTTGTCCAGCGCGATGCCAGGGTGCGCAGCAGTACATAAAAGATCGGCGTCAGGAACAGGCCGAAAGCCGTCACCCCGATCATTCCCGAGAACACCGCCACGCCCATCGCATGGCGCATTTCGGCGCCCGCGCCGCTCGACAGGATCAGCGGCACGACACCGGCGATAAAGGCGATCGAGGTCATCAGGATAGGCCGCAGACGCAGGCGAGCAGCTTCAATCGCCGCAGCGTAGATGGAGCGGCCTTGCAGCTCCAGCTCGTGGGCGAACTCGACAATCAGGATGGCGTTCTTACAGGCCAGCCCCACCAGCACGATCAGACTGATCTGGGTGAAGATGTTGTTGTCGCCACGTGTCAGCCAGACGCCGGCAATCGCCGACAGGATCCCCATCGGCACGATCAGCAATACCGCCAGCGGCAAGGTCAGGCTTTCATATTGGGCAGCGAGCACGAAGAACACCAGCAGGATCGACAGCGGCAAGATGATGAACAGAGTGTTGCCGGCGATTTTGTCCTGATACGTGATTTCAGTCCATTCGTAGCTGATGCCGCGCGGCAGGGTCTCGGCCGCGATGCGTTCCACCACTGCCTGGGCCTGGCCGGTGCTGTAGCCTGGCGCCGGGCCACCGTTGACATCGGCCGAGGGGAAGGCGTTGTAGCGCACAGCCTGGTCGGGGCCGTAGCTTTGCGTCATCTTCAGCAGCGAGGACAGCGGCACCATTTCGCCCTTGTCGTTGCGCGCTTTCAGCAAGCCGATATCTTCGGCATGGGCGCGGAACGGCGCATCCGCCTGGACCCGTACCTGGAAGGTGCGGCCGAACTTGTTGAAGTCGTTCACGTACAAGGAACCCAGGTAGATCTGCAAGGTGTCGAACACCGACGGGATGGACACCCCCAGCTGCTGGGCACGGACACGGTCGACGTCGGCGTACAGCTGCGGTACGTTGATCTGGAAGCTGGAGAACATGCCAGCCAGCTCAGGCGCCTGGTGCGCTTTCGCCATGAACGCTTGCAAGGCGTCGTTCAAGGCCTGGTTGCCCAGCGCGCCACGGTCTTCGATCTGCAGTTTGAAACCGCCGATGGTGCCCAGCCCCTGTACTGGCGGCGGCGGGAACACGGCGATGAAAGCGCCCTGGATGGCCGAGAATTTCTGGTTCAGCTGCTGCGCAATCGCGATGCCGCTCTGGTCGGCGCTGCGGCGTTCGTCGAACGGCTTCAGCGTGGTGAACACGATGCCGGAGTTCGGGCTGTTGACGAAGCCGTTGATCGACAGGCCAGGGAAGGCCACGGCCGATTCCACGCCAGGCTGTTTCAGCGCGATCTCGGACATCTTGCGCATCACGTCCTCGGTACGGTCGAGCGAAGCAGCGTCAGGCAGCTGGGCAAAACCGACCAGGTACTGCTTGTCCTGTGCCGGGATGAAGCCGTTCGGCACAGTGTGGAACAGCAGCATGGTCAGGCCGATCAGAACGGCATACACGCCGAGCGCCGCGGTCTTGCGTTTCAGGATGCCAGTGACGCCGTCGCCGTACGAAGTCGAGCCGCGATGGAAGACCTTGTTGAACACCGAGAAGAAGCCGCCAAAGATACGGTCGATGACACGCTGGAAGCCGTCCTTCTTGGCGCCATGGCCTTTCAGCAGCAGGGCGGCCAACGCTGGCGACAGGGTCAGCGAGTTGAAGGCCGAAATCACGGTCGAGATAGCGATGGTCAGGGCGAACTGTTTGAAGAATTCGCCGGTCAGGCCGCTGACGAAAGCCAAAGGCACGAACACCGCGCACAGGGTCAGCGCAATCGCCACGATCGGTCCCGATACTTCGCGCATCGCTTTATAGGTAGCTTCCTTGGCGGACAAGCCGTTTTCGATATTGCGCTCGACGTTTTCCACCACCACGATGGCGTCATCGACCACGATCCCGATCGCCAGCACCAGCCCGAACAGGCTCAGTGCGTTGATCGAAAAACCCAGGCCCATCATCACCGCAAAAGTACCGATGACCGAGACCGGCACCGCCAGCAACGGGATGATCGAAGCGCGCCAGGTTTGCAGGAAGATGATCACCACGATCACCACCAGCAGGATCGCTTCCAGCAGGGTATGCACCACGGCTTCGATCGAAGAACGGACGAACTGGGTCGGATCGTAGACGATCTTGTAGTCGACACCTTCCGGCATGTCTTTCTTCAGCTCGGCCATGGTGGCGCGCACGTTGTCGGAGATTTCCAGGGCGTTGGAGCCGGGCGCCTGGAAGATCGGAATCGCTACCGCTTGTTTATTGTCGAGCAGCGAGCGCAAGGCGTATTCGCTGGCGCCAAGTTCGATGCGCGCCACATCTTTCAAGTAGGTCACCACGCCGTCGGACGAGGTGCGGATCACGATGTTGCCGAACTCTTCCTCGTTGGCCAGGCGGCCGCGGGCGTTCACCGAGATCTGGTAATTGACGCCGGGAACCGCAGGCGAAGCGCCGATCACGCCGGCGGCGACATTGACGTTCTGTTCGCGGATGGCGTTCACCACATCGGTGGCGGCCAGGCCACGCTCAGCCACCTTGCGCGGATCGAGCCAGACCCGCATCGAATAGTCGCCGGAACCGAACAGCTGCACCGAACCGATGCCGGGCAGGCGCGCCAGCCGGTCCTTGACGTTCAGCACCGCGTAGTTGCGCAGGTAGGCCATGTCATAGCGGTCGTTAGGCGACAGCAAGTGCACCACCATGGTCAGGTTGGGCGAGCTTTTGACGGTGGTCACGCCCAGCCGCTGCACAACGTCCGGCAAGCGCGGCAAAGCCTGGTTGACGCGGTTCTGCACCAGCTGCTGCGCCAGGTCAGGCGAGGTGCCGAGCTTGAAGGTGATGGTCAGCGTCATCAGGCCGTCGGAAGTCGCTTGTGAAGACATGTAGAGCATGCCTTCGACGCCGTTGATCTGTTCTTCGATCGGCGTGGCGACGGTTTCCGCGATGGTTTGCGGATTGGCGCCCGGATACTGCGCCTTGACGATGACGGAGGGCGGAATCACTTCCGGGTACTCGGAGATCGGCAGGCTGAGCATGGAAATCAGGCCGCCGATCAGGATGATCGCAGATAGCACGCCCGCAAAAATCGGGCGGTCGATAAAGAATTTAGAAATATTCATGGTGTTGGGCTCTGCTGTGTTTTGGCGTCGATGCGATATGTGATTGTTCTGCGATTGTTCTTGTATCGCTCTGGTAATCGTCGGCGTCCTTGTTATTTAGCTGCAGCCACGGCCAGTGCATTCTTCGCTGGCGCGAGCTGTTCACCGTCCATGGCCACCGTCACTGGCGTGACCAGGTCGTTCGGCCGGATCCGCTGCAGGCCGTTGACGACGATCCGCTCATCTTTCTTGAGGCCGGAGCGCACGATCCGCAGGCCGTCGACGATCGGGCCCAGCTTGACCGTGCGATAGGTGACCTTGTTGTCCGCGCCCAGCACCATGACGTATTTCTTGTCCTGGTCGGTGCCGACCGCCTTGTCGTCGATCAGCACGGCAGTCTCTGCCGCCGCGCCGCCGGTGCGCACGCGGGCGTACATGCCGGGAGTCAGGGTGCCGTTCGAATTGTCGAATACCGCGCGCACCCGCATCGTGCCGGAGGCAGTATCGAGACGGTTGTCGAAAGCCTTGATCTGGCCTTGGTGCGGATAACCTTCTTCACTGGCCAGGCCAATCGACACCGGCAGGTTCTTGACGCCGGAATTGCCGACCGCGCCGTTGGCGGCGTAGCGGATATAGGTTTGCTCATCCACTTCAAAATTGATGTACACCGGCGATACCGACACCACGGTAGTCAAGGCCGGCGAAGCGACGCCGGCGCCGACCAGGTTGCCGACCGTGATCTCGGCACGCGAGACGCGGCCGCTGACCGGCGCCGCAATCGCGGTGTATTGCAGGTTCAGGCGCGCAGTCTGCACCGCTGCGTCCGCCGCCTTGAGGCTGGCGTCGGCTTCCAGCAAGGCATTGTTGCGCTGGTCCAGTTCACGCTGTGCGACCGCGTGCTCTTCAATCAGGCGGCCGGTGCGCGCCAGTTCGGTCTTGGCCAGCGACAAGCCGGCCCGGGCGCCGGCCTGGGTGGCGACCGCACGTGCCAGTTCCGCTTGATAAGGGCGCGGGTCGATGGTGAACAGCAGGTCGCCTTTCTTGACCAGCTGGCCTTCCTGGAAATGCACGGCGTCGATGGTGCCGGATACGCGCGGACGGATTTCAACCCGTTCGATGGCTTCCACCCGGCCTGAAAAATCATCCCATTCGGTAACCGATTTTTCCAGGGCGGCGGCCACCGAGACCGATGCGGCAGGAGGCGGCGCGGCGACCGCCTTGGCCTGGCGGCTGGTCAGGGTGAAAGTGCCGGCGGCGGCGAGGATAAGGATGCCAACCGCAATCGCAATGGCTTTGCGAGAAAATAATGGTGTCGAAGTTTGCATGTGAGACCCCTGGATATATGTGTGGAAACGGAAATGGATAACTGCGTAATCGGAAACAATCGCGGGAGCGCTGGGCCTATGAAAGGGATTGCAGCTTGGCCTGGAGACCGACATCGGCGTTCTTGACTGGCTTGGATTGCTTCAAATCATGATTAGCAATATATGGCTGACTGGCTGTCAGCCGATAGCCGCTTACTGGACGCTTCTTGTCTGATCCTCCAAATGTGCCGGTTTTTCCCTTACCTGAAAGCAAAAAAACGCGCTCGGAAAACATCAAATTTAATTCTGTGAGACACTGTTGTTTCCGTTTGGCCACATCCGGCATCTGCAGAATTTCTATTCAATAGCGATCACTACGAATTAGAGTGTGACTCTAGCGGGGTTGTTTTACGCTGTCAAGTAGTTTAATATCGATCACTATGGAAATGACACAAGACAAGCCGCGCAAGAAGGCCGGCCGTCCTTTATCGTTCGATAGGGAACTTGCGCTGGAACGCGCGATGCTGGTTTTTTGGCGTTACGGATATGAGGCGACTTCGCTCAACGACCTCACCAGCGCCATGGGAATCACGCCGCCCAGCCTGTACACGGCATTCGGCGACAAGGAACGCCTGTTCCTGGAAGCAGTGGAATATTACCTTGCAAAAAAGCCATGTTTTTTCGAGTCGATCGTGGCCGAGCCGCTGACGGCAAAGGAAAGCATCCGCAGTTACATGGAAGTGATCGCCATCTCGCAAACCGACCCCAACCAGCCGCCCGGCTGCATGGTCGTGACTTCAGCCACCAATTGCACCGCCGCCTCTTCGCATGTGCAGGAAGTGCTGGCGGACTACCGCGGGCAGATGGAGGCCGGCATCAAGGACCGGCTGGACCGCGGCGTGCGCGAGGGCGAACTGGCTGCCGATACCGATACCGCCGCGATGGCGAGTTTTTTCGTGACGGTCATCCACGGCATGTCGACCCAGGCGCGCGACAACGCCGGGCGCGAGAAGCTGCTGGCAATCGGCGCGCAAGCGATGCGCGCCTGGCCTGATCCGCTTTAAGACGGCCGGGGCATGGCCCTTCGATTTCAGACATCTCTTATATTTCTTGACCTACCCCATCGCTAGAATATCAAGCTTGTGCCTCGGTTCATCGCCATGAGCGGCCGAGGCAGGCAGCGCAACGACATTCTTTCTGGAGGCGGCCGCCATGAGCCTGGTAGATAAGCAGGAAATCAAACTTCGGAACGGGCAATGGCAAAAGCTTGAGCCGCTCCTGACCGGGAAACAGGGCGATCCCGGCGCCAATGCAAAAAACAACCGCCTGTTTATCGAGGCCGTGCTGTGGATAGTTCACAACAAAGGCTCGTGGTGCCGCCTGCCCGAGCGGTTCGGCAGTTCAAGTACGATCTACATGCGTTTCCGGCGCTGGACCGAATGCGATTTCTGGCGCCAGCTGGCGCAAAGCCAAGCTGATGACAAGGAGTTGGCGCAGGTGCTGGGGAAAATTGTCGAGTACGGTGATTTGTATACCCTGCGCATTGAGCAACGCTTGCTGAGAAAAGCCCACAAGACCTTCTACAGGTCTGCGATAGCGGCCACCAAGGCAGTTCGTCCGGCCCGGCGCACCCAGATTGCAGCGGACGAATCAACCTTGCACTGGGTGGGGCTGGTCACGGCATGATGCTGCCGCCCAGGGTTGGAAGAGGACAGAAACAACGGTGAAGATTTAATTCGATAGAAATTCCTACGAAGAACTAGCAAAAATAATAAACAGCCGCTATAATTCGTCCCCTGTTGGGGCGTTAGCTCAGCTGGTAGAGCAGCGGACTCTTAATCCGTAGGTCGTGTGTTCGAATCACACACGCCCCACCAACAGATTCAAAGCCCTCCGAGCAATCGGAGGGCTTTTTCATTTTCACTTTCCGTTTTTTCTGTTTTCCTTCTGCGAACTGCGGCATCAATCTACCTGACCGGGGGTGGCGCCAAGACAGCGAAATAGGAGGGGCTTTTTTCCTGCCCATATTGGTCCAGTCCGGTAATCCCGCCTGTCAAATTTGACAGTCAAGATCAATAGACGCGCACTTTCCGATTGCTTTTCGAGCAAAAAACTCGTACGTTTCCCTATGGGAACTAATCGAACTTGCCAGACGAAAGGCGCCCGGCATGCAAAAAATCAGGTCGCAAGCACCGACGCAGGCGCCGCAGCTTAGCGCGCAAAGCAGTTTGGCCGCACAATCTCGGGCGATCCCCGAGCGCGGCAGCGATCTAGTTGCAATGGGCAGCTATCGTTATGCCGGCAGCGCGATCCAGAGACGCGCCGCCAGCAATGGACATGCTCCCTTTTCTCTGCACCCCGGACCAATCAAGGCGTCGCCTGGCATCGACGGCGGCCTTCCAGCCAAGCTGAGAAACGGTATCGAAAACCTGTCTGGCGTGGCGCTGGATAACGTCAAGGTGCATTACAACTCGGCCAGGCCGGCGCGGGTCCAGGCGCAAGCGTATGCGCAAGGCAGCGAGATACACCTGGCGCCTGGGCAGGAGCGCCATCTGCCGCACGAAGCGTGGCATGTGGTGCAGCAAAGGCAAGGACGGGTGCGGGCGACGACGCAGATGGCGGGGATGGGGGTGAGTGACGATGCGGGCCTGGAGCAGGAGGCCGATGCAATGGGCGCGCGGGCAGCTGTCCATCAGGCCATGGCGCCGCCGGCCGGCCCGGAAAGCTCAGCGCACGCGCTGGCGCCCAAGGCGTTGCCGGCGTGGCCCGGACCAATCCAGGCCTACGGGCGACCAAACATTACGGATCCCGATAGTGTGGCATTGTCGACACAGGGACAAGTAGAGCAGGCGGCAGACGATGCATTTGTGGTGGTTGCAAGGGTCGTCACGCCGACCCAGCGCACGCCGAAGTCGAGCGATATCAAAACCGGGTTATTCGTGAGTCTCACAAAGATGCTGGATGGCGCTGGGCAATCTGCTTCCAGCGCGGTGGTGACCAGGCCAGAGGCTGCGGATGTTGCGGACTACGTCTCTCAAATTAAAGATTCTGCAAAAGTGAAAGAACTAATAGAGTTCACCACCGATCTCGATAAAGTCAACGGTTTCGCAAATGAAGGCAATGTCGCGTACAGGATTTATGTGAGGATTCAAAAAAAATACCTGACTCAGAGCCAGTCTGCCGAGAGCGGCTGGATGGCCAAGCAGTCCGCTCCTTACGAGATAGTAAAAGGCGTGAAAGACGACAAAAATGCTGGCCTCAAAGACGGTCCAATGAGCAATGACGACCTGGCTCTCGCCTTGACCGATGAGCAAGATGCGGAGTTCATGCATTACGTTGAAAATGTAGCCGGCCGCGAAAAGGCATTTGCGGAAAACCCGGCAAATAGACTCAAGTTCGTAGCCATCATGAAAAAGTACATAGTGGCAAAGCAGTCAGAATCAAAACCCATATAAGCCGACTGCAACGAGGCGAACTTCCAGCCTGCGCTTTTTTGCCGCAGCGGATTGCAATACAACCGTGATTTTCTTTATCCTGCGCACCTGCCGTATATGATCTTGGTACGCCAACGCACAGACCCCACTGGATTTCCTGAATAAGCTGGTCTGCAATCGTAGCGCGCCGACTGGATGCGGCCCCCTTGGCCATGTCGACAGTTCGGCTGCCGCCGCGATCGTGCAGTAGCGATGGCCTGATCTGCCGGTGCACATCATTGTCGCCAGAGACTGATCAAATCTGGATGGCTGCTCACAATCATGTGCGTAGTTCTGGTTAGTCAAACAAAGGAAATCATCATGAAATACATGACACAGTTTGCCGCAGCATTGGCGACGCTTACACTGGCCGGTTGTTTTACCTTACCTACAGGTCCGGCCGGGCCGCAAGGCGCCACCGGATACACCGGAGCCACCGGTAGCACCGGCTATACAGGGGCGCCCGGCCGCGCCGGAGCTACCGGCGGTACAGGTGCGACCGGGGACACCGGAGCGACCGGCGGCACCGGCGCAACAGGCGATACCGGGGCTACCGGATATACGGGCGCAACCGGCAGCACCGGTGCAAGAGGAAGTACCGGAGCCAAAGGAAGCACTGAAGCTGGCACCGTTGTAGTCATCCCGGCTCGTTAAAACAGCCAACGGCGAATCCTTGCCGATACGCAGGGGTTCGCTAAAAAGGAATGAGTATTCGGAGTGGACAGAATTTATCTGCCTGTGTTTACATGACGAGACCGTGCGGAAGATTCGAGGTCAGGAGACCTTGATGCGTTTGCCATTGCAGCTGGCCCTGATCGCCTTGCTGCACCAGTACAGCGATCTTTCCTGCCGCGGTTCGCAACCGGTCAGCAAATACATGGCCGTGACGCCCAGGATGTAGAGCTTGAACCACCAGGCCATCTTGAATTCGATCAGGTCGGCGCACATGGCGGGTTTTCCTTTCAGCGCCTAGGTAAATTTCCTGATGCGGATACGGTTGATTACCCTGCCGACCCCCGCTACCCGTTTCACTACCTCTATGCTGCGATCGACCTGGGCGCGGCTGTCGGCGAAACCGCTCAACATGACTTCGTCTTGTTGCGTCCGGATTCTTATATCAAGATTGTCGATGCCATCACTTGCCATCAAGGCGGTTTTGATTTTGGCCGTGAGTCCGCTGCCGGCAGGTGCGGACTGGATCGCGGAAAGCGGCGCGGCAACAGGCATGCTTTGCGCGTTATTGCAGCCGCACAGGGAAGCCGGCAGGGCGCAAATGGCCATTGTGCCCAGGAAGCGATTTACGAGCGCGCTCATGGCATGCCAATCCAAAAGTAGGGGAATTCCAATATATGCACTGGACTTTGCCTTCTTTACCCTTTCCCTCTCTGTTCGTTAGCGTACGCAGGCGACAATAATTCTGCAATCCGGATGATTTGGCAGATATGGCAAGCTTGCGGATACCCCGGACAGGAATTTTATGCAATGTGGGATGGCGAACGGATCGGGGCGAAAATAAGTTTTATAAGATATGTCATCGGGCAGGCGGCACGGAAGCTGGCCCGTTGCGTGCGCTATGCCGTGCTGGTTCAATGTTCGCAAAAGGGAAGATGGCTATGGACAAATATATTCTGGGATGGATTTTGGGTGCGCCGATGGCGCTGTTGCTAGCGCTCTATTTTTTTGTGCATTAGCCGATTGCCTGGATAAGCGCCAAATCGTCTTTTGATAAAAGGGAATCGGCATGGGAATCGAATGGTTGAATGGATGGGCGAGAAAATACGCTGTGACGCCGGAAAAACTGGCTGCAGGCGAATTGCGCGATGCGCGTCTTTCACTATTCCAGGCGGAAAGGCTGTTGCTGGAAGCTGGAATGCGCGTCGACTACCATCGCAGCGTCCTGGGTTTCCTTGAGGCCATCGCCATTGACGGTGTGGAAAGCGTCGCCGACAGGCAAAGGCCGCCACAGCTGGTCCCGCCGCAGCGTCCTCTTGTACTGCATCAGATATTGCAAGAAGAACCAGCCGATGCGAGAAGAGCCGTGTGAGCCGGAAAGATGATTGGAAAAACCATGGTTACGTTTCTGAAGCGTTCCGTCCGTCCAAGCCTTGTCGCTGCGTGTTTCCTGCTTGTCTTTTTGTCCGGCTGCAACAAGACAAAAGACATGGCCGGAAATCCCCCTTCTGCTGCTGTCAGCACTGCGGTTGACGATTCGATCATCACCGCCAAGGTGAAAGCTGGATTGCTGCATAGCGGCGATCTCAAAAACCTTGACCTGCAAGTCCAGACCCAGAACCACGAAGTGACATTGAGCGGTTTCGCCGACAACCGGGCTCAGGTCGATACCAGCATCGTGGTGGCCAAGGCAGTCGACAGGGTAACCAGCGTGGTCAATCACATCGTTATCAAGAAATGAATCGCGCATGCGCGGTGGATGAGAACAGCACTGAGGGTCCTGCTATGGAATGGAATATCGATTGGAGCCAGGCGCCGCAGGGCGCCAGGTGGTGGGTCATGGACGGCGACGGCCGGGCGCACTGGTTTGGCGAGCCCGATGTCGTCATGCAGACCAGCTTCTGGTTCACTGATCCCATACCCGCTCCCACGTTTGGCTATGTGGGCGACTGGCGGGCCAGCATGGTGGAAAAGCCGGTCCAGAATTGGGGTGGCATGTTATCGCATCAAGGAAACGCATCAGAAAATTTCCTTGGCGCGTGAAACGCCGCAAGAGTCAAAATCCCTGGTTCTGCGTGCAATCGACGATCACTGCGTTTTTGGCCCGGTTTTCTGTTCCGTTACCTGTCCCTCGAGTTTCATGCACGCCGGTTGCGCAGGCATGAACCTCGGATTCACGCTCACCGTCTGCACCGGCTTGCCGGCCAGCGCGTTGAGCGCCTGTTCCAGCTGCCAATCCTTGGCGGTTCCGAATTCCTTTTGCGGCAACGCCGCGCTGTTGGCCGGGTCCAGCTTGGCCAGCGCGCGGCGGTCGCGCAGGCGCTGGCGCTCCTTGCGCACATCGGCGAAGGGATCGGGCGCCGGTTTGTTGGCGTAGGCGGCGCGCGGGATATCGACTTCGCGATAACCGAGCAGGACGCCATCCATGTCGGCGTCTTTGCGCGGCGGCACGATCCAGTCAGGCACCACGCCATAACCTTCCATCGGACAACCGTTCGGCCGCAAGTTGCGCGCATTGCTCCAGACGACGTAAGTACCGTCGCGTGTGCCGACGCCGGTTTGCGCCATGCCCTTGCCGTAGGTCGGGGTGCCCAGCAGCCTGGCGCGGCCGAGGTCTTTCAGGGCGGCGGCGGTGGCTTCCGCGGCGGAAGCGCTTTGGCCGTCGATCAGCACGATGAGCGGCACGCTGCGCCACCAGTCGTCGCTTTGCAGCGGCGCCAGCGGATCCTGGCCCTGCATGACCGGCAGGTCATAGTCCGGCCAGTTGGTGCTGATGCGATGCTGGATCTTGTCGTCGCGCTGCAGCGTGACCATTGCTGTCTTGTCGCGGCCGGCGAACAGCGCTGTAATGCCGATCGCCGCATTGAGCGCGCCGCCGCCGTTGATGCGCAGGTCGAGGACCACTGCTGCGGCCGGCGGTCCTTTTTTACGCTCCGCTTGCACCACGTCTATGTAATCGCCGATGGTGGGTTCAGGAAAGCTGGCCAGCCGGGTGTACAGCACATTACCGTCGAGCCGCCTGGCGCTTGCCGGCCGCGGCTTGATGATTGCGCGCAGCGGAGAGAATTCGAGCCGTTGCTGCGAAGCGCCGCGCAACAGCGTCAGCTTGAGTGGCGCACCGGCTTCGCCATTGGCGTACTTGGCGATTTCGGTATTGTCGATGCCTACCATGCTGTTGCCGTCCATCGCCACCACCAGGTCGCCGGTACGCACCCCGGCCAGTGCTGCAGGCGCGTCGGGCACCACATCGATAATATGCAAGCCGTCCGGCAAAGTCTCGAAAATGATGCCGATGCCGGGCGCGCCATTGCGCGTGCGCTGGTCTTTTTTTACCTGTTCCTGCTGTTCCTGCGCATTGAGGAAGCGGGCGTAGGGCAGGGTCTTGACGCCGAGGCGGATGGTTTCGTCGAGGAAGGCCGGGACATCGATCTCCGTCAGGTGTTCTTTCTTGAGCACGTCCACTACCGACTTGAGTTCGCAGATCTGCGCTTCCCAGTCGGGCGGGCAGGGCGAGGCTTCGGCCGCGCGGACGGTTGTGCAAAAGCTGGATGCCAGCAACACGAACGGCGCCAGCCAGCGGGCGCTCAAGGGTCGATGCCCGCGGCGCGTTTGGTCGTCCATAGGCGGGTTGGCGGAAATCGTTTCGGCTCTGGTCGCGCTGTGCATTTTTCTTCCATCGGGCAGGTGAGGAGCGTGGAAATTGGAGTCTACCAGCCATCATCCTGAAAGCGATTTGCGCTTGGACAGAAAAGCATCAAAAAAAACTTGCATCCGGATAAGTCATGTTGCATACTGGGTTTCACGCACAGGCTGTCGTGCGTGTCCAGAAAATGTTTGATGGTAGATACTTGAGTAGATTCATTCGCGGCGTAGTCACTTTGCAGATAGCACGGGATTACGCGAATCTCCTCAAGTATCGGTCATTGCAAAGCTCGCTTCGGCGGGCTTTTTTTGTGTGATGTGCGAAGCAGGGCAGGTGTACGCCATGTTCGGAAAAATGCCCGCGGCCTGCAGCCGACTCCCGATAAATCCCACCATTCCTGCCATGCCACCCACCACGCGCCATCCTGTAAACGCGCCGCATCGCAACCACGGCCTGGACACGCTGCGCGCCGCGGCGATCACGCTGGTATTCATGTACCACTACATGGCGTTTGTCAGCGGCTCAGCCACATTCGGCTGGGCCAGCAAGGTGGGCTGGACCGGAGTCGACCTGTTCTTTGTGCTGAGCGGATACCTTATCAGCAACCAGATCTTTGCCGGCGTCGCCCGCGGGCAGCGGCTTTCGCTCAGGCATTTCTACGCCAGGAGATTCCTTCGGACGCTGCCCAATTTCTACTTTGTGCTGGCGCTTTATTTTCTGTTTCCCGTGGTAATGGGAGGAAATGCGCCGCCGCCGTTGTGGCGCTTCCTCACTTTCACGCAGAACCTGTGGCTGCAGCCGGGAACCGCTTTTTCCCATGCCTGGTCGTTGTGCATAGAGGAACAGTTTTATCTGTTGTTGCCGGCCGCCGTTATCCTCGCCGCCAGGTATGGCAAGTCGATCCGGCTGGCCTGGGCCGCCCTCGGCCTGCTGATGCTGGCCGGGATCGCGCTGCGCAGCCTATTGTGGCTGCAGTATGGACGGGAAGCCGGCGGTGCGGTCGGTGGCTATTACCCGAATGTCTACTACTCGAGCTTTTGCCGCTTTGATGAGTTCCTGCCGGGTATCGCTGTCGCCATCCTGAAGAATTTTCACCGCGATCTCTGGCAAAAGATCCTGCGCCGCGGCCACTTGTCCTTGTTTTTCGGCGGCCTGGCGGTGGCGCTGCTTTTCTACCTGGCCGTTAATTATTACTATATCGAGGGCTATGGCTACGGGTTCTTCATGAGCGGATTCGGCTATTCGCTGATTGCCGTCGCCTTCGCGCTGCTGGTGGTCGCCGCGCTCAGTCCGTGCAGCTATCTGTACCGCTGGCGGATACCGGGCGCAGCCCAGCTGGCCGCATGGTCTTACGCCATCTACCTGATGCACAAGCCGCTCGCGATGATCGCCCACCCGATCCTGAAGCGCGCCGGCATTGACCCGGCGATCGAAGTTGTCCTGATCGCCTTGATCAGCATCGTGGGCGGATACTTGCTGTATCGATTGATCGAAACGCCTTTCATGAAGCTGCGCGATGCGCGTTTCCCCAGCAATTTTGGCGCCGGCACCGCGCCGCCGCAAACAGAGCTCCCCGCTTACACGAAGTAGCCGGCTCAGGCTGCCGTGCCGTTTCCTATATGCTTGTAGAAGATGGTCGTGGCGCACAAGCGGCCATCCGGCCATAGCGCGTAGTCGGGAATCACGCCGGACACCTGCCATCCCAGTCGTTTGTATAGCTGCTCCGCCGGGCTGCCGGTGACCGTATCCAGCACCAGCAAACGCTTGCCGGCGAGCGCCGCGGCATGTTCCGCCGCCGTCACCAGCGCCGCTCCCAAACCGGCGCGCCGCGCCTTGCGATGAACCAGCAGTTTCGCCACGTCGGCGCGATGCGGCTGGTTTTCCGGCTGGCTCAGCACCACCTGCACCGTGCCGAGAATCGTACCATCCTGATCCTGGGCCACCAGCAGCAAACGTTCGCCGGCGGCTACGCCGGGAGTGACGCCATTCCAGAAATTGTCCGCACGGGTACGCGTCAGGGGATGCATGAAGCTGACCGAGGCGCCGCCGTCGACGCAATCGATCAGGATCTCGCTCAGGGCGGTAATCGCCGCCGCATCAAGTGAGTCCAGGCGACGGATCTGTATGTTGTCTTGCATGCCGGTTCCTTATTGGCGCGCGTTGTCCGTGCTGCTGGCGACGGCGTAACGCGCAGGTTTGCGATGGGGGTTGTGGTAGGCGACCGGGCTGTCCAGCTGGAACGCCAGGCAGTCGCCGGCTTCGAGCGAATACTGCGCAGCGCCGACGGCGATATCCATCTTGCCTTCCAGGATCCATACCTGCTGGTAGACCAGGGCTTCGCGCGCGGCGGTTTCGTAAGTCACCCGGGCGCCGGCCGGAAACAGCACTTCCACGATCCGCAGCGGCGATAGCGGGTCCGGCGGCGAGATATTGCGGCGTAAATAACCCGATTGCGGATCGCGCCATTGCGGCTGGTCGGCATGGCGGATGAGGGGGGAGGTTTGCGGCTGCGGATCTTCGAACAGGGCGGGCAGCATCACGCCGAGCCCGGTCGCCAGTTTTTCCAGGACCACCGCGGTGGCGTTGCTTTGACCCCGCTCGATCAGGGAAATCATGGAACGGCTGACGCTGCACCGGGTAGCCAGCGCATCCAGCGACAGGCCGCGTTCCTGGCGCAGGAAGCTGACGCGGGCGGCGATGCGGGCGTTGATGTCCATGGGAGGCGATTCCTCGGTTTCTATAATAATGGAATTATTTTCTATTATATTGGATGGTGAAGTCAAGCCCAGAATCTGTAGCGCCGCCGGACCGGCGAGCTTGGCAGGGCAGCGATTCAATGTATTATTCTCGTGGGACAGGGAGCGACGGCGCTGTCCGAATAAGCAGCTATCGCCAAGCGGTGTGCTGCACCGCGCAAAAAACTATCAAGAGACGACTCCAATACGATGCCGACACGATGCCCGCATGATGTCAATTAGCGCCACGATCGAAGGTATTTACCGTAGCGAATCGCGCCGCGTGTTCGCCACGCTGATCCGCCTGCTGGGCGACTTCGACCTGGCCGAAGAAGCCTTGCAAGACGCGTTCAAGGCGGCGATGGAGCAATGGCCGCGCGACGGCATCCCCGACAAGCCGGTGCCGTGGCTGGTGTCGGCCGGGCGCTTCAAGGCCATCGACGGCATACGCCGCCGCGCCAGGTTCACCGCTTACGACGACGTGGCGGAATCGATCGAGGCAATCGCCGACGACAGCCAGGCCCCGGACGATGACCGTGAGCATGTCGAGGACGATCGCCTGCGCCTGATATTCACCTGCTGCCATCCTTCGCTGGCGCCGGATGCGCAGATTGCGCTGACCTTGCGCGAAGTCTGCGGCCTCAGCACGGAAGAGATCGCCCATGCTTTCCTGACCCCGGCGCCGACGCTGGCGCAGCGCATCGTGCGCGCCAAGGCGAAAATCCGCGATGCCCGCATTCCGTACCAGGTTCCCGGCCGCGACGAATTGCCGGCGCGCCTGCATACGGTGCTGCGTGTCATTTACCTGGTGTTCAACGAAGGTTATTCCGCCTCCTCGGGCGAGACGCTGACGCGCCATGACCTGTCGCAGGAAGCGATCCGCCTCACGCGCCTCTTGCTGGAACTGCTGCCGGAGCCGGAGGTCATGAGCCTGCTGGCGCTGATGCTGCTGCATGAATCGCGCCGCATTGCGCGTAGTACGACCGCCGGCGACCTGGTGCCGCTGGACGAGCAGGACCGCACTTTGTGGAACGCAGAATATATCGCCGAAGGTTCGGCGCTGGTGGAGCGCGCCTTGTCATCCGGGCGTTTCGGCACATACGCCCTGCAGGCCGCCATTTCCGCCGTCCATGCCGATGCCCGCCAGGCCGACGCCACCGACTGGGAGCAGATCGTCGGCCTGTATGACGCCTTGCTGCGGCTGGAACCCACGCCGGTGATTGAATTGAACCGGGCGGTGGCGGTCGCCATGCACCAGGGCCGGATGCCGGGCTGGTTTTGGTGGATAACCTGATTGCCGGCGGCCAGTTGCAAAATTATCATCTGGCGCACGCCGCGCAGGCCGACCTGCACCGGCGCCTGGGTCACGTTGCGGAAGCACGCGCCGCTTACGGGCGGGCCCTGGCCTTGACCCAGCAAGAGCCGGAGCGGCGTTTCCTGCACCGGCGGCTGGCCGGCCTGGCTGAACAATAAAAATATTTGGAGTGCTGTCGATTCCGCTGCCTGCGGTTCGACTAATCAGTGTAAGTGCAAATGAAGCGACCCCGGCGGCGCGCTGCGCCGCCAGTAGTCACCCATTACCCTCGCCATTATTGGAGACCATCATGAACTATCTGTGCCTTGTCTACCTTGCCCAGGACAAGCTGCATGCCTGTCCGGACAGCACCTGTTTCGCCTTTGTCGAGGAACTGCGCGATAGCGGCCACTTTGTTGCCGGGCAGGCGCTGCAGCCGACCGACACGGCCACCACCATCCGGGTGCGCAACGGCCAGATGTCCCTGACCGACGGCCCGTTCGCCGAAACCAAGGAACAGCTGGCGGGTTTCTACATGATAGAAGCCAAGGACCTCAACGAGGCGATCCACTGGGCTTCGAAGATCCCGCCTGCGCGCTACGGCAGCATCGAAGTGCGCCCGGTGCGCGAACTCGACGTCAGCGATATCGCTGCAACGCAGGCAACCGTCTGAATTATCTGAAAGGAACGATCATGCACAAGCAAATCTTCGTCAACCTGCCGGTCAAGGACTTGCCGAAATCGAAGGATTTCTTCAAGAGCCTCGGTTATGACTTCAACCCGAAATTCACCAACGACCAAGGGGCATGCATGATCCTTGGCGAGAACCTGTACGCCATGCTGTTGGTAGAAGATTTTTTCCAGGGGTTTGCCAAACAGCCGGTGTGCGACGCCACCAAGCAGAGCGAGGTGCTGATCTGTGTTTCATGCGACAGCCGCGCCCAGGTCGACAAGCTGGTTGCCGGCGGCTGCGCTGCCGGAGGGCGCACCACGGAAGAGCCGCAAGACTACGGTTTCATGTACAGCCATGGTTTCCGCGACCTGGACGGCCACGCGTGGGAATTCGCGTATATGGTGCCGGCAGACGGCGAGTAGCTTGCAGACGAGCCGTTGTCTTTGAGCAGAGGCGGCTTCCTCCGTTAAAGCGGTGCGCTGCTTCAGTTGGGCGCCGGGCCTGGCGCCGCCGCCTGTTTTGCATTCGCCGCAGGCGCGGCGATTTTCAGCTGCGCCTGCCATGTCTTCAGGTACTGGTCGATCAGGGCGGTGTGATGTATCTGCGGTTCCGAATGCAGTACTTCGCCGTCTTTACCGGCGGATTTGATATCGTCGTTCTCCCAGGTAGCGACCAGGGATTTGGCTTTGTCGAAAGCCGCGCTGAAGGATGCGCTGCCAGGCAGGGATTTCTGGAAAAAGGCCCGCCCGAAATAGGTGAAGTCATTGTCGTCGGAACAGCCGAAGGAAGTGCGGTCAGGGCGTGCGGCGGCAATCACCATGGTGTGTTCGTTTTTTAACGGATTGATGAAGCCGCCGGCATAGCAGGCCGAAACCACCACCACCTTCCAGCGTATGCCGGACTCAGCCAGCATTTTTCCCAGTTCCGTGGCCTTGAGATAACGCAGCTCCATGCCATTCTGGGCCAGCATCAGCTCATGATCGCGCGAGCCGTGGCTGGTCAGGTACAGGAACAGGATGTCCTTTTCCTTGTCCATCTTGCCGGCGATGGCGTTCAGGCTTTCGCGGATGCTGGTGACTGTCGCCATCGGCTGCTGCGACACTGTATTGCGGCTGTTGACCAGTACTATCGAACGCCCCTGGGTGCCAAAATCGCGGTCGAACTGCGCCCGCACAAAATCCGTTTCGCGGTGAAATACTTCTTGCGAACCGTCGCCGGCGACAGCCAGCAGGTACAGGTTGATCTTGCCCGGTTCACGCGGGGCGACTGCCGCCAGGGCCTTGTCGAGCAGGGCACGCTGCTGGTACAGCGCGGTTTCTATGTTCAGCTTGGCTTGCGCTTCAGCCGCCGCATTTTCCAGGATACCTTCGCTCCAGTTGCCGCTGTCCTTGGTGCGGCCGTCTTTTTGCGGTGTAGCGTAAACCAGGGTGCCTTCGCCTTCATAGAAGCCGTACGCAAAATTTCCTGTGTAGCGGTCGCCTTTGGCACTCCGGTAAATCCCTTGTCCGTGGTATTTCCAGTTCTTGAATCCGCCCTGGTAGCTGCTGCCGTCCTTGCCGGTGTAGTGTCCCTGGCCGACCAGGCGTCCGCCGGAAAAAATGCCTTCGTAGACATTGCCCCCTGCATCGGTAAGCCGGCCGCCGCCGTCAGGCAGCCATTTCTTGAAAGCGCCGACATAGCGGGAGCCGTTTTTCCTTTGGTAGACGCCATGTCCGGCGAACTCTCCCTTGTCGAATTCCCCCTCGTAGAATTCTTCGCCCTTTACTTCGTAGCGCCCTTTACCCTGGTATTGACCATCGGCGAACTCACCTTTGTAAGTGCGTCCGTTCGGATACTTTATTTCACCTTTGCCGGCGTATGATCCTTGCTTGAACTGGCCCGTGTATTCCTCGTTCCTGGAAGTCAGCTTTCCGAGGCCGTCGAATTCGTTATTGGCGAACTGTCCGACGTACACCGTGCCGCCGGGATTGACGGCGCGGCCCTGGCCGGATCTCATGCCGTCCTTGAACTCGCCTTCGTACTGATAGCCAAGATCTATCTGGTATTTTCCTTTGCCGGAAAACAGCCCTTTTTCAAAGCCGCCCTCGTAGGTCGCGCCGTTTTCCCATTCTATTTTGCCCTGGCCCTGCAATTTTCCGTCCGCCAGCTGGCCGTAATATCGGCCGCCGTCGGGGGTAACTGCGTCCGGGCCGGATGCGGCGGCGCAGGCGGTCAGGAATCCCGAGAAAAGCATACATATCGCAGTCGCCGCTAGTGCGCGGCCGCAGCTGCCGGCTTTATTTTTATGCATGTATTTCCCTGTTTCCGAAGATTTTGAGCTGCCGCGAATTGCGGTACGGAAATTTAACATGAGAGCTTGTTTTTTGGATAAAAATCCAGGTTCCCATGGTAATTGGCGTTGTTTCAGGTGTCGGCGGCACGCCCGCTCTGTACACTAGCGAACACACGGATAAATTTGGCGACTATACTCAAAGCCCGGAAAAAAGCGTTTCCGGCAGCGTTTCCAGACGTCAAATCCGCTTTTGGAGTTTTATTATGGACAAGCCTCCAGACCCCAAGAAGAATCACCTGCTGGCCGCGCTTCCGGACGCCGAATGGCAGCGCTGGCTGCCGCAACTGGAAGCGATCGAGATGCCGCTCGGCCAGGTGCTGTATGAATCGGGCAGCACGCTGAACTATGTATATTTCCCCACCACTTCCATTGTTTCGCTGTTGTACCTGCTGGAAAACGGCGCCTCAGCCGAGATCGCGGTAGTTGGCAACGAGGGCATCGTCGGCGTTTCCCTGTTCATGGGCGGCGAATCCACACCCAGCAGGGCGGTGGTGCAAAGCGCCGGCCAAGGTTACCGCTTAAGGGCGCGCTCGATGAAAGACGAGTTCAACCGCGCCGGCCCGGTGCTGCACCTGCTGTTGCGGTACACCCAGGCGCTGATCACCCAGATGTCGCAGACGGCGGTATGCAACCGCCACCATACGCTGGACCAGCAGCTGTGCCGCTGGCTGCTGCTGAGCCTGGACCGGCTGCAGGGCAACGACCTGGTGATGACGCAGGAACTGATCGCCAACATGCTTGGCGTGCGGCGCGAAGGCGTCACGGAAGCGGCCGGCAGTCTGCAGGCGGCGGGGCTGATTCGCTATGTGCGCGGGCACATCACGGTGCTGGACCGGCCGGGCCTGGAGAAGCGCACTTGCGAATGTTATGCGGTGGTCAAGAAAGAATGCGACCGTTTGCTTCCTGACAAACTGGCGATCTGATGTAACTCAGCTTGCCGCGCCGGCCCGGCGCCTCAATTCAATCTTCCTTATGTGCGGTAGCAGACGGTCAGCCGCAACTGCTTGCCGCAAACTGCTGTTACTACCCCGACATCGTATTCGCCAATAACGCGATCTTCATCTCGGCTCGTTCAGCTGACGGGCCGGCAATATACCGGAGAACCAGTTTGGGCATCGTCGAGAACCATCTGATCGAGCTGCTTCCGCGCAAGGATCGCCTGCACCTGCTGTCTGTCAGTGAGCCGGTCGAGCTGGAACTGGGTGAGGTGTTGTGCGAGCCTGGCAACGCTATCCGCCATGTGTATTTCCCTACCGAAGCGTCGATTTCGCTGGTAGCCCGGATTGAGGGCAGCCCGGGAGTGGAAGTTGGCATGGTAGGGCGGGAGGGCATGCTGGGGGTGCAGATGGCGCTGGGTGTGGCGACAGCGCCCGTGCATGCCGTGGTACAGAGCCCGGGCGCCGCACGACGTGTCGGCGTCAATGATTTTCGCGGCGAGCTGGCGCATAGCCCGGCTTTGCTGCGCGCCATGCACCACTATCTGTATGTGCGTATGGCGCAAATGGCGACTTCGGCTGCCTGCCTGCGTTTTCACCTGATTGGTCCGCGCCTGGCGCGCTGGCTCCTGATGAGCCAGGACCGGGCGCATTCCGACAGTTTCCGCGTCACCCACGAATTCCTGGCCGCCATGCTCGGCGTGCGCCGCGAAGGCATCACCGCCGCCGCCAGCGCCTTGCAACGCAGCGGCTTGATAGAATACCGGCGCGGCAACCTCAAGGTACTCGACAGGCCTGGACTGGAAGCCGCGGCATGCGGCTGCTATGCCGCCGAACAGCAAGCTTATGCAGCGTGGTTATGCTGAAGGCCAGCATGACTGCCTGCTGGCCCCAATTCCTTATTTCCCGACTTCGTGGCCGATGACGCCGCCGACTGCGGCGCCGCCCACTGTGCCGAGTGCGCTGCCGTTGGTCAATACCGCACCGCCGACTGCGCCTACACCTGCGCCGATCGCCGTATTCTGTCCGCGACGCGACATGCCGTCGCATGCGCCGAGGCCAAGCAACATGACAACAGTGATTGCTGTGGCAGTAAGTTTTTGCATGGTTTTCATAAGGACACCTCTTTATCAATACTCAGGCGTAGGGAAATGCCCTAGCCTTGAAGTCAACAGTAGCTGTAAAACCGGCCATGGTCGGTACGGTGGCGCACCTAGACCTATATTCAGGTTTCCAGTTTTGCATCCAGGGTAATCTTGGCGTTGAGCAGCTTCGACACCGGGCAGCCTGTCTTGGCCTTGTCCGCCACCGCCTCGAAACTGGCCTGGGTTGCGCCGGGAATCCTGGCGACCAGGTCCAGGTGCACCGCGGTAATCGAGAAGCCGCCGTCAATTTTCTCCAGCGTTACCGCGGCGCTGGTCTTGATGCTTTCCGCGGTCATGCCGGCTTCGCCCAGCTGGGCCGCAAGGGCCATGCTGAAACAGCCGGCATGCGCGGCTGCGATCAATTCTTCCGGATTGGTGCCGGGGCCGTCCTCGAAACGTGTGTTGAAGCCATATTGGGCCTTGGCCAGTACTCCGCTTTGGGTCGAGATATTGCCTTTGCCATCCTTGAGGCCGCCGTTCCAGATTGCCGATGCTGTACGTTTCATAACCGTGTCTCCTAGGTAAAAAAGATTTGTCATGTGTTGAAGGCTGCTGGACACAATCCCACGCTGCACTGGCCGCAGTCAGTTCGATAGCCAACATAGGAGGCACGCACGGTACGGCAAGCGGTTGCCTCGCCGATGCATTCGTGGCAGCATGTCCAGCAGGGCTTTTTGCAGTCTGCAGTCATCACTGGGAGCAACCAGCAATGAATATCGACGAGCTGAAGTCGGTGGCCGGCGCCATCGTGGCAGGGCAGAAGGGCATATTGGCGGCGGATGAAAGCGGGCCGACCATCAAGAAACGGTTTGATGTCATCAAACTCGAGTGCAGCGAAGAAAACCGCCGCCGTTATCGTGAAATCCTGTTTTCCACCGAAGGTGTCGAACCTTATCTCGGCGGCGTCATCCTGTACGACGAAACACTGCGCCAGAATGCAACGGACGGCACGCCTTTTGCCGAGCTGCTGACGCGGCGCGGCATCATCCCCGGCATCAAGGTCGATAGCGGCGCCAAGCCGCTGGCCCTGCATGCGGGCGAGAAAATCACCGAGGGGCTGGACGGCTTGCGCGAGCGGCTGCAGGAGTACCAGCAGCTGGGAGCCAGGTTCGCCAAGTGGCGCGGCGTGATCGAGATCAGCGAGCAGGGCATTCCGACAAGCTCCGCGATCCAGGCAAACGCCCACGCCCTGGCGCGTTATGCCGCGCTGTGCCAGGAGGCCGGGATCGTGCCTATCGTCGAGCCGGAAGTGCTGATGGACGGCTCGCACGACATCGCGCGCTGCGAAGCGGTGACGTCAAAGGTGCTGGAAATCGTGTTTGCCGAGCTGGATAACCAGCGCGTCGTGTTCGAGGGCATGCTGCTCAAGCCGAACATGGTAATTGCCGGCATGAAGTGCCCGCAGCAAGCCGGCGTGCAACAAGTTGCCGAAGCCACCATGCGTTGCCTGACGCGTTATGTGCCGGCATCGGTTCCCGGCATCGTGTTCCTGTCCGGCGGCCAAAGCGCGCAAGACGCGACCGCGCATCTGGATGCAATGAACAAGCTGGGCGCGCATCCTTGGCCGGTCAGCTTCTCGTACGGCCGGGCGCTGCAGGCGCCGGTGCTGACGACATGGAAGGGGCAGGAACAGAATGTCGCCGAAGCGCAAAAAACCTTCTTCAATCGCTGCCGGCTGAACGGCCTGGCGCATGCCGGGCAGTACGATAGTGCGATGGAAAAAGCGCCTGCATAAGATAGGCATCCCGCGTCATCGCGGGATGCGGATCAGCCGGCGTTCCGTATTTTTGCGACGGCAGGCGAGCGCAGCCGGAAACCGTCCGGCATGCCCGAGCCCAGCAGCGGCTGCAGGTAAAGCCGGAAGGCATCGGTGACGTCGGTGCCGCTGGCGGCGATCAGCTCGTCTTCCATGACCCGGGTCTTGCCTGCCACCACATCCAGGTCCAGCAATTCATAGTTGACCGCGTAGTTGATCGAATAAGCACCGCTGCGCTTGATGGCGACTGTGCCGTTGCGCTTGTCGTGGATTGCAAATTCCAGCGCTTTTTCGCCGACTTCGCGCGCTTCGCGCTGGTCCACGTCCGAGACGCAACCCATGAAGGAGCGCTGCAGGTAACCGAAGGTGTCGCCGCGCACGCGCTTGATGTTCAGCTTCGACTTGATCTCTTCGCACAGCAGGTCAGCCAGGGCGCCGTTGCCGGACAGCTGCACGTTGCCATGGTCGTCGCGCTCCACCGTCTTCGCCAGCAGGCTGGCGATAGGCGTGCCGGATGCGTCGTGTATGCCTTCCGAGACGGCGATCACGCAGCGGCCGAAACGCTGGTAAGCCTGCTTCACATCGGCCAGGAAATTTTCCAGCACAAAGACCCGTTCCGGCAGGTAGATCAGGTGCGGCCCGTCATCGGCAAATTTCCGGCCCAGCGCTGACGCCGCTGTCAGGAAACCTGCATGCCGGCCCATCACTACACCGACATAGACGCCGGGCAGGGCGGCGTTATCCAGGTTGGCGCCGGCGAAGGCCTGCGCCACGAAGCGCGCGGCCGACGGGAAACCCGGCGTGTGATCGTTGCTGACCAGGTCGTTGTCGATGGTCTTCGGTATATGGATGCAGCGCAGGGGAAAGGCCAGTTTTTCCGCTTCCAGGCTGAGGATGCGCAGGGTATCGGAGGAGTCGTTGCCGCCTATGTAGAAGAAGTGATTGATCTGGTGCGCCTGCAGCACCTGGATGATTTCCTGGCAATACTTGAGGTCGGGTTTGTCGCGCGTCGATCCCAGCGCGGAAGACGGGGTGTTCGCCACCAGCTCCAGGTTGGCGCCGGTTTCCTGGCCCAGGTCGAGGAAGTCTTCGTTGACGATGCCGCGCACGCCATTGCGGGCGCCGTACACCAGGTCGACATCGGACACGCCGCGCGCCGCCAGCACTACTCCCGCCAGGGACTGGTTGATGACGGCGGTCGGGCCGCCGCCTTGCGCGATAAGGATTCTTCGGGGGTGCATGGGATTCCTCCTTGAGCCATCGTTGAACGGAGCTGTCAGTGTAGTGCTTCGTAAATGGGGGAGCCACAGAAGTGCCGATTTTTTGTGCCAGGCTAGGCGCAAACCGGAGCGATAGTGGTGCTATCGCGAGGATTTGCAACGACGCATGGCGCAAAAAAGCGGTGCTTATGTGGTTTCATCATTTGCGAAGCACTACGCTGGCGATTCTACCTCCATCGCGCGGGCGCCAGCCAATCGCTTTATTTCCCCCAGATTTTCTTGTATTCGTTGCGGTAGCCGTTATTCGGTTCGAAGGTATTTTGCTGGCCGCCATGGAATGCAATGTTCTGCTCCGTGACCAGGTAGGCCGGCGTGGCGTAGGAACTGGCTTTCTCGCCGGAGAACGAACGGTTCAGTTCGTCGACGATTTGCCAGCCCTGCAGGCTGAACGGTTCGGGCACGGTGGAGAGCTGGACCGTCTTGCTGCGGATGCGCTGGTAGGCCGATTCGGAACCTTCGCCGGCGGACAGCGCCTCGATCTTGTTGCTGGCGATGATCGCCGCCGCGGCCGGCGTCGCCAGCAGGTCAAGGTAGTTGTCGTTGACGCCGATGATGTGCGTCCATTTCTTGCCGAAGCGCTGCGCCAGCGCAGTCAGCAGGGCCGGCATCTTGTCGGCCGTGGTAGTGGCCGGCAATGCTTCCACGCTGAGCAGGGTGCAGCTGCGGCACTGCTTGACCACCGCCGCCACTTCATTCGATTTAGACTGGGCGTACAGGCTGTTGGGGTCGGTGAAGACGACCACCCCGGCCTTGCCGTTGGAGTTGACTACGCCCAGCAGGGTCGCGATTGTCGCCTCTTCCTTGGGATCGGCGGTGACATTGGTAAACAGGCCGTCGCTCGGACCTATCCTGGTAGAGGCGTGCCAGCCGACCACCGGCACGCCCTGGGTATTGGCGGCATTCATTTCCTTGGGCTGTTCGTTGGCGTCGATGCCGGCCAGGACGATGCCGTTCGGTTTCAGCGCCAGCGCCCGGCTGAACGCTTCCGCGTGTTTGCTGTTGACGCCCCAGCAATCGATCACGAACACGTCCCAGCCCGCTACCGCCGCAGCTTCCTTGACGCCGTTGGTGACGCGCAGGACGCTGTTGTTCTTCAGGTTCGAGGCGATCAGTACAATCGATTTTTTTTGCGCTGCGATTCGGGGGCCGCTGGTGGGACCGTCCCAGCTGGTTTTGAAGGCCATCGCCTTGGCGATCCTGGCGTTGGCGCGGTTCAGGAACAGGGTTGGATCTTCCTGTGCGAAGGCGGAACTGATAAGGCTGAAGACAAGTGCTACCGTGACGAAATTAAATTGTGTCAATTTCATTATTTTTATCCGGATTTGACTGCGTATGGTCGGAGCGGATTTCCCGCCTGTCTTTTTTATTGCAAACTATTCGTTGCAGACTACTCCCTGTATTGCAAAATACACACATCTCCCTGAGCCAGTGCTGACGCCGCTTTCAAGCAAATTGACTAGCCCGGAAAGCGACGCCGGCAACAGCGTGCCTTAGCTTACGCAAAGGTTAAATCATTGTCTATTGGAAATCAGTTCCGGATTTAATAATTTCGGCAGCAGCACAGCCGGAACGATGGCAAACGGACAAAAGGGCTGCCCGTCGCGCAGACGGGCAGCCCTTTATCGATTGCAGCGATGCCGGCGGATTGCCGTTTCAGGTCAGCGCCGAGGTCACTTTCAAGACTTCTTCCACCGTGGTCACGCCTTCCAGCACCTTCAGCGCGCCGGCCAGGCGCAGCGGTTTCATGCCGTCGCGGATGCTTTGCTGTTTCAGCGCATGGATGTCGGTCTCGGTCTGGATCAGTTTCGAGAACGGCTGGGTCACGGTCAGCAGTTCGTACAAGCCGGTGCGGCCGCGGTAGCCGGTCTGACGGCATTCCGGGCAGCCGACCGGATGGTAGAGGTTGGCCGGCTTGGGCACGTTCCAGTTTTCCACCAGCGTGGCCCAGACATCGTCGGCGACCTGGCCGTCGGCGCTCTTGCAGTGGGTGCACAGGGTGCGCACCAGGCGTTGCGCCATGATGCCGATCAAGGTGGTTTCCAGCAGGTAGTACGGCACGCCCAGTTCCAGCAGGCGCATCACCGCCGACGGCGCGTCGTTGGTATGCAGGGTCGACAGCACCAGATGGCCGGTGAGGGCGGCCTGGATCGCCATTTCGGCGGTTTCCAGGTCGCGGATTTCGCCCACCATGATGATGTCCGGATCCTGCCGCATCAGGGCCCGCACGCCATCGGCGAAGGTGAGGTCGATGCCATGGTTGACCTGCATCTGGTTGAACGAGGCTTCCACCATTTCGATCGGGTCTTCCACCGAGCAGACGTTGACTTCCGAGGTAGCCAGCGCCTTGAGCGTGGTGTACAGGGTGGTGGTCTTGCCGGAGCCGGTCGGGCCGGTCACCAGGATGATGCCGTGCGGGCGCTTGGTCAGCGCGTCCCAGCGCAGGGCGTCGTCGGCCGGAAAGCCTAGTTCCGGCAAGGTCTTGACCACCACCTCCGGATCGAAAATCCGCATCACCAGTTTTTCGCCGAAGGCGGTCGGCAGCGTAGACAAGCGCAGCTCGATTTCCTGGCCGCCGGCGGTGCGGGTCTTGATGCGGCCATCCTGCGGCCGGCGCTTTTCGATGACGTCCATCCGCCCCAGCAGCTTGATGCGCGCGGTCATGGCGATCATGACCACTGCCGGCACCTGGTACACCTGGTGCAAGACGCCGTCGATGCGGAAACGGATGGCGCTGAAGTCGCGCTTGGGTTCCATGTGGATGTCGGAGGCGCGCTGTTCGAACGCGTACTGCCACAGCCAGTCGACGATGTTGACGATGTGCTGGTCGTTGGCGTCGACCTGCTTGTTCGATTTGCCCAATTCGACCAGCTGCTCGAAGTTGTTGCGCAGCGCCAGTTCCTGGCCGCCCGATTTGTGGGCGCTCTTGATCGATTTCGCCAGCGTAAAGAACTGCGTGATGTATTGCGTGATGTCGAGCGGATTGGCGATCACCAGGCGGATATTGCGGCGTGAAATCTTGGCGATTTCGGCCTGCCATTCGGTGCGGAACGGCTCGGCGGTGGCGATCACCAGGTCGGTCAGGCTCAGTTCGACCGGCAGGATGTTAAAGCGGGTGGCATAGCTGGCGGACATCACATCGGCCACCTTGGCGAAATCGATCTTCAGCGGATCGATGCGGTAGAACGGCATCTGCACCTGGCGCGCCAGCCATTCGGTCAGCCATTCCAGGGTGATGGCGCGATGCGGCGGCAGCGCCGATTGGCGCTTGCACTGGGCTACCGCATTGAGCGGGTGGATCGCGATCGGGGCGTTGCGGAAAATCCCCTGCGCCTGGGTATAAAAGGCTTTCACCTCGTTCTTGTCAACCGTGCCGTCGTTCAGCAGCCAGGTGAAGATCTGCTGCAGGTCTAGTATTTTTGGCGATGCAGTGTTCATTGCGACAGGAGTATCGGTGGGTTGAACTGCGGGTTGGGCTGCGTTTGTCTGGTATGCCATGGCTTCAAGCCTAGTCCGTTACTGCGGCGAATGCCAGGTCTTCAGGCCGTTGACCCAGGACTTGGCCGGCAGCTTGGTGGCGGCGGTGATTTCGGCGGCGCGGTCATAAAGGGCGCTGAAATCGACCGGCGGCGCCTTCTTGAAAGCGATAGCGATCACATTGCCTTCGTGGACTTCCGGCAGGCACCAGACGTCGTCGAAGGCAAACATCATGGCTTTCAGGTTCTTGGCATAGCTGGGATGGTCGCCGAACAGGTTGACCGTCATGATACCGTCGTCTTTCAGGCAGGCGGCGCATGCGCTGTAGAACTCGGGCGTGTCGAGCACCGGACCGCGCGCGGTGGCGTCGTACAGGTCGACCTGCAGGGCGTCGATGCTGCCGTGGTTGAGCGGATCCATGACAAAATCCATGGCGTCCATCTCGAGCACCGACAGCCGCTCGTCGTCGGGCGGCAGCTTGAACATGGAGGAGCAAATCGCCAGCACCGAGGGGTTCAGTTCAACCGCGGTGACGCGCGCGGCGGGAAACTGGCGGTAGCTGAACTTGGTCAGCGCCGCGGTGCCCAGGCCCAGCTGCACGATATGCTGCGGTTCCGGGTTGAACAGCATCCAGGCCATCATCTGCTGCGCGTATTCGAGTTCCGGCCAGTCCGGCTTGCGCAGCCGCATGGCGCCTTGCACCCACTCGGTGCCGAAATGCAGGAAACGCACGCCGTCCTGTTCGGACAGCGTCACCGGAGCAAACTTGGGTTTGCGCGGCGGTTTTGGCGTGTCTTTTTTTGCAACTTCAGGGCGTTTGCGCGGGCCGTCCATGCGGTTGGCGTCGGCTTCTATGGATTTGCGTTTGATCAGCATTAGCGGAATAAATAGCGTCGGGTAAAAATGTAGGGCAATGATACCGTGCCCCGGCAGCAACTTGCGCTAAATATTGTCTGACCGGACGCGGTCAATTTGTCGCCGTTCAGGCCAGGCAGTCCCGCAGCGCCAGCCAGGCGTCCAGTTTTTCCGCATACGGCCGGGTATAGGCCGGACTGCTGGAGGGGAGCAGGATTATGCGGTAGTCCGCGGCCCGCGGCCCCAGCGCCTTGAGTCCTAGCCTGGCGGCGGTGCCGCCGTTGAAGGCGATCGTCGTTAGTTGCGGCAGCGACGCGGCAAGGGTGGGCAGGTCGTTATGCACGTGGTCGCGGATATTACTGTCCAGGCTGCCGTCGCGCTGCGCTTCGGCGACCACATCCCACAAGCCTATGTGCCTGGCCAGCAGGGCTTGCAAGCGGTCGGCATAGGGCAGCGCCGGCAGGTCGACGCCGGCCACTTCCGCCAGCAGTTTCCAGAAGCGGTTTTGCGGATGGGCATAATACTGGCTGTGCGCCAGCGATACGTTGCCCGGCAGGCTGCCCAGTATCAACAGGCGGACCTGCTCATCGACTACCGGCGGAAAGCTGCGCTTGCGGGTCATCAGGGTCAGGAATGGAACTGGCGCAGGCCGTCCAGGTCGAGGATGGTGATGCTGCCGTAATCGACTTTCAGCAGCCCGGCTTTTTCCAGCACCTGCAGCGCCTGGTTGGCGCGCTGGCGCGAGGCGCCGGAAAGATTGCCGACTTCTTCCTGGGAAATCTGCAGTTCGCGGCCTATGCCGGGATTCAGGTAGGGATTGAACAGCGCCGCCAGGCAGCGCGCCACGCGCGCGTCCGGCTCCAGCATGCGGTCATACTCCACCAGCGAGATGAACAGCGCCAGCCGTTCGTTGAGCTGGGTGACCAGGAAGCGGTTGAACTGGATGCTGTTGTCGAGCAGCCATAGGTAAGTGGCTTTCGGCATGTACAGCAGTTCGCTGTCGCGCAGCGCCACCACATCGTATTTGCGCGGCTCGCTCTTGAGCAAAGAGCCTTCGCCCAGCCAGCCGCCATTCGCCATGCCGGCAAAGGACACCGTTTTACCTTCGGGGGAAACGCTGCTCATCTTCAGCAATCCCTCGTGGACGCCTATCCAGTGGGTGACCGGATCGCCTTTGTGGCAGACAAAGGCGCCGCCGGCAATCTTGCGGCTGAACATCTCGGCTTCCACCCGCGCCAGTTGCGCATCGGTAAGCGAACGCGCCCACATGGTCTTGGCCAGCATGTCTTGGATGGAGGTCTCTTTGATCATTATGATGCGTTGCAATATCGAAAATTTGGCAATTGTCTGCGAGATGACAACCCCATCTCCCGACTCACACTACTATCATCGCACGAAAGCAGCAGATAACCGGCTGTTACAGTCCACTATAGTAAGTGCGACGTAAGCATGCCGGCCCAGACTGACTTGACACTGACAGGCGCACGGCTTCGATTTCGATGCCGCGGGACCAAATAAAAAAGGTGGGGGCGATGGTGGAGACAACACGACGTCCAGGAGTGCAGACATTTCCAGACCTGCTCCTGAAACATGCGCAGGAACGCCCGCAGCAGCCGGCGTTCCGGGAAAAAGACCTTGGCATCTGGCAGGCGACCAGCTGGGCCGACGTGGCCGGCGAAGTGCGGGCTTTTGCCTGCGGCCTGGCGGCGCTTGGTTTCCGGCGCGGCATGAGCCTGGCGATTGTCGGCAATAACTGCCCGCGGCTGTATTGGGCGATGTCGGCTGCGCAGTGCCTGGGCGGCATGCCGGTGCCGCTCTACCAGGACGCCCCTGCAGCCGACATGGCTTATGTGCTGGACGACGCCGAAATCGATTTTGTGGTGGTGGAAGACCAGGAGCAGGTCGACAAGGTGTTCGAGATCAAGCAGGCGCTGTTGCGCATCAGCCGCATCATCGTCGATGACGAACGCGGCCTGCGCAATTACCACCAGCCCGAATTGTCTTCCTTTGCCAAGGTGGCGGAGATAGGGCGCGCCTACGACCTGGCGCATCCCGGTTTTTTCATGAACGAAGTCGATGCCGGGCGAGCCGACGACATCGCCATCATCCTGTATACCTCCGGCACCACCGGCAAACCGAAAGGCGTCTGCCATTCGCATGCAGCGATGATCGCCACCGCGCGGACGCTAGTCGAGTTCGACCGGCTGGACCAGGACGACGACCTGCTGTGTTACCTGCCGCTGGCCTGGGTCGGCGATTTCCTGTATTCGTTTGCGCAGGCGCATGTCGCCGGCTTCTGCCTGAACTGCCCGGAATCGCCGCATACCGTGATGACCGACCTGCGCGAGATCGGGCCGACCTATTATTTCGCGCCGCCACGCATCTACGAAAACATCCTGACGCAGGTGATGATCAGGATCGAAGACGCCGGCTGGATCAAGCGCAAGCTGTTCCATGGGTTCATGGGCATCGCCCGGCGTGTCGGCATACGCATACTCGACAAGAAACCGGACGTATCGCTGGCCGACCGTCTCCTGTACGGAGTCGGCAACCTGCTGATCTATGGTCCGCTGAAGAACGTGCTAGGCATGTCGCGGATTCGTGTCGCCTATACCGGCGGCGAAGCGATCGGCCCCGACCTGTTCGACTTCTACCGCTCGCTGGGGATCAACCTGAAGCAGCTGTATGGCATGACGGAAACCTGCGTCACCGTCTGCATGCAGCCTTCCGGCGACGTCAAGCTGGACACGGTAGGGCGGCCGATGAAGGGAGTGGAGGTGCATATCGACGCCAAGGGCGAGGTGCTGGTGCGCTCGCCCGGCTTGATGAAATCCTATTTCAAGCGGCCTGACGCCACCGCGGAGGCGATCGACGCTGACGGCTATTTCCACACCGGCGACGCCGGTTTTTTCGATAGCGACGGCCACCTGAAAATCATCGACCGCGCCAAGGATGTGGGCAAGATGGCCGGCGGCACCCTGTTTGCGCCGAAGTACATAGAAAACAAGCTGAAATTCTTCCCCTTCGTCAAGGAAGCGGTGGTGTTCGGTAACCAGCGCCAGCAATGCACTGCCTTCATCAATATCGACATGGATGCGGTCGGCAACTGGGCTGAACGCCGCAACCTGGCCTACAGCAGCTATGCCGACCTCGCCGCGCAGCAGGCGGTGTACGCGCTGATCGCCGGCTGCGTGGAAAAGGTCAACGCCGACCTGGTGCAAGATCCTTTGCTGGCGGCATCGCAGATCCACCGTTTCCTGATCCTGCACAAGGAGCTGGATGCCGATGACGACGAGCTGACGCGCACCCGCAAGGTGCGGCGCGATTTCATCGCAAGCAAGTACGCTTTGCTGATCGACGCCCTGTATGGCGGCAAGCGGTCGCAGTACATAGAAACCCAGGTCAAGTTCGAAGACGGCCGGCAGGGAATGATCGCTGCCGACCTGCAGATCGCCGACGCCAGGACTTTTAACTCTTTCGATAAAGCGGCTTGACTGAGATGAGTGCGATCATGAAAAGACATGCCACGGCAGAAGTCATTCCGGCAGAACCGGCGCCGCCGGCCGCGGCCTTGCACAAACCGGAACAGCAGGTGATGGGCAGGGAGCGCAACATCGGCGAAGTGGTGCTGGACTTGCAGAATATTTCGCTGTCGTTCGGCGGCGTCAAGGCGCTTACCGATATCTCGTTCAATGTGAAAGAGCATGAAATCCGCGCCATTATCGGTCCCAACGGCGCCGGCAAGAGTTCGATGATCAATGTCATCAACGGCGTTTACCATCCGCAAAAAGGCAGCATCGTGTTCCACGGCGTACCGCGCCACAGCATGCATCCCAGCAAAGTGGCGCGGCAGGGAATTGCGCGCACCTTCCAGAACATCGCCTTGTTCAAGGGCATGACAGTGCTCGACAACATCATGACCGGCCGCAATACAAAGATGCATTCCGGCCTGCTGGCGAACGCCATCTGGTGGGGCGGGCGCGCAACGAGGAAATGCAGCACCGGCGCAAGGTGGAGGAGGTGATCGATTTCCTGGAAATCCAGCACATCCGCAAGACGCCGGTCGGGCGCCTGCCTTACGGTTTGCAAAAACGCGTGGAGCTGGCGCGCGCCCTGGCCGCGGAGCCAAGCATGCTGCTGCTGGACGAACCGATGGCCGCATGAACGTCGAGGAGAAGCAGGACATGTGCCGCTTCATCCTGGATGTCAACGACCAGTTCGGCAGCACCATCGTGCTGATCGAGCATGACATGGGAGTGGTGATGGATATCTCGGACCGGGTGGTGGTGCTCGACTACGGCAAGAAGATTGGCGACGGCACGCCGGACGAAGTCATGAACAATCCCGAAGTCATCAAAGCCTACCTCGGCAGCTCGCACTGAACGGAGACGACAAATGCAATTTTTCCTTGAAGTGACATTGAGCGGCTTGCTTTCGGGCCTGATGTATTCGCTGGTGGCGCTGGGCTTCGTGCTGATCTACAAGGCTTCCGGCGTATTCAATTTCGCCCAGGGCGCCATGGTCTATTTTGCGGCGCTGGCGGTGGTCGGCCTGATGGACAAGGGCTGGCCGATGTGGGCGGCGATCATCGGCGCCTTTGCGGTAATGGTGGTGGTGGCGGTAGCGACCGAGCGCCTGGTGCTGCGCAAGCTGGTCAACCAGCCGCCGATCACCTTGTTCATGGCTACCATAGGGCTGGCTTTTTTCCTGGAAGGACTGGGGCCGATGCTGTTCGGCAGCGAAGTGCGGGCGATCAACCTCGGCATCGTCGACGAGCCTATCGCCTCGATCATGGACAGCTTCGGCATAGGCATCTCCAAATTCGACCTGTTTGCTTCGGGCATGGTGATCGGGCTGGTGCTGCTGCTGGCGCTGTTCTTCCAGAAAACAAAGGTTGGGCGGGCCTTGCGGGCTGTGGCGGACGACCACCAGGCGGCGCTGTCGCTGGGCATTCCTTTGCGCCATATCTGGGTCATTGTCTGGGGCGTGGCCGGTTTTGTGGCGCTGGTTGCCGGTTTGCTGTGGGGCTCGCGCAACGGCGTCCAGTTTGCGTTGACGATGACGGCCTTGAAGGCTTTGCCGGTATTGATACTCGGCGGTTTTACCTCGATCCCTGGAGCGATTGCCGGTGGCCTGATTATCGGCGTCTCCGAAAAACTGGCCGAGATCTATATACCGCCGGTCATGCAAGACATGTTCGGCGGTAATTTCGGCGGCATAGAAGGATGGTTCCCGTATGTGTTTGCGCTGCTGTTCCTGCTGGTGCGGCCGGAGGGGCTGTTCGGCGAACGGCATATTGATCGTGTGTGACGGCCTGCCAACCTGCAAGATGATTCGAACGGAGAAATGCCATGTTTTATCGTGAGGCCGGACAGTTTAAAACCTCGTACATCGCGGATAGCCAGATATTTCCGATCCGGCAGGACCGCATCGGCATGGCCATCCTGCTGGCGGTTGCCTTTGTCGGCATTCCGCTGATCGGCAGCGAGTACTGGTTTTCCGCGATCCTGATTCCTTTCCTGGTGTTCGCGCTGGCGGCGCTGGGCCTGAACATACTGACCGGTTACGCCGGCCAGCTGTCCCTGGGTTCGGCTGCCTTCATGGCGGTGGGCGCCTACGCTGCCTACAATTTCCAGCTGCGGGTGGAGGGCATCCCGATCCTGCTGTCCTTCATCCTGGCCGGCTGCTGCGCGGCTGCGGTCGGCGTCCTGTTCGGCCTGCCTTCGTTGCGGATCAAGGGTTTTTACCTGGCAGTGGCGACGCTGGCCGCGCAATTTTTCGTGATCTGGGTGCTGACCAAATTTCCCTGGTTTTCCAACGACAGTTCTTCCGGCGTGATCAGTGCGCAAAAGATCGACCTGTTCGGCATCGCCATCAACAGCCCGGTCAGGAAATACCTGTTTGTGCTGGCGATTGTCTGCGTCATGGCGCTGCTGGCGAAAAACCTGGTGCGCTCTTCCACCGGCCGCGCATGGATGGCGGTGCGCGACATGGACGTGGCGGCCGAAGTGATCGGCATCCGCCTGATGCAGACCAAGCTGCTGGCGTTTGCCGTCAGCTCGTTTTTCTGCGGCGTCGCCGGCGCCTTGTACGCTTTCTGTTACCTGGGATCGGTGGAGCCGGACGGCTTTTCGCTGGATTTGTCGTTCCGCATCCTGTTCATGATCATCGTCGGCGGCGTCGGCAGCATCCTTGGCGCTTTCCTCGGTTCGGCCTTCATCCTGCTGCTGCCGATTTTCCTGGACAACGTCTTGCCGCCGCTGGCGACCTGGCTGCACCTGCCGTTCACCAACGCCACGGTGTCGCATATCCAGATGATGCTGTTCGGCGCCCTGATCATTTTCTTCCTGATTGTAGAACCGCACGGGCTGGCGCGCCTGTGGCAGATCACCAAGGAAAAACTGCGCCTGTGGCCATTCCCGCATTGACCGATGCGGCAGTTTTTTGCAGTCACTCAGTCCCAATGATTAGCACGGTAATTAGCACAATAAAGGAGACAAGATAATGAAAAACCTCAAACGGATCATGCTTGCCATGGCGGCCGCGGCCAGCCTGCTGGCGCCGGCCTTGCCGGCAATGGCGCAGGCGAGCGACCAATTCATCGCGATTCCCAGCTATCGGGTCGGTCCTTATGGCACCAATGGCCAGTCGTATTACGGCGGCTACATCGACTACCTGAGCTACGTCAACCTGAAGGAAGGCGGCATCAACGGCGTCAAGCTGTCCTGGGAAGAATGCGAAACCGAATACAACAACGCCAAGGGTGTCGAGTGTTATGAACGCCTGAAAGGCAAGAACCCGGTCACCAAGGGCACCGCCATCAACGCCATGGCGACCGGCATCGCCTATGCGCTGATCGACAAGACGGCGGAAGACAAGGTGCCGCTGCTGATGGTCGGCTACGGCCGTACCGATGCGGTGGACGGCTCGGTGTTCCCGTATGCCTTTCCGCTGGTGACGACCTACCAGATGCAGGTGTCGGCAATCGTCAAATACCTGGCGAGCAAGAATAACGGTTCGCTGGCCGGCAAGAAGATCGTGTTCCTGTACCACGATTCGGCCTACGGCAAGGAACCGATAGTAGCGCTGGAAGCCGAGGCGACATTGGGCAAGTTCAAGCTGGTGCAGATTCCGGTGGCCCATCCCGGCAACGAGCAGGGTGCGCAGTGGCTGAAAATCCGCCAGGAAAACCCGGACTACGTCATTTTCTGGGGTTGGGGCGTGATGAACCAGACCGCCTTGAAGGCGGCGCAGAAAGTCGGATTCGCCCGCGACAAGATCATCGGCTCCTGGTGGGCCGGCTCTGAAGAAGACACGGTGCCGGCAGGCGATGCCGCCAAGGGTTACCTGAGCGCCACCTGGAACGTTTCCGGCAAGAGCGTGCCGCTGATCGCCGATATCGAGAAGGTGGTGTACGGCGCCGGCAAGGGCAACATGCAGGACAAGGCCAAGATCGGTTCGATCCTGTACAACCGCGGTGTGTCGGCTGCGCTGGCGACGGTGGAAGCGATACGCACCGCCCAGGCCAAGTACGGCAAGGGCAAGTTGATGAGCGGCGAGGATGTACGCTGGGGGCTGGAAAACCTCAACATCACCAACGCGCGCCTGCAGCAGCTGGGTGCTTCCGGCTTGCTGCCCGAAATCAAGACGTCCTGCGACAACCATGAGGGTTCGGGCAAGATCAAGATCCAGCAATGGGACGGCGGCAAGTGGGTCCTGGTATCCGACTGGATCGAAGGCAACAAGAACCTGATCCATCCGCTGTTCAAGGCTTCCGCTGCGAAGTACGCAAAAGAAAAAGGCATCACGCCCGCCTGCATGAAGTAGTCCCGGCGCCGGCGCCCGTACGGACGCCGGCGTTTTTTACTGCATAGCCGAGGAACGCATGGGTACCGCACTCAACATCAACAATATCGAAGTGATCTACGACCACGTCATCCTGGTGCTGAAAGGGGTGTCGCTGGCGGTGCCGGAAGGGAAGATCGTTGCTTTGCTTGGAGCCAACGGCGCCGGCAAAAGCACGACGCTGAAAGCGATCTCCAACCTGCTGTCGGCGGAGCGCGGCGACGTCACCAAAGGCAGCATCGAATACAAGGGCGAGCGGGTCGACCGCCTGACGCCGAACGACCTGGTCAGGCGCGGTGTGATCCAGGTGATGGAAGGGCGCCATTGTTTCGGCCATCTGACGGTGGAAGAGAATCTCCTGACCGGCGCTTATACGCGCCAGGTCAGCAATATCCAGGTCAAACGCGACCTGGAACGGATCTACGATTATTTCCCGCGCCTGAAAGAACGGCGTAAATCGCAGTCAGGTTATACCTCCGGCGGCGAGCAGCAGATGACGGCGATCGGCCGGGCGATGATGGCCAAGCCGTCGATGATCCTGCTGGATGAGCCGTCGATGGGGCTGGCGCCGCAGGTGGTGGAGGAGATCTTCGAGATCGTCAAGGACCTGAACCGCAGGGAAAACGTGTCTTTCCTGCTGGCAGAACAAAACACCATGGTGGCGCTGCGCTACGCCGATTTCGGCTACATCCTGGAAAACGGCCGGGTAGTGATGGAAGGCGCCGCCAGCGAGCTGGCCAGCAACGAGGATGTGAAAGAGTTCTACCTGGGAGTATCGGGCGCTGGACGCAAGAATTTCCGCGACATGAAGTTCTATCGACGCCGCAAGCGCTGGCTGGCCTGACTTGATCGCTACGCCGTTTTTCCGTCAACGCACACAGGTCCGCCATGTCTGACACTCTCGATTTTCTTGAACAACGCCATCCATTGCAGCGCGAAGCGGATCTGATGAGCGGTTTGCCGCAATTGATCGCGCGGGCGCAGGCTGCAACCGGCTGGGCCCGTATCCTGCACGGCGTAGCCGCCGGCGATATCCGCGACCGTGCCGCGCTGGCGCAATTGCCGCTTACGCGCAAATCCGATTTGCATGAACTGCAGGCGCAGCAGCCGCCGTTCGGCGGCCTGAACACCACGCCGCACCGTCAGTTGCGCCGTTTATATGTTTCGCCCGGAGCGATTTTCGATCCCGAGGGATACGGCCAGGACTGGTGGCGTTTTGCGCGGCCGATGCGCGCCCTGGGGCTGCGCGCCGGCGACCTGATACAGAATTGTTTTGCCTACCATTTCACGCCGGCCGCCTTCATGGTTGAAGGCGCGGCCAGCAAGCTGGGCTGCGCCGTGATCCCGGCCGGCATCGGCCAGACCGAGCTGCAGGTCCAGGCGATGTCGGCCTTGCGGCCGGATGCCTACGTCGGTACGCCGTCTTTCCTCAAGATCATCATCGAAAAGGCGCGCGAGATGGGCGCCGACATCGGCACCGTGCAACGGGCGCTGCTCAGCGCCGAAGCCTTGCCGCCATCGTTGCGCCAGTGGTTCCACGATAACGGCGTGCCGCATGTGCTGCAATTGTATGCCTCGGCCGACGTCGGCAATATCGCTTACGAGTCGCTCAGCAACGGCCGCCTCAATCCGGGTATGATCCTGGATGAGGACCTGATCCTGGAAATCGTGCGGCCCGGCAGCGGCGACCCGGTTGCCGCCGGCGAAGTGGGCGAGGTGGTGCTGACTTCTTTCAACCCCGATTATCCTCTGATACGGTTCGCCACCGGGGACTTGTCCGCGGTGCTGGAAGGCGTCTCGCCATGCGGCCGCACCAATACCCGCATCAAGGGCTGGATGGGACGCGCCGACCAGGTGACCAAGGTGCGCGGCATGTTCGTCCATCCGTCGCAGCTGGCCGAGCTGCTGAAGCGCCATCCGCAGGTCCTGAAAGCGCGCCTGGTGGTCAGCGGCGCCATGGCAAACGATGTCATGACGCTGCATTGCGAGGTGCAGGATGCGCCGGTCTCGGCCGCGGAACAGATTGCGGACAGCCTGCGCGAGATAACCAAACTGCGCGGCGAAGTTTTATTTGTCGCGCCGGGCAGCCTGCCGAATGACGGCAAAGTCATCGAGGATGCCCGCAAATACGAATGAGGGCAGCATGTCGAAACAAGTGATCGTGATTACCGGCGCCAGCCGCGGCATCGGCGCCGCCACGGCGCACCTGGCGGCCGCCCGCGGCTACGCCGTATGCGTCAATTATGTGCATAACCGCAGCGCCGCCGAGCAGGTGGTCGAAACCATCCGCAAAGCCGGCGGCGAAGCCTTGGCGGTTGCCGGGGATGTTGCCGTCGAGGCCGATGTCTTGAACCTGTTCCAGACCGTCGATGCGCAACTCGGCAAGCTGACCGCCCTGGTCAACAACGCCGGAATCCTGGAGCGGCAGATGCGGGTGGAAGAGATGGACGTGGCGCGTTTGCAGCGCGTGTTCAGCACCAACATCGTCGGCAGCTTCCTGTGCGCCCGCGAAGCGGTGCGGCGCATGTCTACCAGCCTCGGCGGCCAAGGCGGCTCCATCGTCAACCTGTCGTCGATGGCGGCCAAGCTCGGCGGTCCGGGCGAATATGTCGATTACGCCGCCTCCAAGGGAGCGATCGACGCCATGACGGTCGGCCTGGCGAAGGAAGTCGCCGGCCAGGGCATCCGCGTCAACGCGGTGCGGCCGGGCGTGATCTACACCGACATTCACGCCAGCGGCGGCGAACCGGGCCGGGTCGACCGGGTCAAGGATACGGTGCCGATGCGGCGCGGCGGCAGCGCCGACGAAGTGGCGCGCGCGATCATGTGGCTGGTGTCCGACGAGGCGTCTTATTCGACCGGCGCATTCATCGATGTCGCCGGCGGCCGCTGAGGTTGCCGATAGGCTGGCGGCGAGGGCGGAAAACCATGGTTTTTTTGCAAAATCCCAGTTGCCTGTGAAAAATTGATAAAATGAGCAGAATTGGCGAAAACCTGATCCACTGATTCACTGTCCAACGCTGCAAGTAACGGCGCCGTACCCGGGCAACCCCTCTGTCGGTGCGCTTCGCGGGTCATGCGGCAATTTTTGTGTAAGAGCAATTTATGATGGAGTTATCAAGAATGAAGAACCTGATCGTAGTCGCGGCCCTGGTGGCCTTGAGCGGTTGCGCTGTAACGCCGAATTCGGCAAATGTATATACCAGCCACCAAGCCCAGGGCGAGCAATCGGTGCGCATGGCGGTGGTTGATTCGGTGCGTCCGGTCACTATCGACAAGAACACCGGCGGCGGCGCCGGCACCTTGGCTGGCGGCGCGCTTGGCGCGGTAGGCGCCGGTTCGCTGATCGGCAAAGGCAACGGATCGATTGCAGCCGGCGTGGTCGGCGCGGTGCTCGGCGGGATTGCCGGCAACCAGGTGGAAAACAACCTGAATCAGCGTCCAGGCCTGGAAATCACCGTGCGCCTGAGCAACGGCGAATTGCGTGCTATTACCCAGGATGCCGACGAGCGTTTCAACGTTGGCGACCGCGTGCGTTTGCTGTCTTCAGGCGGCGTTACCCGGGTAACCCACTAACAGCCGGAGCAAGCGGCTGTAAAGTCAAAAAGGCTGGAAGACAATCATGTCTTCCAGCCTTTTTTATTGTGCGGGCGGGACTGCTTATTTGCCTGCTACTGGCCGCCGTTATGGATCACCACCAGCAGCGCGCTGGCAGCATTCTTGCCGACATTCTTGATGTAGTGCGGGCGGTCCGCCGCATAGCGCGCCGTTTCGCCGACCTTGATCTTGGTGATGTTGCTGCCGCTCTGGACTTCCAGCATGCCGGACAAGACCGTCAGGTGTTCGCGCGAAGCCGGTTCGTGCGCCTCCGAGTCGAGGCAGCCGCCGGGTTCGACCGACAGTTCGTACCATTCGAACTGACCGGCCAGTTCGATCGGCCCCAGGATGCGCAGCACGCAATGGCCGTCGCGCGAGCGCAGCGAAGGCGTGGCGTGGCTGGGCAAGGTTTCAATCGAGGCCGCGACCGGCTGGTTGCCGTCCACCAGCAGCGAGATCGGCACGCCGAGGGCGTTGGCCAGGCGCCACACCACGGCAACCGTGGGATTGGCCTGGTTACGCTCGATTTGCGATAGCATGGACTTGGAGACGCCGGCGCGTTTCGATAAGGCATCCAGCGACAGCCCGTCGGCCTGGCGCAGCTTGACCAAGGTATCGCCGACCTTGGGCGGTGCATCCTCCAAATTTTTTCCTGAATTGCTGCTCATCTGGTTGACAACCTCGTTTTTGTGCATTATCGTGGAATTCTTGTTCGATATATCGAATTGAAGCAATATATTATATAAGATCGAGGCAGACAATGACACAAGACATCACTACCCAGGCAGGCGCTGCCGGCTTCTATGGCCACTTGCGCGACGAGCTGGCCGGGATCGAGGCCGCCGGCCTGCTGAAAAGCGAGCGCCTGATCCTTGGCCCGCAGGGCGGCAAGATCAATACCGCCAGCGGTGAATTGATCAACCTGTGCGCCAACAATTACCTCGGATTGTCTTCGCACCCGGCCTTGATCAAGGCCGCCCACGCGGCCCTGGACAGCCATGGTTTCGGCCTGAGCTCGGTACGTTTCATCTGCGGCACGCAAGATATCCATCGCGAACTGGAACAGCGCCTGGCGACGTTCCTGGGCACCGAGGACTGCATCCTGTACGCCGCGGCGTTCGACGCCAACGGCGGCTTGTTCGAGCCCTTGCTGGGCGAGCAGGACGCGATCATCAGCGATGCGCTCAACCACGCTTCTATCATCGACGGCGTCCGCCTGTGCAAGGCGAAACGCTATCGTTACGCCCACAACGACATGGAAGACCTGGAGCGCTGCCTGAAACAGGCCAAGGCCGACAACGCCCGTTTTTCCATGGTGTTTACCGACGGCGTGTTTTCGATGGACGGCACCGTGGCGCAGCTTGATGTGATCCGCCAGCTGTGCGACCAATACGGCGCCTTGCTCGGCGTCGACGACTGCCACGCCACCGGCTTCATGGGTGCACGCGGACGCGGTACGCATGAAGCGCGCGGCATCTTCGGCAAGGTCGACGTCATTACCGGCACCCTTGGCAAAGCCCTGGGCGGGGCCAGCGGTGGCTTCACTGCGGGCCGGCGCGAGGTGATCGACCTGCTGCGGCAACGCTCCCGGCCCTACCTGTTTTCGAACACCCTGATGCCGGCGATCGTCGGCGCTTCTATCGAGGCGCTCAACCTGCTGGAAGCGTCTACCGAGCTGCGCGACCGCCTGGAGCGCAACACCGTCTATTTCCGCAAAGCCATCACTGAAGCCGGTTTCGAGATCAAACCTGGGACCCACCCGATCGTGCCGCTGATGGTGTACGACGCCGTGGTCGCGCAGAACCTGTCGCGCCGCCTCTACGAGCTGGGCGTGTACGCGGTCGGTTTCTTTTATCCGGTGGTGCCGCAAGGACAGGCGCGGATCCGGGTGCAGATGTCGGCGGTCCATGACGAAGCAACGCTGCAACGCGCCGTGCGCATATTCCGGCAGGCCGGCGAAGAGCTGGGCCTGGTGAAGAACTGAAGAGCAGAACTGAAGAGACAAGAGATGAAAAAAATATTGGTAATCGGCGCCAACGGCCAGATCGGCACCGAATTGACGACCGCACTGGTCAAGCTGCATGGCGCAAAACAGGTTGTCGCGAGCGATATACAGGCGCTTGGCCGGCATCAGGAACTGGCTTACGAAAAACTGGATGTGACCGACGCCAAGCATTTGGCGGAGGTGGTGCAGCAACACGACATCGGTGAAATCTATCACCTGGCGGCGGCCTTGTCCGCCAAAGGCGAAGAGCATCCGGAGTGGGCCTGGAACCTGAACATGACGGGCTTGCTGAACGTGCTGGAAGTGGCGCGCCAGGCCAAATTGTCGAAAGTGTTCTGGCCCAGTTCGATCGCGGCATTCGGCCCTTCGACCCCGCGCGACAATGCGCCGCAGGTCGGCCCTATGGATCCGAAGACTGTCTACGGCATCTCGAAGCTGGCCGGCGAACATTGGTGCACCTGGTATGCGGAAAAATACGGCATGGATATCCGCAGCTTGCGTTATCCGGGCCTGATCAGCTATTCGGCGGAACCCGGCGGCGGTACAACCGACTACGCCATCCAGGCATTGTTTTCCGCGGCTGAAGGCAGCGGCTTCACCAGTTTCCTGGGTGAAGAAAGCACATTGCCGATGATGTACATGCCTGACGCTGTGCGCGCCACCATTGAACTGATGAGTGCGCCGAAAGAGAATCTCAAGACGGCCGGCTCATACAATCTGGCGGCGTGGAGTTTTTCGCCGCGCGAGCTGGTGGCCATCATCCAGCAGCGTGTGCCAACTTTCCAGGCCGCTTACAAGCCGGACTTCCGCCAGGCAATCGCCGATGCGTGGCCGCGTTCGATTGACGATGCCAGTGCACGTCAAGACTGGGCATGGCGTCCGGCGTATAGCCTGAGCGAGATGGTTGACGACATGCTGGCGCATCTTGTCGGTCGTAAGCAGGTAAGCCAGGAAAAGCAAGTCGCCTGAGGTATCGGTTGAGGCCTTTTGGTAAAAGCCGGGAGACAATTTGTCTCCCGGCTTTTTTCATAAGCATTCAAGTAATTTTCTTCTTGTCCACGACTGCGCCGTCCGATAGGCGCATATTATTTGTTAAAAACCAACTAATGGTCGGCAGGATGCCTGCATTGATTGCAGAAATTCGCCAAATTGATAGCGTTGCAATCAATTTCAAGGAGCTGCTATGGCTACAAACCTGGTGGTTAGAAACCTGGAAGAAGAACTCACTCTGGCACTCAAACAACAGGCTGCTGCGCATGGCCGCAGTGCCGAATCCGAACACAGGGAAATCCTGCGGGCAGCGCTGCAGCGCCCGCAGCGGCGCTCGCTGGTGGAATTTTTATTGAGCATGCCGAATGTCGGGGAAGACAAGGACTTCGACGCGCGCAAACTCCGAGAATAAATTCAGGAGTAAAGCGTGCCTCTGTTGAATAGCAATGTGATCAGCGAGTCCCGCAAAGGGGCAAAGGCCAACCGTGGAATGCAAGAGTTCTGGCGTTCGGTCGATCCTGATGCGATATTCATTTTATGAAAGCCGGCTAGCTCGGCATGCATGTTCTGCGTCGTCTCTATTTCTGCTGCAGCCTGATCTGCGCGCGCAATTTTTCCGGTACCGGATAGCCGGGATAGGCATGCCTGAATTTCTCCCATTCTTCCAGCGCATCCTGGCGCAAGCCTGCCTTCAGCATTTGATCAATCACTGACAGCCACGCCTCGGCTCGTGCGGGCGATTCCGGTTTTCCCGGTTGGGTGGCGACGGACGCCGATTCCGATTCCGTTGGCGCTGCAGCAGCAGTGGCGCCAGACGCTATCGCCGGGGCAGGAGCCGACGAGTATGTTGGAGCCGGTGGCGCAACTATCGGCGCCGGAGCAGGCGAGTACGCCGCTGCGGGATCTGCAATCGCTGATGGCTGACTGGCCGTGACCGCCGCCCGCGGCACAATGATTGCCCGGGCTTTCGACGGCAGGTTTTCCGGATTTGCCAACTGCGATGGCGAAACGGCGTAGTTTTCTCTACCTGCAATGGGCGCTGGCGTCGGAGCAGGTGCGGCTTGCGTATCCTGGGCCTGGGTTGGTGACTTCGCTTCCGGCGCAGCTTTTGCTGCCGGCGGCGCGCTGCGGGCAGCGGCTTTGGGGCGCGCCAGGTCCGGCTTTGCCTGGGCTTTCTTTTCAACCGGCTCCACTGACTTTACTGACGGCGCTGGCGCCGCTGCTGGCGCGGCAGGCGGTGGCGCCGGTTCGGCTTGGGGGGCCGTATCGTAAGACTGCGTCGCCGGCTCTGTCTGCCAGCGCAAAGTGACCAGCACCGCCAGCACCATGCAAGCAGCCATGCCTAGTTGGGTTGACCAGCGCATCAAGAAGCGCGGTTTGGCCGCCTTGCCGGGTTTGCCGGACAAGGCGTCATTGGCCGCCTGCTGCAGCGGCGTTTCCGTTTTGAGCATGGTTTCGGCCTGCGCCAGGATGGCGGCGTCCAGCGCAGCGGAAGGCGCAGGCTGCGGCAGTCCCTGCAACTGGCGCGCCAGTTCGCCATGGCCTTGCAGGAAGGCCTCGAATTCGGCGTCGTCCAGCCGCCTGTCTTCAGATGTCATGCCGCCTCCTCGCTGGAATCCAGGTCTGGTGTCAGTTGTTGCCGCAATTTGCGCATGGCATAGCGTAACCGGCTCTTGATGGTCTCTTCCGGCGCGGCGACAATCAGTGCGATCTCTGCCAGGCTCATGCCGTTAAATTGCTGCAAGATCAAAACCTCTTTCTGTTCTCCTGGCAGCAGCCGTATCGCCGTGTGCAGCCTGGCGATGCGCTCCCGGTTTTCCAGCAGGGCTTCGGGTGAAAGCGTTTCCTGCGCTGTTTCGGCCAGGTAATCGAACGCCGTCTGTTCATCGCCGTCCTGCCCCATTTCGCTGGCCAGCAAGGTTTGCTGTTGGCGCAGCAGATCAATCAGGCGATTGCGTGCGATCTGGAACAGGTAAGTCCGGAACAGCGATTCCGGCTGATAGCCGGCGCGTGCATGGTGCAGGCCGGCCCAGCTGTCTTGCGCGATCTCGTCGACCCAGTCGCGGCGCGGCGAACGCCAGGCAATGAATCTGTACAAGCCCTGGCTATGGCGCCGGTACAGCTCCCTGAACGCAGCCAGATCACCGTCGCGGTAATTGAGCATCAGCGATTCATCGGAGGGTTCGGCGGGCATGGCGGATAGGCGGCAGTTTCTCTGCCCGGCAGGGCGGTAGCGCCGATTGTGACTTGTGCCGTGCAAGAAAGCAATAAGCCTATGAATGCTTGCCTGTCAGCCATTTTTTCCTGAACCAGAATTTTTTTGCGGATTTAACCCCGTTTTAGAAACTGCTTCGTTTCATATCACAAGCCGGCGTATCGGCATAAACGGAGAATAATATGTTACGAGGCTTGTTGGCCGCACTATGCGCGCTGCTGTTTCTACTTCCCATGGCGCAGGCGCGGACGGTGGTGCCGCCGCGGCTGATCGTCGCTAACGGAGCGGAACAACCGATTGTGCTGCAAAGCCTGCAGGTCAGCGGCGAGATCAGCGGCGGCATGGCGCAGACTACGGTGCAGATGGTGTTCTTCAATCCGAACCGGCGCTTGCTTGAGGGGCAGCTGCAATTTCCTTTGCTCGAAGGCCAGCAGATCGTCGGTTTTTCGCTAGATGTCGAAGGGCGGCAGCGGCCTGCCGTGCCGGTTGAAAAAGCCAAGGGACGTCAGATATTCGAAGCAATCGAACGACGCCGGGTCGATCCGGGCTTGCTGGAAGCTACCCAGGGCAATAATTTCAAATTGCGGATCTATCCGATTCCAGCCAACGGTACGCGCACGGTTGAGATCAAATACGTGGAGCCGCTGGCGCGCCAGGGCAAGAACTGGCAGTACCGCTTGCCGCTGGCTTACGGCGACCGCATGCGCGATTTCGATCTGACGCTGAACGTGCACGGCGCCATGGCCGCGCCGCAGGCCAGCGGCAGCCTGGGCGCGATTGGCCTGGTGCGCACCGGCGAACAGTACCAGATGCATGTCAATAAAAGCGGATTTGCCGCCAGCGGCATGCTCAATCTGCTGATACCTGCCAGCGAAAAGCCGCAGACTTACACCCAGCTGCGCGATGACGGTATGTGGTTTGTCACTGAAATACCGGTGGCCGAGACGCACACGGCGCGTAGCTTGCCCAAAGTGATCGGCTTGTTGTGGGATAGTTCGGGCTCCGGTGCGGGGCGCGATCATGATGCGGAATTTGCCGTTCTCGATCGTTATTTCAAGGCAGCCGGCAATGCAGAAGTGCGTTTGACCCGCTTGCGCGACAGGCCGGAGCCGGAGCAGTCCTTCCATATCGCCAACGGCAACTGGAGCGCCTTGCGCCAGGCCTTGCAGAATACCGCCTACGATGGCGCCAGTGCTTTGGGCGACTGGAAACAGGAGGCGGATGTCGGCGAATACCTGCTGGTGAGCGATGGTTTGAGCAATTACGGTAATGCGGTTTTCCCCAAGCTTGCTGCAGGTCAGCGCCTGTACGCCTTGAACTCGGCGCTGGCGGCCGACGCCAGCCTGCTGTCTGCCTGGGCGGAAAATACCGGCGGCCGCTTGGTACAGGTTTCGGCGCAATCCGTAGCTGCGGCGACGCAAGCCTTGCTGAGCGAATCGGCGCACGTGGAAACGCTGACAGCGGCCGGCGCCGGCGATTTGCAAATCGAATCGCATGATGCCAAAAACGGCATTCTCCGCGTCGCCGGGCGTTTACGTAATCCGGAAGCCCAGCTTACGCTCACTACGCGGCAAAACGGCCGGCTGACAACCACGCTCATCCCGCTCTCGGCAACGGCGCCTGCGCATCCGCTGGCAGCCTACCTGTGGGCCGGATACCGCTTGCGCGAACTGGAAGCCAATCGTGACTTGCATCGTGCCGAGATCCGCCGCATCGGGCAGCAATTTGGCTTGGCGACCCGCGAAACTTCATTGATCGTGCTTGAACGCCTTGACGATTACGTACGCTATGACGTCGTCCCGCCGCAAGAATATCAGGCAGCGTTCAATCAGTTGAAGAAACTGCGTGACGGCGACCTCAGGCAGACGCGTAGCCGGCATATGGAAAACGTGCTGCAGCAGTTTCAGCGCAAGACTGCCTGGTGGGAGAGGGATTTTTCTAAAGACGACATGCCTAAGCCCAAGAAAGTAACGCCGGAAGCTGTCCGCAGCGATCGTCGGCCAGGTGCCGGGGTGCCGTTGCAGAGTGCATCGGCACCAGAACTGGCGGCGCCGGTGGCGGCTGCACCGATGCCGCCGCCAGCGCCGGCTCCAGTTGCCGGGCTGCAGCGGGCATTTGAAGCAAGGGAAAACTATTCGTCAAAATCGGTTGCTGGCAACGGGACTGCGACCGCAGCGCCGCAAATCAGCGTAGCGCTGCAGAAATGGAGCGCCAATGCGCCTTATATCGATCGTCTGAAGGCGGCGACGGCGGATACCGTGTATGCCATCTATCTCGACGAAAAGCCGGGCTACGCCAACAGCAGCGCCTTCTTCCTCGATGCCGCCGATATCTTGCTGGAGAAGGGGCAGCGTGACCTGGCGCTGCGTGTCTTGTCCAACCTGGCGGAGATGGACCTGGAAAACCGCGCCGTGCTGCGCATACTCGGCTACCGCCTGCTGCAGGCCGGCGCCCCGCAGCTGGCTATCCCGGTGTTTGAAAAGGTCAGGCAGCTGGCCGAGGAAGAGCCGCAATCGTTCCGCGATCTTGGGCTGGCATATGCAGCCGACAAGCAGTACCAGCAAGCGATCGACCAGTTGTACGAAGTAGTGCAGCGGCCGTGGGATGCACGCTTTCCGGAAATCGAAACGATTGCCCTGGCAGAGCTGAACCAGATCGTGGCGACTGCCGGCGTTGCGCTCGACACCAGCCGGATCGATCCACGTTTTCTGAAAAACATGCCGCTCGATTTGCGGGTAGCGATGACCTGGGATGCCGATAATTCCGACATGGATCTGTGGGTGACGGATCCGAACGGTGAAAAATGCTTCTACGGTTATCCGTTGACGCATCAGGGCGGCCGGATGTCGCGCGATTTCACGCAGGGCTACGGGCCGGAGGAATTTTCGCTGCGCAAGGCAAAACCGGGCAAGTACAAGATAGAAACCAATTACTACGGCAACAGCCAGCAGCTGATTGCCGGCGACACCACTCTGCAGGTCAAGCTGACTACCGCGTTCGGCACACCCCGGCAGAAGGAACAAATGGTGACGCTGCGCCTGAAGGATCGGCAGGATACGGTCTTTGTCGGTGAGTTCGACGTCGCGCCGTAAGACCCGCCGGCCGTAAAGAAAAGGGCTGCCAGACAATCTGCCTGGCAGCCTTGATGCATGTCCTGCGGAGCAGGCGGCAAACCGGCCTGGAATTACTTGCCGGTCATGCCCAGCAGCATTTCATTCAAACGCTTGACGAAACCGGCCGGATCCGCCAGGGCGCCGCCTTCCGCCAGCAGGGCCTGGTCGAACAGGATGTGCGACCAGTCGCCGAACTTGGCTTCTTCGTACTTCAGGCGCTGCACCAGCGGATGGTCCGGGTTGATTTCCAGGATAGGCTTGGAGTCCGGCGCTTCCTGGCCGGCGGCCTTGAGCATGCGCAGCAGATTGCCCGACAACTCGTTCTCGTCCGCCACCAGACAGGCCGGCGAATCGGTCAGGCGGAAGGTGACGCGCACATCCTTGGCTTTGTCGGCCAGCGCGCCCTTCATCTTTTCAACCAGCTCCTTGAACTGGGTTTCGGTTTCTTCGTGCTGCTTCTTCTCGGCTTCATCTTCCAGTGTGCCGAGATCGAGGCCGCCCTTGGCGACCGACGCCAGTTCCTTGCCTTCGAAATCCTGCAGGAAGGACAGCATCCATTCGTCGACGCGGTCGGTCAGCAGCAGGACTTCAACACCTTTCTTGCGGAAGATTTCCAGGTGCGGGCTGTTCTTGGCGGCGGCAAAGGTTTCGCCGGTAGCGTAATAAATCTTGTCCTGACCTTCTTTCATGCGGCCGATATAGTCGGCGAAAGAAACGGTCTGGGCCTCGCCGTCATTGCTGGTCGAAGCAAAACGCAGCAGCTTGGCGATTCTTTCCTTGTTGCCGGCGTCTTCGCCTATGCCTTCTTTCAGGACCTGGCCGAATTCCTTCCAGAAGCTGGCGTACTTGTCCTTTTGCGCCTGGTCGTCGCTGTTGGCCAGTTCTTCCAGCAAGCCCAGCACGCGCTTGGTCGAGCCTTCGCGGATCACGCGCACATCGCGCGATTCCTGCAGGATTTCACGCGAGACGTTGAGCGGCAGGTCGCTGGAATCGATCACGCCCTTGACGAAGCGCAGGTAGACCGGCATCAGCTGCTCGGCGTCGTCCATGATGAAGACGCGCTTGATATACAGCTTGATGCCGCCGCGCTTGTTGCGGTCCCACAGATCGAACGGGGCGCGGCTTGGCACGTACAGCAGCTGGGTGTATTCGCTGCGGCCTTCGACCCGGTTGTGGGTGTAGGTCAGCGGCGCTTCGAAATCGTGCGAGACGTGCTTGTAGAACTCGACGTACTGTTCTTCAGTGATGTCGGATTTGCTGCGGGCCCACAGCGCGCTGGCCTGGTTGACAGTCTCGAACTCGTCCTTGACGACGGTTTCTTTCTTTTCTTCGTCCCATTCTTCTTTCTGCATCACGATCGGCAGCGAGATATGGTCGGAGTATTTGCGGATGATGGATTTCAGCTTCCAGGCCGACAGGTATTCGTCTTCGCCTTCGCGCAGGTGCAGGGTGATGTCGGTGCCGCGTGATGGCTTGTCGATCGCTTCGATGCTGAAATCGCCGGCGCCGGCGGATTCCCAGCGCACGCCTTCGGTGGCGCCGGCGCCTGCGCGGCGGGTGTCGACCGTGATCTTGTCGGCGATGATGAAGGCAGAGTAGAAGCCGACGCCGAACTGGCCGATCAGCGCCGCATCTTTTTGCTGGTCGCCCGACAGTTTCGAGAAGAATTCCTTGGTGCCGGATTTGGCGATGGTGCCCAGGTGCGAGATGGCTTCATCGCGGCTCATGCCGATGCCGTTGTCCGAGATGGTGATGGTACGCGCGGCCTTGTCGAAAGCGACCTTGATCTTCAGTTCAGGGTCATTCTCGAACAAGGCGCCGTTGTTGATCGCCTCAAAGCGCAGCTTGTCGGCGGCATCGGATGCATTGGAAACCAGCTCGCGCAGGAAAATTTCCTTGTTCGAATACAGCGAGTGGATCATCAATTGCAGCAGCTGCTTTACTTCTGCCTGAAAACCAAGGGTTTGCTTTTCGGATACGGCCATTGTTTCCTCTATATAAACGTAGAAAAGGTGATGTCAAAACGATAAAAATCAGCGATAAAAAGGCAAGGTGGCCGGACTGGCTCCGCTTTCATCCTGTGCATTGGTCAAAAAATGGGGAGCAATCCGGATTTTACAAGAGCTGATTGCCTGGCGGCTGCCGGGCTTGCTTATTTGTCACACTTATTTGTCACGCTCACTTGCCACATTCCTTTTCCAGGAAGCGCCAGATGGCCGGATCCGACATCGCCGCCACGTTGATCCGCATGCGCGAGGAGGGCAGCTGGCTGGGCGAGAACAGGGCGCCGGGCGCCAGCAGGAAGCCCTCGGCCAGGGCTTTTTCCGCCATCACGTTGGTGTCGTGGCCGGTATCGGCCCAGACAAAGATGCCGGCCGGGGTGCTGATGTCGACCGTCATGCCTATCCTTTCCATCTGCCGGATGGTGCGGTCGCGCACGCTGTCGAGCTTGCTGCGCAAGCGGTCCAGGTGCTTGCGGTAATGGCCTTCAGAGAGGATTTTATAGACCACCCGCTCGCCGACTTCGGCGCTGGTCAGGTTGGTCATCATCTTGCGGTCGGCAAAGTGCTGGGCCAGTTCAAGCGAGGTGGCGATGAAACCGGAGCGCAGGTTGGGCGAGAGCGTCTTCGAAAAGCCGCCCATGTAGATCACGCGATTGAGCTGGTCGAGCGAGGCAATGCGGGTGGCCGGCTGCACCGCCGAGCCGGGATGCATGTCGCAATAGATATCGTCCTCGACGATCATGAAATCATGCTCTTCGGCCAGCTTGAGGATCTGGAATGCCTTGGCTGCCGACAGCGAGGTCGAGGTCGGGTTGTGCAATACCGACACCAGTACGTACAGCTTGGGCTTGTGCAGCGCCACCAGTTCTGCCAGCTTGACCATGTCGGGGCCGTCGGCCAGGCGCGGCACGCCGACCACCTTGGCGCCCAGCGCGGCGAACGAAGCAAACATCAGGAACCAGGACGGGTCGTCGACCAGGATGACGTCGCCGGGCTGAGTAAAGTGACGCGCCACCAGATCCAGTCCCTGGGTCACGCCTGTCGTTGTGACAAACTGTTCCGGCGTGGCGGCGATTTCCAGTTCCGCCATCTTCAGCTGCAATTGCTGGCGCAGCGGCAAGAAACCTTGCGGGATGCCGTAGGAGAGCAATTGCGCCGGATTCTGCCGGCTGATGCTGCGCAGGGCGTTGGCGATCAGGTCGGCGTCCAGCCATTCGCTGGGAAACATGCCGGAGCCGGGCATTTTCTTGTTCGGCGCCTGCTGGTGCATATTGCGCACCAGCCAGACCACATCGATCAGTTGCGGCTGTTGATGGTTTCCTGTAGCGCTGGCGGCATTGCTGCCGCGTTCGGCCAGCAGCGGCGAACGCTCGCGCACATAAAAGCCTGAGCCGCGGCGCGACTCCAGGCAACCCTTGGCCACCAGCCGGTCGTAGGCTTCCACCACCGTGAAGCGCGAGACGCTGTGGCTGTCGGCAAACTGGCGGATCGATGGCATGCGCGCGCCGCTGCGCAGCAGGCGGTCGCTGATGCGGGACTCGATGCTGCGCACGATCTGCTCGACCAGCGAGGTATCGCTGTCGCGCGACAGCGGCTGCGGGGCGGATGGTGGCTGGGGCAACTGGCCATTGCTCAGCTTGCGGGGAGGGACTGTGTTGGTCACTGTGCTGGTTACTGTATTGGTGATTCGGCCGGGACAATGTCAGAAATTACTTGGTTAACTGTATTGGTACTGTATTGGTTTATTGGCTTAGCATAGACCTAAATCTTCAATGCTGCAAATCCGGAAGCGAGTCCGTCATGCAAACACTATTCAAGCAACAGTCTCATACCTTGTCGGGCGGCGCCGTGCTGTCCGGCGTGACCGAACAGCAGTTGATCCTGAAAGTGGTCAGCGGCCGCGTCTGGGTGACTTTTGAAGGCCAGCCGGAAGATCACTGGCTGCGCGCCGGCCGTTCGCTGGCCTTGCTGCCGGGGCGGATGGTGGTGGTGGAAGCCGATCCGGGCAACAGCCGCATCAGCCTTAGCGGCTTGCCGCAGCGCCACCATGGCAGGCCGGGCATCCTGCGGGCGCTGCTGGCGCGCTTGCGCGGCCCTGGCTTCCATCCGGCCACCAGCGTGTCATGATGCTGGCTTCCTTGCTGCCGCTCGCGGTGTTCGCCTTCGTGTCGTCGATCACGCCAGGCCCGAACAACATCATGCTGACTTCGTCCGGCATCATGTTCGGCTTCAACCGCACCATCCCGCACATGCTCGGGGTGACCTTCGGCTTCGGCGTCATGCTGGTGCTGTGCGCGGCCGGCATCGGCAGCCTGGTGCTGGCCTTGCCGGCCAGCCATGTGATCCTGAAGACACTGGGTTCGGCCTATCTGCTGTACCTGGCCTGGAAGCTGCGCAACATGTCGTTCAAATCGGAAGCCGGCGGCAACCACAAGCCGATGACCTTCCTCGGCGCGTCGGCATTCCAGGCAGCCAACCCGAAAGCCTGGATCATGGCCATCACCAGCGCCTCGGCGTTCCTGCCGCCGCTGGAGCCTATCTGGCTATCGATCGCCATCTACTGCCTGGTGTTCTGCGTCATCAACCTGCCATGCGTAAGCGCCTGGGCCGGCGCCGGTTCGGTGTTGCGGCGCTACCTGGCGCAGCCCTTGTGGCAGCGTGTGTTTTGTACGGTGATGGTGCTGCTGACAATTTATTCGGCAGTCTCGATTTGGCTTTGATCGCAAGGACCGGCGCCATGACGGATGAATCCAAAGGCATGTGGCTGGGGCTGGCCGGGGTAGCGCTGTTCAGCCTGACCCTGCCGTTTACCCGCATGGCGGTGGCGGAACTGAATCCGGTGTTCGTGGCGCTCGGCCGGGCAGTGGTTGCTGCGCTGTGTTCCATGCTGCTGTTGTGGAAGCTGAAAGCCAAGCTGCCGACCGCCGCGCAGTGGAAACCCCTGGCGCTGACGGCGCTGGGCGTGGTGGTTGGATTTCCTGTGTTTTCATCGGTGGCGATGCGTTATGTGCCGGCTGCGCATGGCGCCATCGTGCTCGGCATCCTGCCGCTGGCGACAGCCTTGTTCGGCGCGTTGCGCTTTGGCGAGCGGCCCTCGACCGGGTTCTGGATCGCCGCGGTGATCGGCAGCGCTATCGTTGTCGTTTTTGCATTGAACCAAGGCGGCGGCGGTTTGCAGCCTGCCGACCTGGCCCTGCTGGCGGCGGTGCTGGCCGCGGCCATGGGTTATGCGGAAGGCGGACGCCTGTCGCAAACCATGGGCGGACAACAGGTGATCGCCTGGGCGCTGCTGCTTTCCCTGCCGCTCCTACTGCCGGTCACCGTCTGGCTGGGATGGCGTTACGGCGTCAGCGCTTCGCCCAAGGCCTGGCTGGGATTTGCCTACGTGTCGGTGTTTTCGATGTTCATCGGCTTCTTGTTTTGGTACAAGGGCCTGGCCTTGGGCGGCATAGCGCGAGTTGGTCAGGTGCAACTACTACAGCCTTTCCTGACCATGCTGGGGGCGACACTGCTTCTGGGCGAGACCCTGGAAGCCGGCAACCTGCTGTTTGCGCTGGCGGTGCTGGTGGTGGTGGCGTTCGGCCGCAAGACAGCGGTGCGGCGGCAAGCCAGGTAGGTGACAAACGCAGGAAGCAAACGCAGCTGTCAAAATACCAAGCCACATTTCGCAATTTGGGCGCTGGAGTGAGATAATCCCGTATTGGCCGGAATTTGGCGGGGCGCCAGCCGGCTGTATCCCATTTATCCCGTCATTGCTGCTGGCGCCAAAAGCGCGGGCAAATGATTTTTTTCGGAGTGTCAGATGTCTGTATATGAAAAGTTGCAAGCCCTGAATATCACATTGCCTGCGGTTGCCGCACCTGCTGCCGCTTATGTGATGTACGCCCAAAGCGGCAACACGGTTTACCTGTCCGGTCACTTGTCCAAGAAAGACGGCAAGATCTGGGTCGGCCAACTGGGCAAGGACGCCACTACCGAAGAAGCCAAGCTGGCCGCGCGCGGCATCGCCATCGACCTGATCGCCACCCTGCAAGCAGCATGCGGCGGCGACCTGAAGCGCGTCAAGCGCGTCGTCAAGTTGATGAGCCTGGTCAATTCGACGCCTGATTTCACGGAGCAGCACCTGGTTACCAACGGCGCCTCCGAACTGATCGGCGAAGTATTCGGCGAGCAGGGCAAACATGCCCGTTCCGCATTCGGCGTAGCACAGCTGCCGTTGGGCGCCTGCGTGGAAATTGAAATGATTGCTGAAATAGAGTAGTCCGCGGCGTAGTCCTGGCAGCGCCATCCGCTGCCAGCCCAGGAGACGGCAGATCATAAAAACCGCAGGCTGCTGCAATCCGCGTCCGGCCTTGGCTGGGCGCTTGACGGCGGCCTCTTAAAATAGATCACTTGAAGAGAATAGTATGAAAATCGAAAATCCCACCCCGCTGCAATGGCATTTTTCGCAGCGCGCGCAGAAACTGCAAAGCTCGGCCATCCGCGAAATCCTGAAGATCACCATGCGTCCGGAAATCATTTCCTTCGCCGGCGGCCTGCCTTCGCCTGCGACTTTCCCGGTCGAGCAGTTGAAAGTGGCGTTCGACAAAATATTGTCGGAGCAAGGCAAGGTTGCCTTGCAATACGGCCCGACCGACGGTTATGGCCCGCTGCGCGAATGGGTAGCCAATTCGCTGTCGACCGACGGCGCCAAGATCATGGCGAACCAGGTCATGATGACTTCCGGTTCGCAGCAAGGCCTGGATTTGCTGGGCAAGGTGCTGATCGATGAAGACAGCAAGGTGCTGGTGGAAACGCCAAGCTACCTGGGCGCCCTGCAGGCGTTTTCCCTGTATGGCCCCGAGTTCGTCTCGGTCCCTAGCGACGAAGGCGGTCTGATCCCGGAAACCGTGGCGACCCTGGGGCAGGGCGCGCGCATGCTGTATGCGCTGCCGAATTTCCAGAATCCTACGGGCCGCACCTTGTCGGTGGAACGCCGCCACGCGCTGGTCGATATCTGCGCACGGCTCGGCTTGCCGCTGATCGAGGATGATCCTTACGGCGCCCTCAGCTATCGCGCCGAACCGCTGCCGAAGATGCTGAGCATGAACCCGGGCGGGGTGATCTACATGGGGTCCTTTTCCAAGATCCTGACGCCGGGAATCCGCCTGGGCTATGTGGTAGCGCCGCGGCCCCTGATCGAAAAGCTGGAACAGGCCAAGCAGGCGACCGACCTGCATACCGCGCAGCTGACGCAAATGGTGGTGTACGAAACCATCAAGGACGGTTTCCTCGACCAGCATATCCCGACCATCCGCAAACTGTATTCGGACCAGTGCGACGCCATGCTGGATGCGCTGAAGACCTATTTCCCAGCCGGCACCAGCTGGACCAAGCCGGAAGGCGGCATGTTCATCTGGGTCACCTTGCCCAAGCATATCGACAGCGTCAAGCTGCTGGCGGAAGCGGTGGAGCAGCACGTGGCGTTCGTGCCGGGCGGCCCGTTCTACGGCAATACGCCGGAACAACATACCTTGCGCCTGAGTTTCGTGACCGTGCCGCCGGCAAAAATACGTGAAGGGATAGAGAGGCTGGGCAAGCTGATTGCTTCGAAGCTTTGATTTCCATGCAATAGTCTTCGCGCAGCTTGCGCTGCAGTAATTTGATGCAAACAAAAAAAGCCGACTTGAATGAAGTTGGCTTTTTTATTTTCAGGTCCGGGGAAAAATTAGGGTCAGAGTCGAATTATTTTAATTCGACTCTGACCCTAATTTAATAAAGCGGCGCGGAACGGGCTGCTTTATGGCTGCAGGGCTATGGTGTCACGGGTGTTAATGTCGCCGGCTTGAGTTTCGATTCCAGCATCTTCCCTTTGCGGGCGCGTTTGCCGATATGCGGCGCCAGTCCTGATGCAGACAGAGTTACCTGTTGCGCCTTGCCGCCGCGGCCGATGCCGGATACCAGCACGCCGCGCTGGCTGATCGGTTGCGCCGCCAGCAGTTTTTCCTTGTCTTCCAATTCCATCAGGATCACGCCGCGGCCGCCGTTGCTGAGCGACTTGCATTCGTCCAGGCCGAACACCAGCAGGCGGCCTTTTTCCGACAGGCAGGCGATGGCGCTGACATTGGCGCTCAGCGCCTGCGGCGGCAAGGGCAGGTCGCCCTCATCCAGCGTGACATAGGACTTGCCGGCCTTGACCCGGCTCAGCATGTCGCCGATCTTGGCGGTGAAGCCGTAGCCGCCGGAGCTTGCCAGCAGCAGTACCAGGTCGGACGGGCCGGCGAAATAATGCATGACGCTGCTGCCGTTGGCCAGGTCGATCAGGGTCGTGATCGGCACGCCGTCGCCGCGCGCGTTCGGCAAGGTCGCTACCGATACCGAATAGATGCGGCCGTTGGAGCCGAAGGTCAGCAGGTTGTCGACGGTGCGGCACTCGAATGCGCCGTACAAGGCATCGCCCGCCTTGAAGCCGAACTGGCTGGCGTCATGGCCGTGGCCGGTGCGTGCGCGCACCCAGCCTTTTTGCGAAATGATGACGGTTACCGGCTCATCGACGATGCGGGTTTCCACCACGGCTTTTTCCGCGGCTTCGATCAGGGTGCGGCGGGCGTCGCCGAATTGCTTCTGGTCGGCTTCGATTTCCTTGATCACCAGGCGTTTCATCGAGGCCGGATTGTCGAGCAGGTCTTGCAGCGTGGCTTTTTCATTGCGCAGCTCGGCCAGTTCCTGCTGGATCTTGATGGTCTCCAGGCGCGCCAGCTGGCGCAGGCGGATTTCCAGGATATCTTCGGCCTGGCGGTCGGACAGCTTGAATGCCTCGATCAGCGCCGGTTTCGGTTCATCCGATTCGCGGATGATCTTGATCACCTTGTCGATATTCAGCAGGATCGCTTCGCGGCCTTCCAGGATATGGATGCGGTCATCGATTTTCTGCAGCTTGAACTGCGTGCGGCGGGTGATGGTGGCGAAGCGGAAAGTGATCCACTCGCGCAAGATCATGCCCAGGCCCTTCTGGCGCGGACGGCCATCGCCGCCTATCATCACCAGGTTGATCGAAGCGCTGCTTTCCAGCGAAGTATGGGCCAGCAGCATGTTGGTGAATTCGGTCTGGTCCAGGTTCTTCGATTTCGGTTCGAACACCAGGCGCACCGGCGCGTCGCGCCCCGATTCGTCGCGCACCGTGTCGAGCACCGACAGGATCGACGTCTTGAGCGCCAGCTGTTCCGGCGTCAGGGTTTTCTTGCCGAGCTTGATTTTCGGATTGGTCAGCTCTTCGATTTCTTCCAGGATCTTCTGTGACGATGCGCCAGGCGGCAGTTCCGTGACCACGGCTTGCCATTGGCCGCGCGCCAGGTCTTCGATCTTCCAGGTGGCGCGTACTTTCAGGCTGCCGCGGCCGCTCTCGTACATCTCCGAGATCGCGCCGGCCGAGGTGATGATCTGGCCGCCGCCCGGGAAATCCGGGCCGGGAATGATCTGCATCAGCTCGGCATGGCTCAGGTTGGGATTGCGGATCAGGGCGACAGCAGCTTTCGCCACTTCCTGCAAGTTGTGCGATGGAATTTCAGTGGCCAGGCCGACCGCAATCCCCGAAGCTCCGTTCAGCAGCACGAAAGGCAGCCGCGCCGGCAGCAGTTTCGGTTCTTCGGTGGAGCCGTCGTAGTTGGGCTGGAAATCGACCGTGCCCATGGCGATTTCTTCCAGCAGCAAACGGGCGATCGGCGTCAGACGCGCCTCGGTGTAACGCATCGCAGCGGCGCCGTCGCCGTCGCGCGAACCGAAGTTGCCCTGGCCGTCGACCAGCGGATAGCGTAGCGAGAAATCCTGGGTCATGCGTACCAGGGCGTCGTACACCGACTGGTCGCCGTGCGGGTGCAGCTTGCCCAGCACATCGCCCACCACCAGCGCCGATTTGCGCGGTTTGGCGGCGGCGTTCAGGCCCAGCTCGCTCATCGCGTACAGGATGCGGCGCTGCACCGGCTTCTGGCCGTCGGAGACGTCGGGCAAGGCGCGGCCCTTGACGACCGAAATGGCGTAGTCGAGGTAGGCGCGTTCAGCGAAGGTGGCGAGGGTTAAGGATTCAGCGTCCGGGGTTGGTGCATCTGGCGTAGCAAACAGATCGTTTTGGTCGGTCATGAGGAGTCGGGAAATTATTCGATAAGAGGCGTTGCCGTTGCGGATATCGCCGCAGCTGGCGGAATTGGAGCCGGAGCCGGATTTAGATTGGGCGCGATGGCCGCCGGCATGTTGCTGCGGCCCGGAATCACCAGGCGGATGCGGTTCAGGCCGGGTTTGCCGCCGGCGTTAGTGCTAGCGGCGGATTGCGCGAATGCCGGCTGGTACAGCTGGTAAAACTGGCGCACCAGCTGCACGTAGTTGCGTGTTTCCGCATACGGCGGCACCTTGTTATTGTATTTCTGTACGGCGCCTTCGCCGGCGTTGTAAGAAGCGATCACCAGTTCCTGCTGCGCCGGATAGAGTTTCAGCAAGTCGCGCAGATAGCGCGCGCCCAGGCGGATATTGGTGCGCGGGTCGGTCAGTTTTTTCTCGACCGGTTTCTTGCTGTCGCCGGTCAGGCCGTAACGCTCGGCTGTGGCCGGCATGATCTGCATCAGGCCGATCGCACCCTTGGGCGATACGGCAGCGGGATTGAAGCCTGACTCAGCCGCCATCACGGCCTTCAGCAGGGCCGGCTCCAGCGCGAATTCCTGCGCCGCCTGGTCTACCAGCGCTTCGTATTTTTTCAGGTTCGGATGTTGCGACAGGTAGCGGAACAGCGGGCTGTCGCGCAGCTTCTGGTCGAGCGGCTTGGCGCCGCCTGCCGCCAGCTGGGAAGAATCGAAAAAGCCGTCGCCGCGCATGAAAAGCTGATAACGGTTGTCCAGCTTCTCGGTCGAGAAATGCCCCATGCCATCGGCGTCGATATAGCCGAAAATATCCGCGCGTGCGCTACCGACCGTGGTCAGAAGTGCAAACGTCAGAAGAGTGGCGGTGAGGAGTTGGCCCAGATGACGGCGAAGCTGGTTCATCTGCTATCGGAGGCCAAGCTTAATCTGTTACGGTATTTCATTAAAAACACTATCCTTTGCAAGCTCGGCGATGAGCTGCGGTAAAACCCTGGGCAGCAGGGCGGTTGCGCTATTGTTGCGGCGGACGACGGGGATGGTCGACTGGCTGCCAGCTGTCCGGGAAACATGACAGTGGCGCCGGGAAGCCTGGAAACTGCAACCATGATAATACGTTTCGCCACCGCGCATGGCGGACGGCAAAAATGTTGTCATATCGCCATATGTCGCTATACCTCGTGCTGCGCCTGGTTTAGATGTCGGCCTCTGCTTCATTGCCGTGTTCTTCAATCCAGGCCCGGCGCGCCGCGGCTTCTCCCTTGCCCATCAACATGTTGAAGCGGTTTTCCGACGCTTCCAGGTCGAAGTTGCCGAGTGAAACCGGCAGCAGCCTGCGAGTATCCGGATTCATCGTGGTTTCCCACAGCTGCTCGGCATTCATTTCGCCCAGGCCTTTGAAGCGGGAGATGGACCATGCACCGTCCTTGACGCCGTCCTTGCGCAATTTATCTTCAATCGCTTCCAGCTCGCCATCGTCCAGCGCATAGATTTTCTGCGCCGGCTTCTTGCCGCGCGCCGGCGCATCGACCCGGTACAGCGGCGGCCGCGCGATGCAGATGTTGCCGCGGTCTATCAGTTGCGGGAAATGGCGGAAAAACAGCGTCAGCAGCAGAACCTGGATATGCGAACCGTCGACATCCGCATCCGACAAGATGCAGATCTTGCCGTAACGCAGGCCGCTGAAATCGATGGTGTCGGTTTTGCCATGAGGGTCGACGCCGATGGCGACCGCAATATCGTGGATTTCATTGTTGGCGAACAGGCGGTCGCGCTCGGTTTCCCAGGAGTTCAGCACCTTGCCGCGCAGCGGCAGGATCGCCTGGAACTCCTTGTCGCGGCCCATTTTGGCGGAACCGCCGGCGGAATCGCCTTCGACCAGAAACAGTTCGTTGCGGCTGATATCGCTGGATTCGCAATCGGTCAGCTTGCCCGGCAAGACGGCTACCCCGGAAGATTTTTTCTTTTCGACTTTTTGCGCCGAGCGCAAACGGTTCTGGGCTTGCTTGATCACCAGGTCGGCCAGTTTCTTGCCGTATTCGACATGCTGGTTCAGCCACAGCTCCAGCGCCGGCCGGGTATAGGTCGACACCAGCCGCACGGCGTCGCGCGAATTCAGGCGTTCCTTGATCTGGCCCTGGAACTGCGGATCCAGCACCTTGGCCGACAAGACGAAGGAAACGCGCGCAAACACGTCTTCCGGCAGCAGCTTGACGCCCTTGGGCAGCAGCGAATGCATTTCGACGAAACTCTTGACGGCGCCGAACAAGCCTTCGCGCAGGCCCGATTCATGGGTGCCGCCGGCCGAAGTCGGAATCAGGTTGACATAGGATTCGCGCACGATGGCGCCGTCTTCGGTCCAGGCCACCACCCAGGCCGCGCCTTCGCCTTCGGCGAAACCCTCGGCATCGGCATTGGCGTACTGCTCGCCTTCGAACAGCGGGATCAGCGGTTCGGCGTTCGACGACTGCGCCAGCGATTCCATCAGGTAGCCGCGCAAGCCCTGGTCGTATTGCCAGGTCTGGCTGTCGCCGTTCTTGGCGTTGAGCAGCGTGACTTTGACGCCCGGCAGCAACACCGCCTTGGAGCGCAGCAGGCGCTGCAGTTCCGGTTGCGAGATGGCCGGCGAGTCGAAGTATTTCGGATTCGGCCAGGCAGTGACGCGAGTTCCGGATTTCTTGCCGTCTTCGCGGCCGAGCGGGCGCGACTTGAGTTTTTCAATCACGTCGCCGTCGGCGAACACCATATGATGTTCGCCGCCTTCACGCCACACCGTGATTTCCAGGCGCGAGGAGAGGGCGTTGGTGACCGAGACGCCGACCCCGTGCAAGCCGCCGGAAAAAGAGTAGGCGCCGCCGCTGCCCTTGTCGAACTTGCCGCCGGCGTGCAGGCGGGTGAAGACGATTTCCACCGTCGGGACTTTTTCTTCCGGGTGCATGCCGACCGGGATGCCACGGCCGTCGTCCTCGACGCTGACGCTGCCGTCGGTATTCAGGGTCACCAGGATATTCTTGCAGAATCCGCCAAGCGCTTCGTCCGAGGCATTGTCAATCACTTCCTGAATGATATGCAGCGGATTTTCGGTGCGGGTGTACATGCCAGGGCGTTGCTTGACCGGCTCCAGGCCTTTCAGTACACGGATCGACGATTCGCTGTAGTCAGATTGCGGTGATTTTTTGGTTGCCATTCAGATGTGTAGTTTTAAATGTAAATTATTGTTAATTTGGAACTGGTTTGCCATTACGGCAGAGATTACTCGTTATTATCCCTTGCGCATTCTAATGAAAAAGCCGTCCGGTTGCGCAGGCAAGATGCGGTAAAAGAAATATCGCTTGAGGACAGTGGGCTAATGCGCGGATTCAAGGGCTGGTTTTGTTGGCTGCCAGCAAGCGAATGTTGTTGTTTTGCACAGTCCGGTAATAAAAATGAAAGTTAAATAAGGCGCTGCTATCATGGTTTCGCCGATGTTCGTGCAGCAGGGGGCATACAAAAAAATGAAAAATCATAACGTATCATTCGCGATTCGCTTCATCGGCTTTTCCGCCCGCGAAATCAATATTTTCGACGCTACTTTTTCGGTCGAGCAAAATCGCGAGAAGCAATATTTCCGCTTGCCTGCCGACAGCCTGCAGGAGCCGGACCTGTACCTGGTCAACGCTGACGACCTGAAAGCGCTGGCGACCCTGGCCGACATGGAACCCAACAATCTGCGGCCGGCCTTGCTGGTCGGCACGTCTAACGTGGAACTGCCGTTTGCCACCGTCGAGCGGCCGATCCGCTGGCTGAAGCTGTTTGATGCGCTGGATACCTTGATGGAGCGGCGCCAGATCATGTTGGCCAAGCAAAATCCAGCCGATACTGCCTTGGCCAACAACGTGCCGGAACGGCGCCGGCGCGAGCGGCTCGACCTCGACCTGACCGATCCGCAAGAATACGAACGCATGCGCAGCAAGCCGCCGCAAAGCGACCGCATCCTGGTGATCGACAACCAGTCGACGTTCCGCGACGACCTGGCGGTGGCCATGGCGCACCATGTGGTGCCGGTAGAGTGGGCCGGCAATCCGGATGCGGCAGCTGAAGTTTATGCGCGCCAAACCATTTCGGTCGTGCTGATCAATCCGCAGCTGGCCAGCTTCGATCCCTACGATCTGTGCACCATCATCAAGCATCAGCATAAAGATACAAGGATTGCGGTGATCTTCCTGATCGACAAGAATTTTGCCTATGACCATGTGCGGGCGCGGCAGGTGGAGTGCGACGGTTTTCTCAGCCGTCACCTGGAGCAGCCGCAGATCTTGCTGGCCTTGGGGAAATTCCTGTCTTTGCGGCGCTAAGGCCGGCGCTGTTCGTTTGCTGAGTTACTACTGAGTTACTTGCTGAGCAAGCGCATGCCGCGCTCGAGGCCGTCCATGGTCACCGGAAACATGCGGTTGCTCATCAGCTGCCGTATTACTTCGACCGACTGCCGGTACTGCCACAAACCTTCGGGTTCGGGATTGAGCCAGACGAACTTGGGAAAGGCCTTGGTGAAGCGCTGCAGCCATTCGGCGCCAGCTTCTTCATTGTTGTATTCGACCGAACCGCCCGGCTGCAGGATTTCATAGGGGCTCATGGTGGCGTCGCCGACAAAGATCAGCTTGGTGTCCGGCGTGTACTTGCGCAGGATATCCCAGGTCGGGAACCGTTCGGCATGGCGGCGCTGGTTGTTTTTCCACAGGTAGTCGTAGACGCAGTTGTGGAAATAAAAAAATTCCATGTTCTTGAATTCTGTCTTGGCGGCGCTGAACAGCTCTTCGGTGCGGGCGATGTGGTCGTCCATGGTGCCGCCGACATCCAGCAGCATCAATACCTTGATATTGTTCTTGCGCTCAGGCCGCATCTTGATGTCGAGGTAGCCGGCATTGTTAGCCGTGGCGCGTATGGTGTCGTCCAGCGCCAGTTCTTCGGCGACGCCTTCGCGCGCGAACTTGCGCAGGCGGCGCAGGGCGACCTTGATATTGCGCGTGCCCAGTTCGCGCTCGTCGTCGTAGTCGCGGTAGGCGCGCGCATCCCACACCTTGACCGCAGTGCGGTTGCCGCCGCTGCCGCCGATGCGGATGCCCTCCGGATTGCTGCCGCCGTGGCCGAACGGCGACGTGCCGCCGGTGCCTATCCATTTGTTGCCGCCTTCGTGCCGTTCTTTCTGTTCTTCCAGCAATTCCTGCAGGCGGTCCATCAGCTTGTCGTAGCCGAATTTCTCCAGCTGCGCCTGCTGTTCCGGCGACAATTCACGCTTCATGCGCTGGATCAGCCACTCCAGCGGGATCTCGGCGTTTTTCTCGAAGACGCTCTGGATGCCCTTGAAATAGCGGCCGAAAGCCTGGTCGAACTTGTCGAAATGGGCTTCGTCCTTGACCAGCGTGGTGCGCGCCAGATAGTAGAAATTATCGAGCGTGGGCGAAATGACTTTGCGCTGCAGCGCTTCCAGCAGGAGCAGGAATTCCTTGATCGACACCGGAATCTTGGCGTCTTTCAGGGTGAAGAAAAAATCGATCAGCACGGGATTTACCGGTTTTTCCTGGCCATGAACACCAGGCGCTCAAACAGATGCACATCCTGTTCGTTCTTCAGCAGGGCGCCGTGCAGCGGCGGCACCAGCGCCTTGGCGTCGCTGCTGTGCAGGGCTTCCGGCGGGATGTCTTCAGCCAGCAGCAGCTTGAGCCAGTCCAGCAGTTCCGAGGTCGACGGTTTCTTCTTCAGCCCGGCGACGTCGCGCACCTGGTAGAAGGTTTCCAGCGCCTGCGCCAGCAAGTCTTTTTTCAGGTTGGGGAAGTGCACATTGACGATGTCCTGCATGGTCGCCTTGTCCGGGAACTTGATGTAATGGAAGAAACAGCGGCGCAGGAAGGCGTCCGGCAATTCCTTTTCATTGTTCGAGGTAATGATGACCAGCGGCCGGTGCTTGGCGCGCACCATTTCACGTGTTTCATAAACGTAAAATTCCATGCGGTCCAGCTCGCGCAGCAAGTCGTTGGGGAACTCAATGTCTGCTTTGTCGATCTCATCGATCAGCAATACCACTTGTTCGTCTGCATCAAACGCTTGCCACAGGACACCTTTGACGATGTAGTTGTGGATGTCCTTGACCCTGGCGTCTCCCAGCTGCGAATCGCGCAGGCGTGATACGGCGTCGTATTCGTACAAGCCTTGCTGGGCTTTTGTGGTCGACTTGATATGCCATTGCAGCAAGGGCATGTTGAGGGCGGCGGCCACTTCTTCGGCCAGCATGGTTTTGCCGGTGCCCGGCTCGCCCTTGATCAGCAATGGCCGTTGCAGCGTCAGGGCCGCGTTGACTGCCAGTTTCAGGTCGTCGGTAGCGACGTAACTGGGGGAACTTTCAAAACGTGTCTCAGGTCGCATTGTCGTGATGAGGAAGCAATAAGGGAGTAAACAAGGCCGAGTATAAACGAGATGGCCGATTGGCTGGCCCAGGCTCAAAAACGCGCTGTCCTGACAAGACAAGCTCATCCTCACTGTTATCGCATTGTTGTAAAAATAGCCAATGAAAATTCTGTTTCTCCGCCTGCGGGTAATGTGGCGCCGGTTTCGACACGGCGAGCGGCACCTGGAGGCAGATAGCCGGCACCACGCCACCCAGGTCGACGCTTTGATGCGCCGTGCCAATCCATTTTATTCCTGGCAGGAACGCGCCAACTGGATCATCGATATTGTCCAGTGGCTGCGCCACGTCCCTAAAGTTTCCATGCTCGACGACGACGCCAGGTTGCGGGTCAAGCAGCAGCGCCTGCGTTTCCTGCTGGAATGGCTGGACAGCAACCGCGACGTCCGCCGGGTAGTGCAAGCCACATTGCAGAAAACCTTGCGCGAGGCGGCCGGCCCGAGCTGTTTTGCGCCACCGGGCTGCCGCATGAACCGGCGTTCTTCAGTGAGCTGACCGAACACGCGGTGAAGCTGGTGCTGCCGAAACCGCCGTTCGAGGCCGATTTGTCCGCTTTGTTTACTGCCCTGTTTCCAACCCCGGAAGACGCCGACTGGCTGCTGGCCCTGGACAAGCAAAGCGTGGCGCAAATCTGGAAACTGATTGCCGACGACGGCATCGCCCATAGCTACCAGCAGCAGATCGACGAGGCGCTGATCTACCTGGCGGCGACGGTGCTGGCGGACGGCATCAGCAAGGCGTTCCGCCAGAAGCTTGATCCGAAGATGCCTTTGCAGGCAACCCCGTTCATGGTTTTGCGGCGCGAACTGGAAACCTATTTGTATGTCAGCCCGCGCGATGAGGCGGCCTTGCGCAGCGTGCGCATGCTGATTGCCGTATGCCAGGCGCAGACCGACAGGATCTATGCCCATCTTGACGAGCATGGCGTGTCGGTCAGCCTGGTCTACCGGGTCGAACGCATGCGCGCGCAGCTGACGCGGATGGCGCTGCTGACCGACCTGCGCTCCGTGATTTACAGCAACGGTGCAGCAAGCCAGGATGCCGAGACGGGCGCCGGGCAACCGGGTGCCGGGCAGATCCAGGCTCTGCTGGGCGACCTGATCGCGGCGCATCATCAGCGCTCATCGGTGCGTGGACTGATACAGCGCAGTTTCTCTTTGCTGGCGCGCAAGATGGTTGAGCGCAACGCCGATCATGGCGAACATTACATCGCCCGCGACAGCAAGGAATACCGCGCCATGCTGAAAGCTGCCGGGCGCGGCGGCGTCATCACGGCGTTTACCGTGCTCGGCAAGTCTCTGGTATCGGCGGTCGGCGCGGCGCGATTCTTCGAGGGGATCTTCGCTTCCCTCAATTATGCCGTCAGCTTCATGGCGATTTCCGCCGTCGGCGGCGTGCTGGCCACCAAGCAGCCGGCGGTGACGGCGCCGGTGCTGGCCTCCAAGATGGGACAGCTGGATACGGTAGAGGGCCTGCGCGCCTTGCTGGGCGAAATCGCCTTGCTGCTGCGTTCGCAAGCGGCGGCGGTGTTCGGCAACCTGATGGGAGTGGTACCCGTGATGCTGCTGATTTCCGGCGCCATCATGCTGGCCACCGACGCGCCGATGATGACGGCCGAGCATGCCAGCGCCAGCCTGCACAGCCTGTCGGTGATCGGGCCGACGCCCTTGTTTGCCGCCTTCACCGGGATCTTGCTGTGGCTGTCGAGCCTGGTCTCGGGTTTTGCCGACAACTGGTTTGCCCTGCGCCGCCTGCGCGAAGCGCTGACCCACCAGCGACGCCTGGTGTTCGTGCTGGGAGCGATGCGGGCCGAACGCTGGGCTGCCTGGCTGGACCGCAACGTGGCGCAGATTGCCGGTAATGTCTCGCTCGGCCTGCTGCTGGGGATGACGCCGGTGCTGGCGCAGTTCTTCGGCTTGCCGCTGGATGTGCGCCATGTGACGCTGGCCACCGGCTCGCTGACCGCCGCCGCCAGCAGCCTGGGCTGGGAAGTGCTGGCGGCGCCGCAATTCTGGCTGGCGGTAGCCGGGATAGCCAGCATCGCTGTATTGAATGTCGGCGTCTCGTTTGCCTGCGCGCTGACCCTGGCTTTGCGCGCGCGCGATGTGCCGGCGCGCATCCGGCGTCTGGTGTTCCGGGCGGTGCTGCGCCGTTTCAGCGCCTCGCCGCGTTCTTTCCTGTTCCCCGAGCGGCCGGCGGTTGCTGCGGCAGCGGTTGTCCCGCAGGCCGATACGGCCGCGGCCCACAGCATCGGCGGCGATCCCGCCGAGCCCGTTTCGCCGTCGGAGGCGTCCCCTTGCGGCAACGCCAGCCCGGCAGCCGCCACGGCTGAAACGGCCGCTGCACCCGCCTGGCGGCGGCAGCGCCGGCAAAAGCGGGTCAAACCAGTGGAAATTGATAGCCCGAGCCCCGCAAATGCCGCGATTTTGGCATTGGCGGGCGTGGACTGTGCCTGTTTCTTGGGGTAAAATTAGCCGGTTTTGGTGTAGGGTAGCGACGGCAGTTGGCGTCGGGCAGGGCTACCTTGGCAGTAAGTGCCCAATGAATGCCGCAGTATATGCAGCAAGGCGTATGGAGTATATCTGTTGCCCGCGCTGTATTTCCTGCAGTATTTGAGGCAATATTCGCGGCAAGTTCGCAGTAAAAGGGACAGGAAAACCGTATTAAGCGGCGCAGGGGCGGCGGGAGACACGCAGCCTGGACACGCGGCAGGTTTTTCATGGTTCCTTAAACCGGTTTCGCTACAAATTACCCAGCTAATATGAAAAAACTAATTGCACTTCTCGCGCTCGCGAGTCTTGCCAACCTGGCCGCAGCCGCGGACGTGGTAGGCAACGCCAAGGCAGCTGAAAACAAGGTATCGATGTGTATCGGCTGCCACGGTATTCCCGGCTATAAAGCTACCTTCCCGGAAGTCTATCAAGTGCCCATGCTTGGCGGCCAGTCTGCGCAATATATTCAGAATGCGCTGGCAGCTTATAAAAAGGGCGATCGCAAGATGCCAACCATGCGCGGTATCGCAGCCAGCCTGTCCGATCAGGACATGGCCGATATTGCGGCATATTATTCGCAGCAGAAATAAGGGACCCACATAATGAAAAAGATTTTTTCTGGCGTGGTGTTTCTGCTTTCCGCCACATTCCTGAATGCCCACGCAGCGGGGAATATCGCAGCAGGTGCTGCAGCTGCGAAAAAATATGCTTGCGCTTCCTGCCACGGCGCCGATTTTCACAGCCCGACCACTCCGGATATTCCGCGCCTGGCCGGTCAGCATCAGGATTACCTGCAGCACGCCCTGATTGCCTACCAGCGCGGCGGCGATGGTCCGAACGGCCGTAACAATGCGGTCATGGGCGGGGTGGCGAAAACGCTGTCGCATCAGGAAATACAGGATATCGCGGCCTACCTGCACAGCTTGCCGACGACCTTGGTGCTGCGCAAATAAGATTCATCCGTTACGGACAAAACAGCGGACAAAAACCACGCAATGATTGTTGCGTGGTTTTTTTTCACCTGTCCGCAGGAAAGTGCAGCTTGAATACAGTCATCTGGTCCGCGCTGCGGCTCAGTTCGACCCGGCCGCCATGCAGTTTCATGATCGACTGCACGATGGCCAGCCCAAGCCCGGCCGAGGAGGCCGAATCGCTGCGCGCCGGATCGGCCCGGTAGAAACGGTCAAACAGTCTCGGGACGGCCGAATCCGCTATCTGCGGACCGGGATTGCTGACGCTGATCACGGTTTCCTGTCCGGCCTGCGCCGCTCCCAGCACAATCGTTTGTCCTGCCGCGGTATAGCGGATCGCATTGGCGACCAGGTTGCTGATCGCGCGCCGCAACAGCATGGCGTCTGCCCGTATGCTGCCGGAGGCGGCGATTTCCAGGCGGACGCCGCTGTCCTCCGCTACTCCTTCAAAGTAGTCGGCGATGCGTTCCAGCTCCAGTTGGCAGTCGAGCTGGCCGAAGGCGACCGCGACATGCGCATGGTCGGCGCGCGCCAGGAACAGCATATTGTCGAGCATGCGCGCCAGCCGTTCGTACTCTTCCACGTTGGATACCAGCAGCCCTTGGTATTCTTCGGGCAAACGCGGTTGCGCCAGCGCCACCTGGGTCTGCACCATCAGGTTGTTGATCGGCGTGCGCAGGTCGTGCGCGAGGTCGGCAGAAAACTGCGACAGGCGCTGGAAGCTGTCGTGCAGCCGGTCCAGCATGCCGTTGAAGGCGACCACCAGCTGCTGCAATTCATATGGCGCACTGGCGACGTCCAGTCCGCGGTCCAGGCGCTGCGCGGTGATGGAATGCGCCTGCTGCGCAATCAGGCGGGCAGGGCGCAAGCCGCGCCGCACCAGCACATAACCCAGCAAGGCTGCCAGGATTGCGCCAGACAGCGCCGCGCCGAGTATCTGCTGGCGGTAGCTGGCCAGCATGGCGATACTGTCGCTGGTATTGTGGGCGACGATGATCTGCATTTTTTCGCCGCTGTTGTCGATGCTGGCCCAGAGCGCTGTCGCCCTTACCGGCAGGCCGGCCGAGGTGCGCAGGTTCTGCCGGGATTTTTCATCGGGCACCTGGCCGGCGGCAGTCATCGGCAGCGCAGGCAGGCTGCCGGCTTCGGGCCGGGTGTCGAGCAGCGGCGCGCCGTCGGCGCTGCGCAGTATCAGCAGCAGGTCGTCGTGGCCGAGCGTGGCGTCCATGAATGAGTGCGGATCGTCGCGTATCGCCTGCACTGACCTGGCTTTGGCTGCGAGGTGGCGCATCAGGGTGATTTTTCCCATCAGCTCCTGGTCGTCATGGTGTTCCAGCTGGCGCGCCAGCGAATAATACAGATAGCTGCCGACCATGGTAAACGTGAGCAGGGTCGCCAGCGCAAACAGCAGCGCCAGGCGGACGGTCAGCGAGCGCGGCGCCTGCAGCCTCAAGTCCGGTCCTCCAGCACGTAGCCCATGCCGCGCACGGTATGGATCAGCGGCGGGGCATACGGTTCGTCGATCTTGATGCGCAGGCGCCGTATGGCGACGTCGACGACGTTGGTGTCGCTGTCGAAATTCATGTCCCACACCTGCGACGCAATCAGCGAGCGCGACAATACTTCCGACTGGCGTTTGGCCATCAGGTGCAGCAGGGAAAATTCCTTGGTGGTGAGGTCGATGCGTTCGCCGTTACGCGTGACGCGCCGTTTCATGACGTCGATTTCCATGTCGGCGATGTGCAGCAGGTCGGATTCGCGGATCGGCCCGCGCCGCAGCAGGGTGCGGATCCTTGCCACCAGTTCGGCAAATGCGAAAGGCTTCACCAGGTAGTCGTCGGCGCCCAGCTCCAGGCCCTTGATGCGGTCGTCGACTTCGTCGCGCGCGGTCAGGAACAGCACCGGCGTCGAATGGGTCTTGCGCAGCTCGCTGATCACCAGCCAGCCGTCCATGCCGGGCAGCATGACGTCCAGCACGATCAGGTCATAGTCTTCCGTGGTGGCGCAGTGCAGGCCATCGGTGCCGGTGCGGACCCAGTCGACCACATAACCTGATTCGCTCAATCCCTTGCGCAGGTATTCGCCCGCCTTGGGCTCGTCTTCCACCAACAGGATGCGCATATATCACCCTTCTGCTTGCGTGTGTTGTTGCTGCGAGTTACAGCTGATTACTGGCGATTATCTTACAGAACCCGGCAGCGGTGGATTACAAAAGCGTAATCCAGCCGTCACCTTCCGGTTTCCGTCCCCTTTCTACACTTGGTTCAACGATGCAGCCCAGGCGGTTCTGCAAATGGCGGCATCGTTGAATCCTTTCTTAATTTCCTGGAGGTTGAAATGAACGCTAAACAATTATTTACCGTACTGACTCTGATCACGGCCAGCGGTGTCGCACTGGCGCAGGCGCCTGCTGCAGACAAGCCGGCAGCGCCGGCCAAAGCCGAAGCAACAAAGGAGGCGGGCAAGAGCAAGTCCGGCAAGCACGACCATAAGCAGGATGGTCCGAAAAAATCGATTTACTCCGGCGCCTGAACGTAGGCCTTCTCGCCCATTACTCCGACGCAGCTGCCGCGCTGATACAGCCGGCTGGCCGCTGGGGTGTTCCCAGATGAATAGGAGATGCAGATGAATATCAAGCAAATGTCCGTCGTTGTTGTTCTGTTGGCTGCTGCCGGCAGCGTCATGGCGCAGTCCTCGGCGCAGTCTTCGGCACCAGCAGCAGGCAAGACCCGCGCCGAAGTCGTGCGCGAACTCGAGCAGGCGCGGGCCGCGGGCCAGATGTCGGTGGGAAATGCCCAGTACCCGAAGACGCCCGACGGCGGCAGCAAGGGCGGCATGGCGGCTCCTTCGAAGCCGGTGACAGACGAATCGCACCAGAAGATCGCCCCGGTTTATGCCGGTCATTGATTCATGCGGCAGGTTTCATGGCGCGGGTCTGGCGACCCGCCTGCCATGCGGGTTGACACAGCTGTCAGTTGTTTTGAAGGGGAGTAGTCATGTATAAGCTTTTCTTGCCGCTCGGCCTGGCGGTACTGGCCTGCCAGCCCCAGCTATCCTTGGCGCAGGAAGCAAAACCGGCGGCCGCGCCGCCGGCCATCAATTACAGGCTGCCGCCGCTCAAGAGCAGCGATGCCGGCAGCAAACTGACGCTGGAGCAAGCGCTGGCGCAGGCATTCAAGAGCAATCCGGAACTGGCCGCGGCGGTGCTTGAGGTTGCCGCAGTCGACGCTTCCGTTTTACAAGCCGGCGCCAGGCCCAATCCAGAACTCTCGACCTTGCTGGAAGACACCCGCAAGGCGACCCGGACTACCACCATACAACTGAACCAGGCGCTGGAGCTGGGTGGTAAACGCGGCGCGCGGATCGCCGCTGCGGAAAAGGGACGGGATACGGCCAATGCTGACCTGCTTGCCAAACGCGCCGACATACAAGCTGCAGTAGTTGCGGCATATTTTGCGGTGCTGGAAGCACAGGAGAATCTGCAGCTGCTGCGCAGCTCGCAGCAGCTGGCGCAACGGGCTACCGCGCTCACCGCGAAACGGGTTATCGCCGGCAAGGTGGCGCCGATCGAAGAGACCAAGGCGCGCGTCGCCGAGGCTGGTGTCGAGGTCGATCTGCAGCAGGCCGACAGTACGCTGAATATCGCGCGCCGGCGCCTGGCAGCCACCTGGGGCGACAGCAGCCTCGCTTTTTCGGCTGTCGACGGCGAAATAAACAAGCTGCCGGCGCTACCCGCATTCGATTCATTGCAGGCGCGCCTGCGGAATTCCCCGGCGTATGCCAGGGCGCGGCTGGAAGTGGAACGTCGCCAGGCCCTGGCAGAGCTGGAGCGCAGTCGCCGGATTCCCGATGTTACCGTCAGCATCGGCAGCAAACGGGCGGAGGAAGTCGGGCGCAATCAGATGATTTTCGGCCTGTCGATTCCCATCCCGGTGTTTGATGCCAACCAGGGCAACCTGCTGGAAGCGCTGCGCCGCGCCGACAAGGCGCGCGACGAACAGAAAAGCGCCGAGCTGCGCCTCGATGGCGAACTGGCGGATGCCTATGAGCGATTGAAGCTGGGGCGTCAGCAAGTGGCGGCGCTGCAGGACGAAATCCTGCCGGCCGCACAGAAAACCTACGACATCACCACTAAGGGATTCGAGCTCGGAAAATTCAGTTTCCTGGAAGTGCTGGATGCGCAGCGTGTGCTGTTCCAGGCGAAGTCACAGACTCTGCGTGCACTCGCGGATACCCATCGCGCCGCCACCGAAATCGAACGCGTGGCGGGGAGCCTACCCTCGGCCGACTCCTCGCAGTCAGCTTCGCGGTTAGCTTATTAACCAGCCTATCAATCAGCTTATGAAGCAGCCAACATGAAAATCAATTTAAGCAAAAGCAAAGCTATCGCGGCCGGCATAGCGACGATTGTCGCGCTGGTCGCCGCGGGCATGTACTTGAGTGCGGGCAGCAATGGTGGCGATAAGCCGGAAGAGCGCACGCACCGGGAAGCCGCCGCGCACGCCGATACCGAACACCATGGTGAAAAGTCATCCGAGAAACACGGCCACGACAGCCAGCATGCGGACGGCGAACACCACCCGGTGGCAAGCACTGGTCCGCACGGCGGAAAAATGTACGCCAAGGACAAGCTGGCGCTGGAAGTGAAGATGCTCGAAGCAGCGGGTGAAGCGCGCCTGCAGGTCTGGCTGTTCAATGACGGTAAACCGCTGGCGCCGGATGCAGCCAGGCTGGGGCTGGTGCTGACCAGGCCGGATGGCGAAGTCCAGAAAATCGGCTTCGCGCCGGAAAAGGATTTCCTCAAAAGCGCTCTGCCGATAGCTGAACCGCACGTATTCGACGCCAAGCTACAGCTGCAATATGGCAACCAGTCCATGCAAGCCGGATTTGCTCAGGAAGAAGGCAAGATCGAACTGGACCAGGCCCAGGTCGCCGCCAGCGGCGTCAAACTTGAAAACGCCGGTCCCGCCAAGGTGAAGACTTCAGTCACCTTGCCGGGAGAAATTCGCTTTAACGAAGACAAGACCGCCCACGTGGTGCCGCGCCTGGAAGGGGTGGTAGAGCAGGTCGCGGTCAGCCTCGGCCAGCAGGTGAAGAAGGGGCAGCTGCTGGCGGTGATTGCCAGCACCGGCCTGGCGGAGCAGCGTAGCGAATTGCTGGCGGCGCAGAAGCGCTTCACGTTTGCGCGCACTACCTATGAGCGCGAAAAAAAGCTGTGGGAAGAAAAGATATCCGCGGAACAGGATTACCAGCAAGCACGGCAAGTCATGAGCGAGGCTGAAATCGCCCTGCAGAATGCGCGCCAGAAACTCAATGTGCTGGGCACCGGCGTCGGCGCCGGCAATCCTGGGGCCTTGAACCGTTATGAAATCCGGGCCCCGTTCAATGGCCTGGTGACGGAGAAACACATCGCGCTGGGCGAGGCGGTGGCGGCCAACGCCAGCATTTTCACGATCTCCGACCTGTCGACCGTGTGGGCCGAGATCATCGTGCCGGCCAAGGACCTGAACCTGGTGCGGCTGGGCGAAAAGGTCAAGATCAGCGCCACCGCCTTCGAGTCGAAGGCCAGCGGCAGCATTTCCTATGTCGGCGCCTTGCTTGGCGAACAGACCCGCACCGCCAAGGCGCGTGTCACCTTGGCTAATCCGGACATGGCCTGGCGGCCGGGCTTGTTTGTTAATGTCGAGGTGGTTTCCAGCGATGCCGAAGTAGCGGTGGCGGTGCAGCCGCAGGCGATACAGAGCGTGGACGACAAGCAGGTAGTGTTTGTCCGCATCGCCGACGGTTTCATGGTGCAGCCGGTGAGCATCGGCCGCGCTGACAGCCAGCACGTGGAGATCGTCAAGGGACTCAAGCCGGGCGCGCGCTATGCGGCTGACGGCAGTTTCATTCTCAAATCGGAACTCGGCAAGAGCAGCGCCGAGCACGCCCACTGATGCAGCAAAGGATCCGATCCCATGTTTGAACGTATCATACGTTTCGCCATCGAGCAGCGCTGGCTGGTCATGCTGGCCGTGTTTGCGATGGCCGCGCTCGGCATTTACAACTATCAGAAGCTGCCGATCGACGCAGTGCCGGATATTACCAATGTCCAGGTCCAGATCAATACCTCCGCACCCGGCTATTCGCCGCTGGAGACCGAACAGCGCGTGACTTTTCCGATAGAAACGGTGATGTCCGGTTTGCCGCACCTGCAGCAGACGCGTTCGCTGTCGCGCTACGGCTTGTCGCAGGTGACGGTGATATTCAAGGATGGCACCGATATCTATTTTGCGCGGCAGATGGTGAACGAACGGATCCAGGAGGCGAGGGGCAAGCTTCCGGCCGGCGTAACGCCGGCGATGGGGCCGATTTCCAGCGGCCTGGGCGAGATTTACCTGTGGACCGTGGAGGCCAGGGACGGCGCCAAAAAAGCGAATGGCAGCGCCTACACAGCCACCGACCTGCGGGAAATCCAGGACTGGATCATCAAGCCGCAGCTGCGCAATGTGAGCGGCGTCACGGAAATCAATTCGATCGGCGGTTTCGCCAAGGAATACCAGGTGGCGCCGGTGCCGGAGAAGTTGGCGTCCTACGGCCTGACCCTGCAGGATATCGTCACAGCGCTTGACCGCAACAACAGCAATGTCGGCGCCGGTTATATCGAAAAACGCGGCGAGCAGCTGCTGATCCGGGCGCCGGGCCAGGTGCAGTCGATAGAAGACATGCGCAACATCATCCTGGGCAATGTGCAGGGCGTGCCGATCAGTATCCGCGATATCGGCGAAGTCGGCATCGGCCGCGAATTGCGCACCGGCGCGGCTACCGAAAACGGCCGCGAGGTGGTGCTGGGCACGGTATTCATGCTGATCGGCGAAAACAGCCGCGCCGTATCGCAGGCGGTCGACCGCAAGATGGTGGAAATCAACCGCAGCTTGCCGCCCGGGGTCGAGGCGGTCACGGTCTACGATCGTACCGTGCTGGTGGATAAGGCGATCAATACCGTCAAGAAGAACCTGCTGGAGGGCGCCATCCTGGTGATCGCCATCCTGTTCATGTTCCTTGGGAACATACGGGCCGCGATCATTACCGCGATGGTGATCCCGCTATCCATGCTGTTTACCTTCACCGGCATGGTCCAGTACAAGGTGAGCGCCAACCTGCTCAGCCTGGGCGCGCTCGATTTCGGCATCATCATCGATGGCGCGGTGGTGATTGTCGAAAACTGTGTGCGGCGCCTGGCCCATGCGCAGGCGCACCACGGCCGGCCGCTGACACGCAGCGAACGCTTCCATGAAGTATTCGCCGCTTCCAAGGAGGCACGCCGCCCCTTGCTGTTCGGCCAGGTCATCATCATGGTGGTTTACCTGCCGATCTTCGCGCTGACCGGCGTCGAAGGAAAAATGTTCAACCCGATGGCCCTGACGGTGGTGATTGCCCTGGTCGGTGCGATGATCCTGTCGATTACCTTTATCCCGGCGGCGGTGGCGCTGTTCATCGGCAAGCGGGTAGCGGAAACCGAGAATTTCCTGATGCGCGGCGCCAAGCGCTTCTACGCACCGGTGCTGGAATGGGTGATGCAGCGTAAAGCTGCGGTGCTGGGCGGCGCTCTGCTTGTGCTGCTGTTGTCCGGCCTGCTGGCGACCCGGCTTGGCAGCGAGTTCGTGCCGAGCCTGAACGAGGGCGACATGGCAATCCAGGCGCTGCGCATCCCCGGCACCAGCCTGACGCAATCGCTGGAGATGCAAAAACAGATCGAGAGCACATTGAAGCGGCAGTTTCCCGAGATAGAGCGCGTGTTCGCCCGTACCGGAACCGCGGAAATCGCCTCCGATCCGATGCCGCCGAATATCTCCGACGGCTACATCATGCTCAAGCCGGAAGCCGACTGGCCCAAGCCGAAGAAATCGCGGCCTGAGCTGCTGGCGGCTATCCAGGATACCGCCAACAAGATCCCTGGCAACAACTACGAGTTTTCGCAACCGATACAGTTGCGTTTCAATGAGCTGATTTCCGGAGTGCGCAGCGACATCGCCGTCAAGATATTCGGCGACGACATGGCGGTCCTGAACGATACCGCCGACAAGGTTTCGACCGTGCTGGGCAAGATCACCGGCGCCGCCGAAGTGAAGGTCGAACAGACCTCGGGCCTGCCCATGCTGACGGTGAATATCGATCGCGACAAGACCGCACGCTACGGCCTCAATGTAGCCGATGTGCAGGATGTGGTGGCTACCGCGATAGGCGGCAAGGAAGCCGGCACCTTGTTCCAGGGCGACCGCCGTTTCGATATCGTGGTGCGTCTGCCGGAGGAGCTGCGCAGCGACCTTGAGGCGTTCCGGCGGCTGCCGATTTCCCTGCCGCGCAATGCCGGCGCCGGTGCAGAAGGGCGCACCAACTATATTCCGTTGAGCGAGGTAGCCAGCCTGGAACTGGCGCCGGGGCCGAACCAGATCAGCCGCGAAAACGGCAAGCGGCGGATCGTTGTGAGCGCCAATGTGCGCGGCCGGGACATCGGTTCGTTTGTGGCCGAGGCAGAGGCCAAGCTGCAGCAGCAGGTCAAGATCCCGTCTGGTTACTGGACCAGCTGGGGCGGCCAGTTCGAACAGCTGCAATCGGCCAGCCAGCGCCTGCAGATCGTGATCCCGGTAGCCTTGCTGCTGGTCTTCACGCTGCTGTTTGCGATGTTTGGCAATATCAAGGATGGCTTGCTGGTGTTCAGCGGCATCCCGTTTGCCTTGACCGGCGGCATCGTCGCCTTGTGGCTGCGCGGGATTCCCTTGTCGATTTCGGCGGCTGTCGGTTTCATTGCCTTGTGCGGGGTGGCAGTGCTGAACGGGCTGGTGATGATCGCCTTTATCCGTAGCCTGCGTGAAGAAGGACGCGGGCTGGAGGCGGCGATCCGCGAAGGTGCCTTGACCCGCTTGCGGCCGGTGCTGATGACGGCGCTGGTGGCTTCCCTGGGGTTTGTGCCGATGGCGATTGCTACCGGCACCGGGGCGGAAGTGCAGCGGCCGCTGGCGACGGTGGTGATCGGAGGAATCCTGTCCTCAACCATCCTGACCTTGCTGGTGCTGCCGATCCTGTATCAGCTGTTCCATCGCCGTGACGAAGATGAAGAAGGAAAGGCCGGCGAAGAAGCTGCCGTCCAGCATTGAGTTTGCTGCACTGAAGTTCCCTGCCCAACGTCTCCTTGGGTTTGCGCCTGGATAAAATCCAGGCGTTTTTTTTACAGCCTGGGCAGCGTTAAACGCGCTTTCTGACGCAGTCGATATAGGCGGCGCCATCCGGCGGCAAGCCGCTGCGTTGCGAATTCCAGATCATCTCGCCCAGGCATTCCATGATGTGATGATGGGCTTCATGCTCCGATTGCAGGCGTTGCGTCAGGGCGTTGGCGGCGGCGCGTATGCCGGGCGGCTGGTCGATCGAGATCTGTTCGGCGATCGACAGGTGCATGGACAAGTGCAGGAAAGGATTGGTCTGGCCGTTCTCGACCGAGTAATCCGCCGCCAGCGCAGCCTCGACGTCTTTCAGGTCGTTGTCATACTCGGGATGCTGAGCCAGCCAGTCGCTGGCAATGGCTTCCAGCGGCGTGAGGATTTCGCCGGCGCGATGCTTGCGGTAGGTTTCGCAAAAAAAACGCCGCACGTCGTCTTGGGATGGATTGAACATGATGGTTAACTGATCAGTCTGGCGATGCCGAAAGCGACGGCCGCGGCGAGGCCGCCGACCATCAGGGTTTGCAATGCCGATTTGAAGGCGCCGGTGCCGGTGACGCTGCCTTTCAGGTAGCCGAAGACAAACAGCGCCAGCAGCGTGACCACGGTGGAGGCTGCCAGGGCGCGCGGGATGGATGTCATCAGCATGTAGGGGGCGAGCGGGATCAGGCCGCCGACCAGGTAAGACAAGGCGATGGTGACCGCGCTTTTCCTGGCCGCGGCCGGCCGCGGTTCTTCCAGGCCGAGTTCAAAGCGCATCATGAAGTCGCGCCAGGCGACCGGATTGCGTTCCAGCCCGGCCAGCATCGGTTCGCACTCCTGTTTCGTCACCCCGTATTGCGCCATGATGTCGATCACTTCCTTGCGCTCGCGATGCGGCACGTTGAGGATTTCCTGTTCTTCGCGTTCGCGCTCGGCGTAATAGTGCTGGCGCTGGGTGCGGCCGGCCAGGTAGCCGCCCAGGCCCATGGCGATCGAACCGGCGGCGATTTCCGCGACGCCGGCGGTGACCACGATATCGATGCCGACTGCCGCGCCGCTGATGCCGGCCGCCAGCGCAAACGGCACCGTCAGGCCGTCGGCCATGCCGATGACGATATCGCGCACGGTGTCGCTGGCTTCGAAATGGTGTTCGGTATGCGGATGGGAGTGCTGCATGGATTTATACCCCTTTTTCCGGCAACGGCGTTTTCGCCTTGAAATCGCAGAGGTCGGCGATGCTGCAGTTCCAGCATAGCGGCTTGCGGGCAATGCAGGTATAGCGGCCATGCAGGATCAGCCAGTGATGGGCGTCCAGCAGGAACTCGGCGGGCACCAGCTTCATCAGCTTGTGCTCGACCGCCTCGACGTCCTTGCCTGGGGCGATGCCGGTGCGGTTGGAGACCCGGAAGATATGGGTGTCGACCGCAATCGTCGGCACCCCGAAAGCGGTATTCAGCACCACGTTGGCAGTCTTGCGGCCGACCCCGGGCAGCGCCTCCAGCTGTTCGCGGGTGCGCGGCACCTGGCCGTCATGCAAGGCCACCAGCATGCGGCAGGTTTCGATCACATTCTTGGCCTTGGTGCGATACAAGCCTATGGTCTGGATATACGGAATCAGGCCGTCGACGCCGAGCGCATGGATCTGCGCCGGCGTATTGGCGACCGGATACAGTTTGCGCGTAGCCTTGTTGACCGAGACATCCGTGGCTTGCGCCGACAGGATCACCGAGATCAGCAATTCAAACGGCGTGGTGTATTCCAGTTCGGTGGTCGGGTGCGGCAGGGCGGCGCGCAGGCGGGTGAATATTTCCCTGCGTTTTTCGGCATTCATGGCGAGTCCTTGGCAGCCTGTTCGGCTTGTTGTTCTTTCTTCAGCCGGGCCCGTTCGATGGCGGCCTGGATGATGGCTTTCTTGCGCTGCTGTTCTGCTTGCTGTTCAGGCGTCGCCGCCGATTCGGCCGCAACCGCCTTGAGTTTTTCCGCGGCCTTGGCGGCCAGGCGTTCGTCGTTTTCACTTTTTTCGCGCGCCAGCCTGAACGCACGAAAATCGTGGCGGGCACGTGCTGCATCGGCCTGCTGCTGGGGCCATGCATCCCAGCCGGTGTCCGTGCCGCTGACGTCGACCATGGTGATGCAATCGACCGGGCAAGGCGCTACGCACAGGTCGCAGCCGGTGCACAGGTCGTTGATCACCGTGTGCATCTGCTTGGCGGCGCCGGTGATGGCGTCGACTGGACAAGCCTGGATGCACAACGTGCAGCCGATGCAGGCCGCTTCATCGATGACCGCCAGCGGCCGCGGCCGTTCGGCGCCGTTGGCAGGATTGAGCGGGATGACCGGCTGCTGCAGTAACAGCGCCAGCCGCGCCACCCCTTGCTGCCCGCCCGGCGGACACTGGTTGTAGCTGGCGCTGCCGTCGGCGATGGCTTCGGCATAAGGGCGGCAAGCCGGGTAGCCACACTTGGTGCATTGCGTCTGCGGCAGCAGCGCTTCGATATGGTCGGCAAGGGAAGGTGAGGACACGGGCGGCAGGGAGCTTGGTGATGACAACAGCATATTATACCGGGGCCGCGCCAAATGAAAAAAGCCGTTCCCGGCGAGGGAACGGCTCTGGCAGCGGATTTGCCGGGCTGACGTTGCTTACTTATTTACTTATTTACTTAATTAAGCGTTGTCCTTGATAAAGGCGGTTATCTTCGGGCAAATCAGCTCGCGCCAGCGGCGGCCTGAGAAAATCCCGTAATGGCCGCATTTCTCGGCGGTGAAATGCTGTTTTTTGCTTTTCGGGATGGAGCTGCACAGGCCATGCGCGGCCTGGGTTTGTCCCGGGCCGGAAATGTCGTCGAGTTCGCCTTCGATGGTAAACAGTGCAACGCTCTTGATATCCTGCGGCCGCACCAGCTTGCCTTCGACTTCCCAGGTGCCGTGCGGCAGGGAGAAATCCTGGAACACGGTCTTGATGGTTTCCAGGTAGTACTCGGCCGGCATGTCCAGCACCGCGTTGTACTCGTTATAGAACTTGCGGTGGCTGTCGGCCGACTCGTTGTCGCCTTCGCGCAGGTGCATGTAGAAATCCCAGTGACTCTGGGCATGGCGGCTCGGATTCATGGCGACGAAACCGGCATGTTGCAGGAAGCCAGGATATACCTTGCGGCCGAAACCGGGGTAGTTGGAAGGCACGCTATAGATCACGGTGTTCTCGAACCAGCTGAACGGCTTTTCGGTGGCCAGGTTGTTGACGTCGGTCGGCGATTCGCGCGGATCGATCGGGCCGCCCATCATGGTCATGCTCTTCGGCAGGTGCCTGTCCTTGGCGCTGGCCATCAGTGAAATTGCTGCCAGTACAGGAACGGTCGGCTGGCAGACCGAGATCACGTGCAGGTCCGGTCCCAGCTGGCGGATGAAATCCTGTACGTAATAGATATAGTCGTGCAAATGGAAGGCGCCGTCGCTGGCGGGCACCATGCGGGCGTCGGTCCAGTCGGTGATGTAGACGTCGTGTTCGGGCAGCAGGCCGCGCACGGTATCGCGCAGCAGGGTCGAATGATGGCCCGACAGGGGAGCGACCAGCAGCACGGTGGGTTGCTTGAGCGCGCCCAGTTCCTTGGCGCTCAGGTCTTTCCTGAAATGCAGCAGGCGGCAGAACGGCTTGGTAGTCGCTACTTCTTCGATGATCGCGACCGTTTTGTCGTTGACCAGCGTGCTGTCGATTTCGAACTCTGGCTTTTCATATTGTTTGCCGAGGCGGTACATCAATTCGTAGCCGGCGGCGATGCGTTGTGCAAATGGCGTGTGGGACAGCGGCGATATCGGGTCGGTGAAGAGTCTGCTGCCGGCATCGGCCCATTGCACCAGGGGATGGAGCAGGGAGCGGTTGAATTCGTGAAATTGATAGAGCATGCGTTACCTCTCGGGTGGTCCACTACAACAGGGGTTGCTTATAATGCAACTTAATTGCCATTTTATCTTATGCAAGGAAATGCCGCAAAATTCCTGTAGTTTGACAACAACGGTAGAAAAATAGGATAAACGATTTGGTCGCAAATATACCACTTACCGCTCCGAGGTACCGAGGTTTTCAGCCTGATTTCTACTTGGCGATCAGATCCGGCGACATGACGGCTTTCAGATAGTTAGTAGTGATGTCGCCGCGTTCGCGCTGGGCAATCCACCAGACGCTGCCTTTCCTGATAGACCATTCCTGCATCTGGCCGGCCACCAGCAAGGCGGCGGCCTGGCCCAGCGTCGGCTGGTGGCCGATGATCAGCACCGGTTCGCGATTGTTGGGCCAGTTGGCCACCGCCAGCAACTGTTCGGCGCTGCAGTCGGGGGCGAGGTCCGGATGGGTCTTGAATTTGCGGCCCAGCGCTTCCGCCGTTTGCACCGTACGGGTGGCCGGACTGCTGATGATCTTGCAACTGTGCGGCAGGTTGTGGTCCAGCCAGTCGGCCATTTTCCAGGCTTGTTTATGGCCCTTGCCGGTGAGGGCGCGGCCCTCGTCCGGTTCGCCGATTTCTGCTTCCGCGTGCCGCCATAGAATCAAATCCATGATTTGCCCTTGCTCACTTGTTTGCTCACTTACTTGTGTAATGCGTAGGGGAAAGCGCACCTAAAGCCAGCATCAAGTGTCGTTGCGCGCCGTATGGTTTTTGTCTCCGATGAGGCTTGTTTTTATGCCAATTGCCATCGGAGCCGAGGCTCCAGGCATTGGTGTTGTCTTTAAGGTAAGGCGTGAGGCCTTCGTTGATGACTCTTCTCTTGAGCGATTTGTCGAGCACCGGGAAGGCCACCTCGACCCGCCGGAACAGGTTGCGGTTCATCCAGTCGGCGCTGGCCAGGTAGACATCGTGCTGCAGGTTGTTGCGGAAATAATAAATACGGCTATGTTCCAGGAAGCGGCCGATGATCGAGCGTACGTGGATATTCTCCGACAGCCCCGGAACGCCTGGCCTGAGCGCGCAGGCGCCGCGCACGATCAGTTCGATCTTGACGCCGTCGGCAGAGGCTTCGTAGAGGGCGCGGATCACGGATTCGTCCAGCAGCGCATTCATCTTGGCGACGATGCGCGCCGGCCGGCCCTTGCGGGCGATCTCTGCTTCATTGTGGATGGCGCGGATGATTTCCTTCTGCAGCAGGAACGGCGCCATCCACAGATAATCCATTTTCTTCGGCTTGGTCAGGCTGGCCAGGTGTATGAAGACTTCGTTGACTTCGGTGGCCAGCTTCTGGTTCGAGGTGAGCAGGCCGAAATCGGTGTAAAGCTTGGTGGTGGTCGGATGGTAGTTGCCGGTGCCGAGGTGGGCGTAATAACGCAGTTCGCCGTTGCCGCTCTTGTCGGCTTCGCGCCGGATCACCAGCGACAGCTTGGCATGGGTCTTGAGGCCGACCACGCCATATACCACTTGGGCGCCAGCGCGTTCCAGCTTGTCGGCCCAGTTGATGTTGGCTTCCTCGTCGAAGCGCGCCATCAGCTCAACGATCACCATCACTTCTTTGCCGCGTTGCGCGGCGACGATCAGCGCTTCCATCAGGTCGGAATTCATGCCGGTGCGGTAAATGGTCTGCTTGATCGCCACCACATTGCTGTCGAACGCCGCGGAGCGGACAAAATCGACTACCGGCTGGAACGACTGGAACGGATGGTGCAGCAGCACGTCCTTTTGCCGCAATTGTTCGAAAATATCGCTAGCGTTCTCCAGGTGCAGCGGCAAGCCCGGCGCGAACGGCGGGAAACGCAAGCTGGCGTCGCTGATCTGGTCGATCATCTCTGACAGGCGCACCATGTTGACCGGGCCGTCGACCGCGTACAAGCGGTTGGCAGCAATGCCGAACTGGTCGAGCAGGAACTGGGACAGTTGCGGTGGGCAGCTGCGCGCCACCTCCAGCCTGACGGCAACTCCGAACTGGCGGCTCTGCAGCTCGCTTTGCAGCGCCTGGCGCAGGTTCTTGACCTCTTCTTCGTCGACCCACAGGTCGCTGTTGCGAGTCACCCGGAATTGTGAGTATGCCAATATCTGGCGACCGGCAAACAGGTCGCCAATGTGGGCATGGATGATGGATGACAGCAGGCAAAACGAGGCGCCGCCGGGCGACAGCACATCCGGCAGCTTGATCACACGCGGCAATACGCGCGGCGCTTTGATGATGGCAATCGAGGTGCTGCGCCCGAACGCATCCTTGCCTGCCATTTCGACAATGAAATTGAGGCTTTTGTTTAATACCTGGGGAAACGGATGGGCCGGATCCAGCCCAATGGGAGTCAGCAGGGGGCGGATTTCCTGTTCAAAGAAAGTTTTTACCCACGCTCGCTGCTCTTCGTTGCGGTCGCCGTGCCGCAGCAGGTGGATGCGGTTGGCCGACAGTTGCGGCAGGATGGTCTGGTTGAGGATGGCGTACTGGCGGTCGACGATCTGGTGACACTCTACGCTGGTGCGCTCAAGCGCCGCAGCCAAGGCCGGCGACTCGGCGCCGCCTCCCTCAACCTGGCTGTTTGCCAGCAAGCTGGCGATGCGGACTTCAAAGAATTCGTCGAGGTTATTGCTGACGATGCACAGATACCGCAATCGTTCCAGCAACGGCACATGGCGGTCCTCGGCCTGGGCCATGACGCGCCGGTTGAAGGCCAGTTGCGACAATTCGCGATTCAGATAGCTTGGGTTGGCGCCTAATCTGGCGCCGGGATGTTTCGAATCCTCGTCCGGCTTGGTTTTTTTATTCATGAATCAGGCAGCTGGTCTGATGGTTACGGCGCAGTGTATGCATTGAATATGACAGCTTGATGAAGAAAATGGAAGCGCGGCAATACGTTTGGCATTGCGAAGCCGCATCGTTCGACGCCTGGATGATATGAATATTAGAACCCGACAGGTTTTTTTGGTTGTTTTTTTTGTGATTTTTTTGACAATTTAATGTTATTTGCATTGATTTTTACCTCGTCATAAAGCTGTCATAAATGTTGGTTAGAGTTCGCCCTGTCTTAGGGGCTGTTGTGAAATTGGCTTCCTTGCAAGGAGATGAATTTCACAACAGTCTCGACTTGGGCACACCACATCTATAGTCAACAAGGGAGTAACAAATGCGATTGAATCACTTCGTTAAAGCCGCGATCCTGGCAATGGGTTCGACACTGGCGGTTTCTTCGGTCATGGCAGCGGAAATCACCGGCGCCGGCGCTTCTTTTCCTTACCCGATCTACTCCAAATGGGCTGAAGCCTATAAAACCGCAACCGGCAACAGCCTGAACTATCAATCCATCGGCTCCGGCGGCGGCATCAAGCAGATCAAGGCGAAAACCGTGGATTTCGGCGCTTCCGACATGCCATTGAAGGTGGAAGACCTGAACACCGACAACCTGGCGCAGTTCCCTGCGATCATGGGCGGCGTGGTGCCGGTCGTGAACCTGGACGGCGTGACTCCAGGCCAGGTCAAGCTGACCGGCCCTGTGCTGGCAGACATCTACCTGGGCAAGATCACCAAGTGGAATGCGCCTGAAATCACGGCCCTCAACCCAGGCGTGAAACTGCCGGCTGACGACATCACCGTGGTGTATCGCGCTGACGGTTCCGGCACTTCATTCGTGTTCACCAGCTACCTGTCGAAGACCAGCCCGGCATTCAAGACCGGCGTTGGCGCTGGCACTGCGGTCAAATGGCCGGTCGGCGTCGGCGGCAAGGGTAACGAAGGCGTCGCCGCCAACGTGCAAAAGATCAAGGGCGCGATCGGTTATGTTGAGTACGCTTATGCCAAGAAAAACAAGCTGCAGCATACCCAGCTGAAGAATCGCGACGGCAGCTTCGTGCAGCCTGACGATGAAACCTTCAAGGCTGCTGCTGCCGGCGCCGACTGGGCCAAGACCCCAGGTTTCGCGGTGGATTTCACCGACGCGGCCGGCAAGACCAGCTGGCCTATCACCAGCGCTTCTTTCATCCTGATCCACAAGAACCAGGCCGATGCCGCCAAGGGCAAGGAAGTCTTGAAATTCTTTGAATGGGCATACAAGAACGGCGGCGCTTCGGCTACCGAGCTGGACTATGTCGCGATTCCTGCATCGGTGGTGAAACTGGTGGAAGAATCGTGGAAAGCCCAGATCAAGGATAACGCTGGCAAGGCTGTCTGGTAATAGTCGTACCTGATCCGGATTTGAGGTAACTCAAGTCCGGATCGCAAGTTTCAGTTGTTGCGGGCGGGGCAGTTGTTCGGGGAATAGGCTGCCTGCGCCGTTAATATTGTTGAATCACCAGTCCCCACGCGAAATATCTCCAGGTCGAGCGCGGTCTGGCTTTGCAATTCCCGCCGCCGCTTCTTATTCTTCATCGGATATCGCTACTCATGAGTGCAAATATTCCTGTCATGGCACAATCGATCTCACCCCAGGCAATCAGCGCTGAAGAAGCGGGTTTATCGCATCAGAGCCTGCTTGCCACAATGCGTAAGCAACGCATCCAGGATTTCCTTTTCCACAAGGTCACGCTGCTGTTTTCGCTGATCGTGCTGCTGGTCCTGCTCGGCATCATCGTTTGCCTGGCGATCGGCGCCTGGCCGGTGTTCCGCGAGTTCGGGCCATCTTTCATCACCACTGTCGAGTGGGATCCGGTCAACGACCATTACGGTGCGATGATCGCCATCGTCGGCACCCTGGTGACTTCGTTCATCGCGCTGGCGATCGCGTTCCCGGTGAGTTTCGGGATCGCCTTGTTCCTGACTGAAATCTGCCCGGCAAAACTGCGCCGCCCGCTGGGCACCGCGGTAGAGCTGCTGGCCGGCGTGCCGAGCATCATCTACGGCATGTGGGGGCTGTTTGTCTTCGCGCCGCTGTTTGCGCAATACGGCCAGCCTTTCCTGTCCGCCACGCTTGGCCATCTGCCGCTGATCGGCGCTTTGTTCAACGGTCCTAAAATGGGCATAGGCTTGCTCACCGCGGGCCTGATCCTGGCGGTGATGATCATCCCGTTCATTTCCTCTGTCATGCGGGACGTATTCGAAGTTGTTCCCGCGGTGTTGAAAGAATCCGCCTACGGCCTCGGCTGCACGCGCTGGGAAGTGGTGCGCAAGGTGGTGCTGCCGTACGCCAAGACCGGTGTGGTCGGCGGCGTCATGCTCGGCCTCGGGCGCGCCTTGGGCGAGACCATGGCGGTGACCTTCGTGATCGGCAATGCGCAGCGGCTGTCGTGGTCGCTGTTTGCCTCCGGTAACAGCATCGCCTCGACGCTGGCCAACGAAATCGCCGAGGCCTCCAGCACGCTGCACGTATCGGCCTTGTTTGCGCTGGGCCTGATCCTGTTCGTGATTACCTTTATTGTCTTGTCGATCGCCAAAATCATGTTGATGGGCATGTCCCGTAAAGAAGGTGCCAAATGAGTAATTCTTCGCAAGCGGATGCCGATATCCAGGCAACTCCGCCGGTCAACCAGGTCTACCGCAAGCGGCTGCTGATGCATCGTTTCGGCATGGTGCTGTCGTTCCTGGCGATGGCGCTGGGCATAGCGGTGCTGGCCTGGATCCTGGCGACGCTGGTGGTCAAGGGCTTTGGCGCGCTGAACCTCGGCATCCTGACGCAAAACACGCCTGCCCCGGGTTCCGGCGCCGGCGGTTTGCTGAACCCGATCATCGGCAGCCTGATGCTGGTGGGACTGGCGACTGTCATCAGCACCCCGATCGGTATCCTGGCCGGCATCTACCTGGCTGAATATGGCGAGGAGAGCAAGCTGGCGCAGGTAACGCGCTTTGTCACCGACATCATGCTGTCGGCGCCGTCGATCGTGATCGGCTTGTTTGTCTACGCGATCTACGTTGCCAAGGTCGGCCATTTTTCCGGCTGGGCCGGCACGTTCGCCTTGTCGCTGATTGCGGTGCCGGTGGTGGTGCGGACTACCGACAACATGCTCAAGCTGGTGCCGGGCAACCTGCGCGAAGCGGCGTTTTCGCTGGGCGCGCCGCGCTGGAAAGTGGCCTTGCTGGTGCGCCTGCGCGCGGTCAAGGCTGGCGTCGTCACCGGCGTCTTGCTGGCAGTGGCACGGATTGCCGGAGAAACGGCGCCTTTGCTGTTCACTGCCCTGAACAACCAGTTCTTCAGCACCAACATGAACAAGCCGATTGCCAACCTGCCGGTGGTGATCAGCCAGTTTGCGATGAGCCCGTTCGATAACTGGGTGCCGCTGGCTTGGGGCGGGGCATTGCTGATCACGTTCAGCGTGCTGGCCTTGAACATCGTATCGCGTTCGCTTTTCAGCCAGAAGATTCCAGGCTAACGAACTCACTTAGATTGCCATCCTTACTGGTCAATATTATGCAAACCTCAATCAAACCGAATGCTCTCGACAAACAGCCGACCATAGAGATTTCGCAGCTGAATTTCTACTACGGCGCGTTCCAGGGCTTGAAGAACATCAACCTGCATGTCAACGAAAAGAAAGTGACTGCATTCATCGGTCCTTCGGGCTGCGGCAAATCCACCCTGCTGCGCACCCTGAACCGGATGTACGACCTGTACCCGGGCCAGCGCGCGGAAGGCAAGATCATGTACGCCGGCCGCAACATCCTGGAAGCCGGGCAAGACCTGAACATGCTGCGCGCCAAGGTTGGCATGGTGTTCCAGAAGCCGACGCCGTTTCCGATGTCGATCTACGACAACATCGCGTTCGGCATCCGCCTGTATGAAAACCTGCCCAAAGGCGAGATGGACGAGCGCGTTGAATGGGCGCTGTCGAAGGCGGCCCTGTGGGGCGAGGTCAAGGACAAGCTGAACAAGAGCGGCCTGAGCCTGTCGGGCGGGCAGCAGCAGCGCTTGTGCATCGCCCGCAGCGTGGCGGTGCGTCCGGACGTCTTGCTGCTGGACGAGCCGACCTCGGCGCTGGATCCGATCTCGACTGCCAAGGTGGAAGAACTGATCAGCGAACTGAAACAGGATTACACCATCGCCATCGTGACGCACAACATGCAGCAGGCCGCGCGCTGCTCCGATTACACCGCCTATATGTACCTGGGCGAGCTGGTGGAGTTCGGCGAGACCGACCAGATCTTCATGAATCCGGCACGTAAAGAGACTCAGGACTACATCACAGGCCGCTTCGGTTAATGCCGGCGGCAGCCTCAACCTTGACGCGTAAAGAACAGAAGGAAATCAGATGAGCGGCGAACACTCTTCAAAGCAGTACGACACGGATTTGGAAACCATACGTTCCAAGGTGTTGCTCATGGGCGGACTGGTCGAGCGCCAGTTCCAGGAAGCGATCAACGTTTTCCGCAACGGCAACCTGGATTCGGCGGAACGGGTGATCAAGGACGATGACCAGGTCAACCGCCTGGAAATCGAACTGGATGACGCCTGCAGCCACCTGATCGTGCGCCGCCAGCCAACCGCCAACGATCTGCGCACCGTGATGGCGACCATCAAGGTGATCACCGACCTGGAACGGATCGGCGACGAAGCGGCAAAAATCGCGCGTACCGCGATCCATCTGCACAAACGCGGCGCGGGCACCATCGACCATACCGAAACGGTACGCGTCATCGCCGTCGGCGCGGCTGACCTGCTGCACGATGCGCTGGATGCGCTGGCGCGCCTGGACGAGAAACAGGCCATGCGGCTGATTGCGCAAGACGAGGTGATCGACCGCGACTTCCGCTCCATCATGCGCAACCTGATCACCTTCATGATGGAAGATCCGCGCACGATTTCAGCCTCGATGGATACCTTGTGGGTCGCCAAGGCGGTCGAACGCATCGGCGATCACGCCAAGAACATTGCCGAATATGTGATCTACATCGTCGAGGGCAAGGACATCCGCCACACCGATTACGCCACCAGCCAGCGCGATGACGAAGAGGCTTGATCGAAGCGTGGCATTCACTACATGTTAAAAAATGGCCGCTGATAAAACATCCATCCTGATCATCGAGGATGAGCCGGCGATCGCCGAACTGATCGGTTTTACCATCAAGGAAGCCGGCTGGACTCCCTCCATCGTGCATACCGCCGCCGACGGCTGGGAGTTCGTCCAGCGCCGCACGCCGCACCTGGTGCTGCTGGACTGGATGCTGCCGGACCAGAGCGGCTTGCGCCTGCTGTCGCAAATGCGTGCGGATCGCCAGCTGCAGTCCATGCTGATCATGATGCTGACCGCAAAAAGCATGGAAGAGGACAAGATCTCCGGCCTCGACAACGGCGCCGACGACTACATGACCAAGCCGTTTTCGCCGCGTGAACTGACCTCCAGGGTCAAGGCGCTGTTGCGGCGCAAAGGGGCTGACGAAGTCCCTGGCATGATGTCGGCCGGTGCGGTGTCGCTCGATCCGGCCAGCTGTTCAGTCTGCCTGGAAAACCAGAAAATCGATATCGGCCACGCCGAATACCGCTTGCTGAAATTCTTCATGGCCAATCCGGACCGGGTGTTCTCGCGCAGCCAGCTGCTCGACAAGGTATGGGGCGACCACGTCGTGATCGAGGAACGCACCGTGGATGTCCACGTGCTGCGCTTGCGCAAGGCGCTGCGCGAGTCTGAACACCTGATTCGCACGGTGCGCAGCGTCGGTTACATGCTTTCGGCCAAATAGCGCAATAATAGAGCGCAATAATAGAGCGTAATAAATAGCAGGATTTCAAGCGCGAGCCATGAACTGCGGCCCGGCGCGATGAACGATGCTTCCCTCGCATAATAGTGATTTATGAATCCACAGATGTTGTTCTGGATCCCGGCCTTGCTGCGGATCCTGCTGATCTTTGTCATCTCGGGCGTGGTCTGGGCCCTGTTTGGCGTGTTGCCCGGTTTGCTGTTGGGCCTGGTCCTGATGTCGGTTGCCGTGGTGGTGCAGCTGCATTACCTGTTCCGCCTGAGCGGCTGGCTGGACAACCCGCGCAGCGAAAAGCTGCCGGACGGCTGGGGTGCCTGGACCGACATTTTTTCGCGCCTGTATCGCTTGCGGCGTGACGATGAAAAACATCAGACCGAACTGAGCGAATGGCTGGCGCGCTTCCGCCAGGCCATGCATCTGCTGCCCGACGGCGTCGTCATCATGGACGATGTCTTGTTCCTGGAGTGGTGCAATCCGGCTGCGGAGCGTCATCTGGGATTGCAGCATGGGCGCGACAAAGGCATGCGGGTCACCAACCTGATCCGCACCCCGGATTTCATCGACTACATCGTCCTCGGCCGCTACGACCAGCCGCTGACCCTGAGCCTGCGCGAACGCAAGCTCATCGTGCAGATCATCCCGTTCGAGAACCGGCGCCAGATCCTGGTGACCCACGACGCCACCGAATCCGAAAGAATCGACATGATGCGGCGCGATTTCATCGCCAACGCCTCGCACGAATTGCGTACGCCGCTGACAGTGATCAACGGTTTCCTGGAGATTGCCCAGGCCCAGCCCGGCCTCGACCAGAAAACCCGCGCCGCCCATCTGCAGCTGATGACGGAGCAGGGCCATCGCATGCAAAACCTGATCGGCGACATGCTGACCCTGACGCGCCTGGAATCGATCGACTATCCCATGCGTCCCGAACCGGTGGATATGCAAGCCATGCTGCGCAGCCTGCTGCAGGAAGCCGAGGTCCTGTCGGCCGGCAAGCACAGTTTTTCGCTGGCGGTGGACGGTCCCGACATCACCGGCAGCAACGATGAGCTGCGCAGCGCTTTCAGCAACCTGATTTCCAATGCGGTGCGTTATACGCCGGCCGGCGGCAAAATCCAGATCCTCTGGCAAAACGGCAAGGCCGGGCCGCAGCTGGTGGTCAAGGATTCCGGCATCGGCATCAGCGCCGAGCACATCTCGCGGCTCACCGAGCGTTTTTACCGTGTCGACAAAAGCCGCTCGCGGGAAACTCAAGGCACCGGCCTCGGCCTGGCGATCGTCAAGCATGTATTGCTGCGCCATCACGGCAGCCTGGGGGTTGAATCGCGACCTGGCGAGGGCAGCGTGTTTACGGTCAAATTGCCGGCGACGTCGGTTGTTGCTGTGGTGAAAGACTGAGCGCAATTCAGCCGCAATTCAGCTTATCCTGGCGGTTCGAAGTCTTCAACATCGGCTACAATTCTGCGGCGACACCTCGTCGCCGGCCGCCTTCGCTGTCGATGATTGACAGTGTTTGCGCTTCTCCTCCATCTTGCCGGGTTTTCCGCCGCTCTCATGTCCTTGCCACGTTTGCTGCCGCCCCTGAGTCTTTTCTTATGTATTTTGCTGGCCGCTTGCGGCAGCAACCCGGTCGCTCCGCAGATGCCGCCGGTAGCCGTTGTCCCGGTGGCCCAGCCGAAAATCCCCAGGCCAGTCAAGATCGGGCTGGCGCTGGGCGGCGGCGCTGCCCGCGGGTTTGCCCATATCGGCGTGATCAAGGCGCTGGAAGCGCAGGGGATAGTGCCCGACATCGTGGTCGGCACCAGCGCTGGCAGCGTGGTCGGCGCACTGTACGCGGCCGGCAACAACGGCTTTGCGCTGCAGAAGATCGCCTTGCAGATGGACGAAGCTGCCATCTCCGACTGGTCCGTGCCGTTTTTTGCCAAGGTCAGCGGCGTGCTGAAGGGCGAGGCGATCCAGAATTACGTCAACAAGACCATCCGCAATGTCCCTATCGAAAAGCTGAAAATCCCGTTTGGCGCGGTTGCCACTGATCTGAACAGCGGCGCGCCTATCCTGTTCCGTCGCGGTAACACCGGCCTTGCGGTGCGGGCTTCTTCCGCGGTGCCGGGCGTGTTCCAGTCGGTAAGTATCGGCGGCCACCTGTATGTCGATGGCGGCCTGGTGTCGCCGGTGCCGGTGCGTTTTGCCCACGAAATGGGAGCGGATTTCGTGATTGCGGTGAATATTTCGGCTTCACCGGAGGTGCAGGCCGCCTCCAGTTCCGTCGATGTATTGCTGCAGACTTTCGCCATCATGGGGCAAAGCATCAACAGCTATGAATTGAAAGATGCGGACATTGTCATCCGTCCGGACCTGGGTGCGATGAAGGGCAACGATTTCGCTGCGCGCAATACCGCGATCCTGGCCGGCGAGCAGGCGGCGATGGCGCAGATGGCTGCCATCAAGAAGAAATTGAAGGAAAAGCGCGAGGAATAAAGCAGGTTCTTAGCTCTTGCTGGGAATTTGCGGCTGGCCTGCCGGCAGCTGTATTACTACGGGTTGTACGGATTGCCGGAGTTCCGGCTTGAGGCTGTTGGTAACAGCCAGAAACAGGCCGCCGAATCCCAGAAACAAGCCGATAACGGTCGCTAGCATCCATTTGTGGGTTTCACCGACGATTCTGAGGATTTCGCTTTTTACCGAAAGCATGTCTGCTCGTGTCGCCAGGGTAGGCAACAGCGCATCAAATCTTGCTTCCAGTGTGGTCAGGCGATCCATATCCGTATGATCTTGTGATCTTCTATTTTTGTCAACACGCGCTTGCGGCTTATCAAGTTGCGAGACGGCGGGATTGATCATTTGAAGAGCATCCTTTATCGACAAATACATTACAGCAGCGCACACATTCCTGTGTTGGATGCCTCATTTTATCGCAGCGTGAGCGCCATGATTTCGATAGTGAACGGTTTTAGGGAGTTGACTGAAAGTAGATCGTTCGGATAAAGAAAAGGCCCCTGGCAGTCTTTGACTGCCAGGGGCCTTTTGCCGCCGATGCTGTTATTGGTGGTTGTCGCTGTCCGGATCCGGATCGTTGATGCGGCGCGCACCGTTGAAGCGCGATTTCCAGTAAGCCAGGTCCATGCTTTCGATGCGGACTTTGCCGCCGGTGGACGGGGCGTGGATGAATTTGTTGTCGCCCAGGTAAATGCCGACGTGGGAGAAGCTGCGGCGCAGGGTGTTATAGAACACCAGGTCGCCAGGCTTCAGGTCCTGCTTGTCGATTTTTTCGCCGCTGCGGCTAAGTTCCGCGGCAGTGCGGGGAACATTGACGCCCCATGCATCCTTGAACACATAACGTACCAGGCCGCTGCAATCGAGGCCGTTTTCAGGGTTGTTGCCACCGTATTTGTAATGAATGCCGATCATGCCCATCGCGCTCACAGCCAGTTCCGACGCCCGATCGGTAAATTGCTGGAGTTTGCTGCGGGTGCTGCTCGGCTGCGGACGCAGGTCGATATCGGTGATATCGGAAGCGCGGGCGGGGCTGCATAACCATAAGCCGGCAAGCAGCGCGCAAGCGAGTGCGAAGGTCTGGAATAGCGGGAAGGCTTCTTTGATCGTCATCGTTATGAGTGGGCTTTGGGACATTACGATCGCACGAATGTAAGTGAATAAGAGGTGCCTGTCAAACTTGGCAGGCGAAGGGGCAGAACTATATCATGTCATTTAAATAATCAAAGTCGGATAAATCCGAACTGCATCAGGAAAATTCCTGCATTTCGATTTCCCGTCAAGCAAGTATCGCGCCAGAAATAATCTGGCGGGAATGCCGGCGGCGCAGGTGCCTATTGCAGGGCACTAAAGTACAATATTCAGTTATTTCACAAGGAGCAAAAATGAAATCGAAACAAGTGCTGACACTCGACGATGTCAAGAAAATCGCTGCAGCTGCAGAGGCCGAGGCAGCGAAGAACCGCTGGGCAGTGACAATTTCCATCGTTGACGAAGGCGGTCACCTGCTGTGGCTGCAGCGCATGGACGGCTGCGCGCCGATTTCGGCCCATATTTCGCCGGCCAAGGCCAAGACGGCGGCTTTAGGCCAGCGCGAATCGAAAATTTACGAAGACATGATCAATAATGGTCGTTTCTCGTTCATTACCGCACCAAACCTGGAAGGTCTGCTGGAAGGCGGCGTGCCTATCGTGGTCAGCGGCGAATATCTTGGTGCAGTCGGCGTTTCCGGCGTGAAGTCGAGCGAAGACGTGCAGATCGCCAAGGCCGGTATTGCGGCTTTAGGCGTTTAAACCGCGCTTAAGTCGTATTTAAGCCGAATCTTTGCGGGTCCGGAATGCCGGACTCGCAAGCTGACCAATATTGGCAGTGGCATCCGATTTTCTTGCGCCGATTGTCAGCAAAGTTGTCAATTGCATCATCGCCGTCAATCTTTACTAATTATTTATACAAAAACCCTCGGCTTGGCGCCTGATCGGATTGCCGGACAGGTCGTTGTCGGCTATAATTGCAGGGTTTAGCCCAATTTACTCCGCCGTAGCGCATACCACCTTCCATCTCGTCCCAAAAAGACTGATAAGCCGTCAATTCAACGCTGTTTGAGCGCTGTTTGGGGATTCATAGCGGTCGTTTGGCGCAGCGCAGCGGCGGTAACAACATCAGGAGTTACCCCTTGCAGCCATTTTTTTCTGGCCTCACCGTACCGGCCATCCTCGCGCTAGCAGATGGGACGATTTTCCAAGGTATTTCAATTGGCGCTGCCGGTCATACGACTGGCGAGGTCGTATTCAATACCGCCATGACCGGCTACCAGGAAATCCTTACCGATCCAAGCTACAGCCGCCAGATCGTCACCCTTACTTATTCGCATATCGGCAATACCGGCGTCAATGAAGAGGATATCGAGTCTTCGCAAATCCACGCCGCCGGCCTCATCATCCGCGACCTGCCGCGCCTGGTGTCGAATTTCCGCTCCACCAAAACCCTGGATGCTTACCTGCAAGAGTCGAACATCGTCGCCATCGCCGGCATCGATACCCGCAAGCTGACGCGCATCTTGCGTGAAAAGGGCGCGCAGGGCGGCGCCATCGTCGCCGGCGAGCAGGACATCGCTGCCGCTACCGCCAAGGCGCTGGAACTGGCGCGTGGTTTTCCCGGCCTGGCCGGCATGGACCTGGCCAAGGTGGTGTCGACTACCAAGGCCTACAGCTGGAGCGAGACCGAATGGCGCCTGGGCCGCGGCTACGACCAGCAGATCACCCCAAAATATCACGTGGTGGCGTTTGACTACGGCGTCAAGTTCAACATCCTGCGCATGCTGGCGCAGCGCGGCTGCAAGATCACGGTGCTGCCGGCGCAAGCCTCGGCCGCCGACGCGCTGGCGCTCAATCCGGACGGGATTTTCCTGTCCAATGGCCCTGGCGACCCTGAACCTTGCGACTACGCGATTGCCGCCACCAAGGAGCTGATCGAGCGCGGCGTGCCGACTTTCGGCATCTGCCTCGGCCACCAGATCATGGCGCTGGCTTCCGGCGCCAAGACGCTGAAGATGAAGTTCGGCCACCACGGCGCCAATCATCCGGTGCAGGACCTGGACAGCAAGCAAGTGCTGATCACTTCGCAAAACCACGGTTTTGCCGTCGATGGCGCGACCCTGCCGGCCAACTGCCGCGTCACACACGTTTCCTTGTTCGACGGTTCGCTGCAGGGTTTTGCCCGCACCGACAAGCCGGCGTTCTGCTTCCAGGGCCACCCGGAAGCGTCGCCCGGCCCGCATGACATCGCCCCCTTGTTCGATCGTTTCATTCAATTGATGAATCAAACGATGTTGGAGAAAAATAAAAATGCCTAAGCGTAGTGATTTAAAAAGTATCCTGATCATCGGCGCCGGCCCGATCATCATCGGCCAGGCTTGCGAGTTCGACTATTCCGGCGCGCAGGCTTGCAAGGCGCTGCGCGAAGAGGGTTACAAGGTAATCCTGGTCAACAGCAATCCTGCGACCATCATGACCGATCCGGAAATGGCCGATGTGACCTACATCGAGCCGATCACCTGGCAAGCAGTGGAGCGCATCATCGCCAAGGAAAAGCCGGACGCGATCCTGCCGACCATGGGCGGCCAGACCGCGCTGAACTGCGCGCTGGACCTGCATCGCCACGGCATCCTGGAAAAATACCAGGTCGAGCTGATCGGCGCTTCGCCGGAAGCCATCGACAAGGCGGAAGACCGTTCCAAGTTCAAGGCAGCGATGACCAAGATCGGCCTTGGTTCGGCCCGTTCCGGCGTTGCCCACACCATGGAAGAATCGTGGGGCGTGCAGAAAGAGCTCGGCTTCCCGGTCATCATCCGTCCTTCGTTCACCATGGGCGGCACCGGCGGCGGCATCGCCTACAACGCGGAAGAATTCGAAACCATCTGCAAGCGCGGCCTGGAAGCCTCGCCGACCAAGGAACTGCTGATCGAAGAATCGCTGATCGGCTGGAAAGAGTACGAGATGGAAGTGGTGCGCGACAAGGCGGACAACTGCATCATCGTCTGCTCGATCGAAAACCTGGATCCGATGGGCGTGCATACCGGCGACTCGATCACGGTAGCGCCGGCGCAGACCCTGACCGACAAGGAATACCAGATCATGCGTAACGCCTCGCTGGCGGTGCTGCGTGAAATCGGCGTCGACACCGGCGGTTCCAACGTGCAGTTCTCGGTCAACCCGGCCGACGGCCGCATGATCGTGATTGAAATGAATCCGCGCGTATCGCGTTCTTCGGCGCTGGCGTCGAAGGCGACCGGTTTCCCGATAGCCAAGATCGCGGCCAAGCTGGCCGTGGGTTTCACGCTGGACGAACTGCGCAACGAAATCACCGGCGGCGCCACCCCTGCATCGTTCGAGCCTTCGATCGATTACGTGGTCACCAAGATTCCGCGTTTTGCGTTTGAAAAATTCCCGACCGCCGATAACCACCTGACCACCCAGATGAAATCGGTGGGCGAAGTGATGGCGATCGGCCGCACCTTCCAGGAATCGTTCCAGAAAGCCTTGCGCGGCCTCGAAGTCGGCGTCGACGGCATGAACGAAAAGACCCAGGACCGCGAAGTCATCGAAGAAGAACTCGGCGAGCCGGGCCCGGACCGCATCTGGTACGTGGGTGACGCCTTCGCTCAGGGCTTCACGCTGGAAGAAGTGCATCAGCTGACCCATATCGATCCGTGGTTCCTGTCGCAGATCAAGGAAATCGTCGATATCGAACTGTGGCTGGAAAACAGCCAGACGCTGGAAGCGCTGGACCGCGACACGCTGTTCCGCCTCAAGCAAAAGGGCTTTGGCGACCGCCGCCTGGCTAAGCTGCTGAAGACTACCGATACCGACGTGCGCAAGAAACGCCTGGCCTTGAACATCCGTCCGGTCTACAAGCGGGTCGACACCTGCGCCGGCGAATTCTCGACCAACACCGCTTACATGTACTCGACCTACGAGGAAGAGTGCGAATCGAACCCGACCAACAAGAAGAAGATCATGGTGCTGGGCGGCGGTCCTAACCGTATCGGCCAGGGCATCGAATTCGATTATTGCTGCGTCCACGCGGCGCTGGCGATGCGCGAAGACGGCTACGAGACCATCATGGTCAACTGCAATCCGGAAACCGTATCGACCGACTACGACACCTCGGACCGCCTGTATTTCGAGCCGGTGACGCTGGAAGACGTGCTGGAAATCGTCGACAAGGAAAAGCCGTACGGCGTGATCGTGCAGTACGGCGGCCAGACTCCGCTGAAGCTGGCGCTCGACCTGGAAGCCAACGGCGTGCCTATCGTCGGCACCTCGCCGGACATGATCGACGCCGCCGAAGACCGCGAGCGTTTCCAGAAACTGCTGCACGACCTGAACCTGCGCCAGCCGCCGAATCGCACCGCGCGCACCGAAGAAGATGCATTGCGCCTGGCGCAGGAAATCGGCTATCCGCTGGTAGTGCGTCCTTCCTACGTATTGGGTGGCCGCGCGATGGAAATCGTCCACGAGCAGCGTGACCTCGAGCGCTACATGCGCGAAGCGGTCAAGGTATCGCACGATTCGCCGGTGCTGCTGGACCGCTTCCTGAACGACGCTATCGAAGTCGACGTCGACTGCCTGTCCGACGGCGATCGCACCTTCATCGGCGGCGTCATGGAGCATATCGAGCAGGCCGGCGTGCACTCCGGCGATTCTGCTTGTTCGCTGCCGCCTTATTCGCTGTCGCAGGCAACTATCGAAGAGATCAAGCGCCAGACCTCGCTGATGGCCAAGGGCTTGAATGTAGTCGGCCTGATGAACGTGCAGTTTGCGATTCAGCAGATCGACGGCCAGGATGTAGTGTTCGTGCTGGAAGTCAATCCGCGCGCTTCGCGCACCGTGCCGTTCGTTTCCAAGGCAACCGGCCTGCAGCTGGCCAAGATCGCGGCCCGCTGCATGGTCGGCCAGTCGCTCGACAGCCAGGGCATCAAGAATGAAGTGGTGCCGAAGTATTTCAGCGTCAAGGAAGCGGTATTCCCGTTCGTCAAATTCCCGGGCGTCGATACCATCCTCGGACCGGAAATGAAATCCACCGGCGAAGTGATGGGCGTCGGCAAGACCTTCGGCGAAGCGTTCGTCAAGTCGCAACTGGGCGCCGGCATCAAGCTGCCGAAGTCGGGCAAGGTGTTCCTCAGCGTCAAGGGCAGCGACAAGCCGCGCGCGGTGCAAGTCGCCAAGGACCTGGTGGCGATCGGCTTCTCGGTGGTGGCGACCAAGGGCACGGCAGCGGCCATCAGCGCTGCCGGCATCCCGGTGGAAACCGTCAACAAGGTAGTGGAGGGGCGTCCGCACGTGGTCGACATGATCAAGAACAATGAAATTTCATTGGTGATCAATACCGTCGAAGAAAAACGCAGCGCTATCGTCGATTCGCGGGCGATCCGTACGTCGGCGCTGGCGGCCCACGCCACCACCTACACCACGATTGCCGGCGCAGAGGCCGCGGTCGAAGGCATGCGCCATTTGGACGAGTTGCACGTCTATGATTTACAAGGGCTGCATAAAACCTTACACTAAGGTCAGATCAGGATGCGTCTAGGCGCATCCTGAATCGCTTCCGGGCTGCAATCGCATGCCTGGCAGCCGCCGAAACGTACAATTCAGCTACAGAAGTTCCTGCGGAGGTCATAAGCGCACCCTTTTTTCGGTACGTTTTTGACCTCCGTGACCTTTTGTTGTGTGCGTGATAAACCCTATTTATATTTGTTGAATACCATCCTATGAGCTCAGTACCTCTTACCAAGCATGGCGCACAATTGTTGAAAGATGAGTTGCATCGTTTGAAAACCAAAGAGCGCCAGGCCGTCATCAGCGCCATCGCGGAAGCGCGCGCACATGGCGATCTTTCGGAAAACGCGGATTATGATGCGGCGAAAGAGCGGCAAGCTTTTGTCGAGGGCCGGATTGCCGACCTGGAAGGGAAACTGGGCGCCGCGCAGGTTATCGACCCGGCAACCCTGGATGCGGACGGGCGCGTGGTGTTTGCTTCCACGGTCGATCTGGAAGACCTGGAGTCGGGCGACAAGGTCACTTATCAAATCGTCGGCACCGACGAAGCCGACCTCAAACTGTCCAAGGTTTCCGTCACTTCGCCGATTGCCCGCGCGCTGATCGGCAAGACCGCCGGCGACGTGGTCGGCGTGCAGGCGCCATCCGGCATCCGTGAATACGAGATACTGGAAGTCCGTTACATATAAGTGCAGTGTTTCGCACATAATGAAACTTCATAAACGGTGTCTTCTCGCGCCAGGCGTTGTTGCAAATCCTCGCGATAGCACCACTATCGCTCCGGTGTGCGCCTAGCCTGACACAAAAATACACCATTTCTGAAGCTCCATTACGTACGAAACACTACACGGCAGTCTGGCAGGGCAGGCGTACGGCGCTTGCCGTTTGAATGGAAAACCGGGAGTGGCAATGCTTGTAGTAAGACTCAGACTGTTGATCGCCACTTTGTGGGTGGGCAGCTTGTGGACGGTGGGTTACCTGGTTGCGCCGACCCTGTTCGCCACCTTGGCCGACCGCATGCTGGCCGGCACCATCGCCGGCAGCGTGTTCAGGATCGAGGCGTGGCTGTCCGTGGCCTGCGGAATAGCCTTGATCATGTTATTCAGCTACCGCACCCACGACGATGCGGCGCCGCTGCGCAAGACCTTGCTGCGGCTGGCGCTGGCCATGCTGGTGTGTACTCTGGTCGGTTATTTCGGCATCCAGCCGTTCATGGCTGATTTGCGGGAAGCGGCCGTCGGCGGTGTCATGAGCGCCGATGCAAAGACTCGCTTTGGCATCTTGCATGGTGTCGCCAGCGGCATCTACCTGATCCAGAGCTTGCTGGGAGTGGGGCTTATTTTACGTTTGCGCAGTTTGCGCTAGGCAGGATGGCCGCCCCACGCAAACTGCAGTACCTGCCGAAGCGGCGGACATTAACGGCCCAAGGCTGATTTCTTGCTGCTTTTCTGGCGCGGTTTGGCGCGCTTGATGTTGCCGCCCTGGGTCACGCGCTCATTGCCTTTTACCATGACCTTGGTCACCGATGGCCGCTTGGTGCCGCTCGGGCTCGGCTTGACGATGGTGACTTCGCGCATGCCCTTGCCGCGGGTTTCGCTGCGTTCCTTGGCTGCGTCTTTTTGCGGACGGTACAGGACCAGCAGCTTGCCGATATGCTGCACCGGCGCGGCGCCGAGTTTTTCGCAAATAGTTTCGTAGATGGCAATCCGTGCCTCGCGATCATCACCGAATACACGCACTTTAATCAGGCCGTGCGCATTCAGGCTTAAATCGATCTCTTTCATCAGGGACGGCTTCAAGCCATCTTCGCTGATCAGGACCACAGGATCCAGACCGTGGGCCTGGGAACGGAGCTCGCTACGCTCGGCGGATGTAAGTTTCAACATAAAAATTCCTTAAAAACGGTATTCTACGCGAATGGCAAAGAAGAAATTAAACAAAAACTGGCTGCACGACCACATTAACGATCCTTACGTGAAGCTGGCGCAGAAAGAAGGCTATCGTGCACGGGCCGCTTACAAGCTGAAAGAAATCGATGAGCTGGACAAGCTGATCAAGCCTGGCCAGATCATCGTCGACCTCGGGTCGACTCCGGGCAGCTGGTCGCAATACGCCCGCAACAAGCTGTCCGGCCAGGACGGCGGCGGCATCCATGGCATGATCATCGGCCTCGACATCCTGCCGATGGAGCCGATTGCCGACGTCCATTTCATCCAGGGCGACTTCCGCGAGGCAGACAGCCTGCGCCAGCTGGAGCGCCTGCTGGAGGGGCGCAAGGTGGACCTGGTGTTGTCGGACATGGCGCCCAACCTGTCCGGCATCGCCATCTCCGATGCGGCGCGGGTCGAGGAAATTATCGATTTGGCAATTGAATTTGCGCAGCAGCACATGAAACCCGGCGGCGCCTTGCTGGCGAAATGTTTCAACGGCACCGGCTACAATGAGGTGTTGATGAAATTCCGCCAGGAATTCAAAACCGTGGCTTCCCGGAAGCCCAAAGCCAGCCGCGACAAGTCCTCGGAAATCTTCTTGCTTGGCAAAATATTGAAAAATCCGCGCTAAATAGCAAATTTTCCTTGATTTATCGTGGGTACGGCCACATATCCTGCCTAGCAAGCCGTATCTATTCCGAGTAAAATCTAAGGAATACCTCGAAGTTGTACCTCGAAGCTGTACCTAAAAATAGGCGCGCAGCGCGTCCAAGGAGTTCTAGTGAACAACATGTTTTCCAAAGCCGCCATCTGGGTGGTCATCGCCCTGGTGCTTTTCACCGTATTCAAGCAGTTCGACGGCCGCGGACTGGCCAGCGGCGCGGGACCGATAGCCTATTCCGATCTCATCACTGAAATCCGGGCCGGGCATATCACCGATGCGACGATTGAAGGCGGCAACATTGTCGCCAGCACTTCGGACGGCAAGAAAGTGAAAACCGCCATTACGGCGCTGGATCGCGGCCTGATCGGCGACTTGGTCAACAACAACGTCAAATTCGAAGTGAAGCAGCCGGAAGAACCATCGTTCCTGCAGCAGATATTCATTTCCTGGTTCCCGATGATCCTGTTGCTCGGGGTCTGGATCTTCTTCATGCGACAGATGCAGGGCGGCGGCAAGGGCGGGGCGTTCTCGTTCGGCAAGTCGAAGGCGCGCATGCTGGACGAAAACAGCAATTCGGTCACCTTTGCCGACGTCGCCGGCTGCGATGAAGCCAAGGAGGAAGTCTCCGAACTGGTCGATTTCCTGCGCGATCCTACCAAATTCCAGAAACTCGGCGGCCGCATTCCGCATGGCGTGCTGATGGTCGGTCCTCCGGGTACCGGCAAGACCTTGCTGGCGCGGGCGATTGCCGGCGAAGCCAAAGTGCCGTTTTTCACCATTTCCGGTTCCGATTTCGTTGAAATGTTTGTCGGCGTCGGCGCATCGCGTGTGCGCGACATGTTCGAAAACGCCAAGAAGCATGCTCCGTGCATTATCTTCATCGATGAAATCGATGCAGTCGGTCGCCATCGCGGCGCCGGCATGGGCGGCGGCAATGATGAGCGCGAGCAGACGCTGAACCAGATGCTGGTCGAGATGGACGGCTTCGAAGCCAATTCCGGGGTCATCGTGATCGCCGCCACCAACCGTTCCGACGTGCTGGACAAAGCCTTGCTGCGTCCGGGCCGTTTCGACCGCCAGGTGGTGGTCGGCCTGCCGGATATCCGCGGCCGCGAACAGATCTTGAACGTTCATATGCGCAAGGTGCCGATTTCGACCGACGTCAAGGCCGATATCCTGGCCCGTGGAACGCCTGGTTTCTCGGGCGCCGACTTGGCCAACCTGGTCAATGAAGCCGCCTTGTTTGCCGCCCGCCGCGCCAAGCGCCTGGTCGAGATGCAGGATTTCGAAGATGCCAAGGACAAGATCGTCATGGGTCCTGAGCGCAAGTCTGCCGTGATGCGCGAGGAAGAGCGCCGCAATACGGCGTATCACGAATCGGGCCATGCGGTGGTAGCCAAGCTGCTGCCGAAGGCCGATCCGGTGCACAAGGTCACCATCATGCCGCGCGGTTTCGCGCTGGGCCTGACCTGGCAATTGCCGGAGCATGACCGCGTCAACATGTACAAGGACAAGATGCTGGAAGAAATCGCCATCTTGTTCGGTGGCCGGATCTCGGAAGAGATCTTCATGCACCAGATGTCGACCGGCGCTTCCAATGACTTCGAGCGCGCGACCAAGCTGGCGCGGGCTATGGTGACCCGTTACGGCATGTCCGAGACCCTGGGCACCATGGTCTACGAAGATACCGAGCAGGATGCGTATTTCGGCCGCATGTCGGCCAAGACCGTGTCGGAAGCCACCCAGCAGAAAGTCGACGCCGAGATCCGCAGCATCCTCGACCAGCAATACGCCTTGTCGCGCCGCCTGCTGGAAGAAAACAAGGACAAGGTCGAAGCGATGACCAAGGCCCTGCTGGACTGGGAAACCATCGACGCCGACCAGATCAACGACATCATGGAAGGCCTGGAGCCGCGCCTGCCGAAAGCCGGCAGCTCGGTGCGCAAAGCGCCCGGCGACAATCCGTCCGGCGGTGTTTCGCCGAACGCCACCGCGCCGGCCTGATCCGGCCCGGAGCGCCTCTGGCGTCGCAGCTTGTGAAATAACTGTCAGCAAGGGTGAGGAGCAATCCTCGCCCTTTTTGCTTATTTTCTTGCCTTTCTTTCGTGCCTTTCGCGCCCTCAATTTAACTTCCCATATGCAACAATATTTTCAATGCGGCCGCTACCGGCTGCCGGTCAACACGCCGCAGGCGCGGCCGTTGGTGATGGGCATACTCAACATCACCCCTGATTCGTTTTCCGACGGCGGACAGTTCCATTCCCTCGAATTCGCCTTGTCGCACGCGGAGCAGATGATCGCCGACGGCGTCGACATCATCGACATCGGCGGCGAATCGAGCCGTCCCGGCAGCCCCGCGCTGTCGCTGGAAGAAGAGCTGGATCGCGTCATGCCGGCCATCTACGCCCTGCGCGATTGCGGCAAGCCGCTTTCCATCGACACCTACAAACCAGCCGTGATGCGCGAAGCGCTCGCCGCCGGCGCCGACCTGATCAACGATATCAACGGTTTTCGTGCAGCAGGCGCCCTCGAAGCAGTGAGCGACAGCGATTGCGGCTTGTGCGTCATGCACATGCAGGCCGACCCGCAAACCATGCAGGTCAAGCCCGAATACCAGGACGTGGTGGCCGAAGTCAGCGCCTTCCTGCAGGAGCGGGTAACCGCGCTGGAACAGGCCGGGATAGGCAGGAATCGCATCAGCATCGATCCAGGCTTTGGTTTTGGCAAGACCTTGGCGCATAATGTTGCATTGTTGCAAAGCATGGGAGATATTCAACGCACCCTGGACCTGCCTTTGCTGGCAGGAATGTCGCGTAAAACCATGCTCGGCGAGCTGACCGGCAAAGCGCTCGAGCGGCGCCTTGCCGGCAGCCTGGCGGCGGCTTTGGCGGCGGTTTCCCAGGGTGCTAAGATAGTCCGGGTGCATGATGTGGCCGAGACGGTGGACGCGCTCAAGGTATGGCAGGCGGCGCAGCGAAAAAAATTATAACGATTGAAATGCATGTGACTGAAGGTTGAGATGACAAGAAAATATTTTGGTACCGATGGTGTGCGCGGCCGTGTCGGCGTAGCGCCGATTACGCCGGATTTTGTAATGAAGCTGGGTTACGCTGCCGGTAAAGTGCTGGCCCAGGCCAAATCGGGCGGGGGCAAACCGACCGTACTGATAGGCAAAGATACCCGAGTCTCCGGCTATATGCTGGAAGCCGCGCTAGAGGCGGGTTTTGCCGCCGCCGGCGTCGACGTGATGCTGGCCGGTCCTATGCCGACGCCGGCGATCGCCTACCTGACGCGAGCGTTGCGCTTGTCGGCGGGGGTGGTGATTTCGGCCTCGCATAACCCGTATGAAGACAACGGCATCAAATTTTTCTCGGCGCAGGGCAACAAGCTGCCGGATGCGGTGGAAACCGCGATCGAAGATGCCCTGGAGTTGCCGATGGCTTGTGTCGCCTCCGACAAGCTGGGCAAGGCGCGGCGCCTGGATGACGCAGCCGGGCGCTACATCGAATTCTGTAAAAGCACTTTCCCCAACGAGCTCGATTTGCGCGGACTGACCATCGTGGTCGACAGCGCCCACGGCGCGGCCTACCACATCGCGCCGCACGTATTCCACGAGCTGGGGGCGGAAGTCATTTCCATCGGCAACCAGCCTAACGGCTTCAACATCAACGCCGGCTACGGCGCCACCGCGCCGGATGCGCTGGCGCTGGCGGTGCGCTCCAACCGGGCGGACATCGGCATCGCGCTGGACGGCGACGCCGACCGCCTGCTGATGGTGGATGCCCGCGGCCGCATCTATAATGGCGATGAGCTGCTGTATGTGATGGTCAAGGACCGCATGAAGATCGGGCCTGTCAAAGGCGCGGTCGGCACCCTGATGACCAACATGGCGCTGGAAGTGGCGTTCCGCCAGATGGGCGTCGAGTTTGCGCGCGCCAAGGTGGGCGACCGTTACGTGCTGGAAGTGATGAAAGAGCGCGGCTGGATCCTGGGCGGCGAGGGTTCGGGCCATCTGCTGTGCCTGGACAAGCATACGACCGGCGACGGCATCGTGTCGGCCTTGCAGGTGCTGTCGGCATTGAAGCGCGACGGTGAGACGCTGGCGCAGCTGACTGCCGATATCACGCTCTATCCGCAAACCCTGGTCAACGTCAAGGTGAGCGCAGGTTTCGACTGGCAGAAGAATCCGGCGATGGTGGCGGAGACCGAAGCGGTCGAGCGAGAGCTCGGCGACAACGGCCGCGTGCTGATCCGGGCCTCGGGCACCGAACCGCTGATCCGTGTCATGGTCGAGGCCAAGGATGCCGACCTGGCGCAAGCGATGGCGCGCCGGATTGCAGCTAAAGTGAATTCCTGATTATCGACTTCTACTGAATAGAGTTAACTGCCGATGTCGAAATATCAAACCCACATCTTGATCGTCGAAGACGAACCCGGCATCGCCGAGCTGTTGCGGTTCACGCTCGATGACGCCGGTTTTTCCTGCGAGATTGCCTATAGCGCCAGCGAAGCGCGGCAGGCGATCGTCGGTGTCTTGCCCAAGGCCGTGCTGCTGGACTGGATGCTGCCGGATACTTCCGGCCTGGCGTTGCTGCAGGAATGGCGTAGCCAGCCGCGCAGCGCCACTCTGCCGGTGATCATGCTGACGGCCAAGGGGATGGATGAGGACAAGGTGCGCGGCCTCAATGCCGGCGCCGACGATTATGTCACCAAGCCGTTTTCGCCCAAGGAACTGATTGCCCGTATCCAGGCGCTGTTACGGCGCAAGGTGCCGGAACTTGGGCAAAGCCTGCTTAGCCATGGCTTGATCCAGATCGATACCGATCGCTACCAGGTCACGGTCGACAGCCAGGAAATCGAGCTGGACCAGGCCGAGTTCAAGTTGCTGCGTTTTCTGGTGGCGCACCCGGACCGGATTTTTTCGCGCGCGCAGCTGCTCGATAAAGTCTGGGGCGACCATACTTTCATCGAGGAGCGCACTGTCGACGTGCATATCATGCGCCTGCGCAAATCGCTTGGCCTCGCAGCCGATTATGTCAAGACCGTGCGCGGCGTCGGCTATAAGCTCAACGCCGAGCCGACGGCGTGACAAGAGCCAAACCCGGACCCAAACCCGGAGCCGTCGCCAGCAGCCGCAGCGCACGCAAATTCTGGGTGCCGGCGCTGCTCTGGTTTGGCCTGCTGTCACTGGTTGCGGTAGCGGTGGCTGCGGTTGGCGGCGCCATCGCCGGCCTGTTGTTCTTCAGCTTGTCGCTGACGGGTTTGCTGTTCCTGCAGATGTGGTCGCTGTACCAGATCGAACGCTGGATGGATACCCCGGTCGGCGGCCGCCGGCCCAAGACCTGGGGCTTGTGGGCGCACGCGTTTGCGGCGCTGGAAGACATCCGCCTGGAGGACGAGCGTTCGCGCGCCGATATGGCGGAATGGCTGGCGCGCTTCCGGCAAGCCATGAGCCTGCTGCCGGACGGCGTGGTGATTGTCGACGGCGTGATGCACCTGGAGTGGTGCAATCCCGCAGCGCAAGCCCACCTGGGGCTGGACCTGACGCGCGACGAAGGACGTTTGCTGACCAACCTGATACGCTCTCCCGATTTTGTCGATTACATGTTGTCGGGGCGTTTCGAGCAGCCCCTGCCGTTCATGCATCACGACCGCAAGATCCTGGTGCAACTGATTTCATTCGAAAGCCGGCGCCAGATCCTGGTCACCCACGATGTCACGCAAAACGAAAAAATGGATACCATGCGGCGCGACTTCATCGCCAATGCATCGCACGAGCTGCGCACGCCGCTGACAGTCATCAACGGCTTCCTCGAACATGCGCTGAGCAGCGAGATGAGCGAGGAAACCCGGCAGCGCCAGCTGCACCTGATGGCGGAGCAAGGGCAGCGCATGCAAAGGCTGGTGGCCGACATGCTGACCCTGACCCGGCTCGAGTCGCTGGTGCAGCCGCCGTCCAGCGACGCGGTGCGCATCAAGCCTCTGCTGAATCGTCTGGTGGAAGAGGCCAGGGCGCTGTCCGGCGGCAAGCACAACATTACTTTGCAGGTGCAGGAGGTCGACCTGAAAGGCAATCACGATGAGCTGGAAAGTGCATTTGCCAACCTGCTTTCGAACGCGGTCCGGTATACCCCGGACGGTGGCCGCATCGATGTCAGCTGGGGCATGGAAGGCGAATGCGCCAGCCTGACCGTGGCCGACGATGGCATCGGCATCGCAGCCGAACATCTGAGCCGGCTTACCGAACGTTTCTACCGCGTCGACAAAACCCGGTCGCGCGCCACGCAGGGAACCGGCCTCGGCCTGGCGATCGTGAAGCATGTCCTGCTGCGCCACCGCGGCCGCCTCGAAATCACTTCCGAGTATGGCAAGGGCAGCCGTTTTAAAGTAAGTTTCCAGCGCGCGCAACTGACATTGCGACAGGACTGATTTTTTTTATAAATGATTTCGGCATGGCGATTTTTGCGTGGCGTCGCCGGTTCTTTTTATTGATTTGCTGATGTTTTAAGCAGAATGAAAAACAGGGTAAGATTTTTGCCGGAATATGCGTTTTTCTCTCGCATATTTTTCCAAATTCTGGTCTAATCCGTCTCTCAAGTTTTTCAGCAGATAAGCTTTTGGCGGTACCGTTATTGGGTTGGTTTTTGCAGCAGGATTTCAAAATTCTCCTGTATAAAAATTTGACAAAAATCGGAATACTGTTTATTATCTTGCTTCTCGGAGTGTAGCGCAGCCCGGTAGCGCACCTGGTTTGGGACCAGGGGGTCCAAGGTTCGAATCCTTGTACTCCGACCAAAAAATAAAATGGGGCTGTCTTCGGACAGCCCCATTTTTCATTTGTGCTTGAAGAAAAGCAAGCTCAGCAGTGAAGCGATCTCACGATCGGAATCAAGGCGACAGGCGTATGAATCCGGCCGTAGCTCAACTGGATAGAGCATTCGGCTTCTACCCGAAATGTTGGGGGTTCGATTCCCTCCGGCCGGACCAGTTTTAGCCTGACTTTCAGTACAGCATCCCGTTGTCAACATTCATATCTGCAATATTTCGTCCGCGACACATGTCCGCGGATTTTTCCTGCCTGTTTCATTCCCGTCAAATTTCCTTTCGGTCAAGTTAGGCCCGCGCTTATTGGCTGAGCGGCGCAAGCAAATTATGATGCATTATTGGCATCTATTTGATGTCGCCACCGAGGTCTTGAACCGAAGGAGAATTGCATGCCTGCACTGGCCAGTTTATCCCGCATTTCATGGTTTTTCGCGCAATGCGTGTCCGGCCGGCCTGGCGAGCCGCCGGCCCGGTTGGCGACACTGCTGTGCGCTGCTGGAGTCCTGGCGTTTGGCGCGCCGGCGGCGAGCGCGGCCGAATATGTCGATGCCGTGAATTATCCCGGACATGAGCAGGGCTGGGATGTCTTCTACGACCTGGAGCGGCGGTTGCAGCGGGATTTCGACGATATCTGCGGCGATACCATCTGCGAAGGTGAATTCAGCAATATGCAGGCCTTGCGCTACCGCTGCTCGGTGCGGCAGTCCGACGGCACGATGGGAGAGTGCGTGTGGGTATTTGCGGGCAGCAATGCTGAAATCGATGCTGCCAACGGCAAGGTCGTGACCGATGCGCGCACCTGGGCCTGTCGCACGCCGCTGGCGGCGCAGACGCCGGTCGCATCGTTTTACAGCGCTCTGGCAGGCGACCGGCCGCTGCGCGCGCCGTTGCCGGGCACAAGCATGACGATCTTTGACGGTTTGTTTGATTGCCTGAACTGAGGCAGAGAGAAGGGAGCTGGATTTGCGATGCCGGCCGGGCCGGCATCGCATGAGTGCCGCTACAGCTTAGCGGCCGCGTCCGCCGGAGCGGCGCGGAGCCGCAGGACGCGGTGCCGCGCCATTGCCGCCGCCGTGGCCGCGCGATGGTCCCTGGCTTGGCTTGACGCCAGGCGCTGCGCCCTGGCGTCCACGCCCGCCGCCACCGCCGCCACTACGATTGCCGCCGCCACCGCCGCTGCGCAGCTGTATCGGCTGGGCGCGTGCGTTCGGATCGGGTTCAAAACCGGCAACCACTTCCTTCGGTAATTCGCGCTTGATCAGCTTCTCGATGTCTTTCAGCATCTGGTGTTCGTCCACGCATACCAGCGATACTGCTTCGCCGGTAGCGCCTGCGCGGCCGGTGCGGCCGATGCGGTGGACGTAGTCTTCGGGCACGTTAGGCAAGTCATAGTTGACTACGTGCGGCAGCTGGTCGATGTCGATGCCGCGCGCCGCGATGTCGGTTGCGACCAGCACCTGCAGGCTGCCATCCTTGAACTCGGCCAGCGCGCGGGTGCGTGCCGACTGGCTCTTGTTGCCGTGGATCGCCATGCCGCTGATGCCGTCTTTTTCCAACTGCTCGACCAGCTTGTTGGCGCCGTGCTTGGTGCGGGTAAACACCAGCACCTGCGACCATTGGTGAGTCTTGATCAGATGCGCCAGCAGCGGGTGCTTGCGGTCGCGGTCTACCGGATGGATCTTTTGCTGGATCACTTCGACGGTCGAGTTGCGGCGCGCCACTTCGATCATGGCCGGCGAGTTCAGCAGGTTGTCGGCGAGGATCTTGATTTCGTCCGAGAAAGTGGCGGAGAACAGCAGGTTCTGGCGTTTCTTCGGCAGCACTGCGAGAATCTTCTTGATGTCGCGGATGAAGCCCATGTCCAGCATGCGGTCGGCTTCATCCAGGATCAGGATTTCCACGTGGTTCAGGTTGACGGTGCCTTGCTGCATATGGTCCAGCAGGCGGCCCGGGGTGCACACCAGGATATCGACGCCGTGCTTGAGCAGCTTGATTTGCGGGTTGATGCCGACACCGCCGAAAATCACGGCCGAAGTCAGTTTCAGGTATTTACCGTACAGGCGCACGCTTTCCTCGACTTGCGCCGCCAGTTCGCGCGTCGGCGTCAGCACCAGCGCGCGGATCGGGCGCTGGCTGCCGGTCGGATTGGTGGCCGAAGTCGACAGGCGATGCAGTACAGGCAGGGTAAAGCCGGCGGTCTTGCCGGTGCCGGTTTGGGCGCCGGCCAGCAAATCGCCGCCTGCCAGCACTGCAGGAATGGCCTGGGTCTGGATCGGGGTAGGGGTAGTGTATCCGTGTTCGGTTACGGCACGAACGATGGCTTCGGACAAGCCGAGTTCAGAAAAAGACATGACAACTCAATAGAATAATATCGGCCTGTCGCCTTCTACAAGGCGCCAGTCGCAGGCAAACGGATTAGAGGAGATTGGAGTCAGCTGGGCTTGAAATTGCTCTTCGGCCCGATAACGTCCTTGACAGCAGTATTTGACTGGAGAATTTGCTGTGTCGCCGCAGAGTATAACAACGGCGCGCTACAGGCAAGCAATTCCGGCATCTCATGGGGCGATGCAGCATAAAATGCCGGCCGCCGATCCGCCTGGAAACAAAGCGGATCGCGCCGGCGATTGTCGTTCAGCCGGCGTTCTTCATGGAGGCTGCTGCGCGCTCGCGTATTTCTTCTTCCGAATAGTCGGCGATATGCGTGCCTACGGTCCAGACATGGCCGAACGGATCTTTCAAGGTGCCGGAGCGGTCGCCATAGAACTGGTCTTGCAGCGGCCGCACTTGTGTGCCGCCGGCGGCGATTGCGCGCGGGAAAACCACATCCACATTTTCCACGTAGAGCATGATGCTGACGCCGGCACCGCCCAGTTTTTTCGGACTGATGATGTCCATCTCCGGGAATTCGTCCGCCAGCATGACGTGAGAATCGCCGATCTTGATTTCTGCATGGCCGATTCTGTTATCCGGTCCATCCATGCGCAGTATTTCTACTGCATCGAAGGCTTTTTTGTAAAACGCGATGGCGTCGACGGCGCCGTCGATAATCAGATAGGGAGTGACGGAAGAATAGCCGTCCGGAATTGGTTTGACTGCCATATGGTTCTCCTGCGAGTTGAGAAATGGTCGTTAGGACTAGCCAATTGCGCTGTTGCGCATGCATTGTAGTCGCTAGCCCGCGCAGTTGAAATGGCAAAGCAGTGTTTCCCGGATTTTCCGGAGCAAGCGGCGGCTTGCTCCGGAAAATCGGGAGATTTATTAAAAACCGCAGGTTGCATCAAAATCAGGGTTTTATTTTGTGGCGTACGGAGACAGCAGGCCAACCATCTGCGCAAATACCTTCGGGCTGCCGGCCAGCACATCGCCCTTGTACAAATAGTCGGAATCGCCGCTGAAATCGCCGACGATGCCGCCCGATTCGCTGATCAGCAAGGAGCCTGCGGCGATGTCCCAAGGTTTCAGGCCTTTTTCAAAGAAACCGTCAAGGCGGCCGGCGGCGACATACGCCAGGTCGAGGGCGGCGGCGCCAGGGCGGCGCAGGCCGGCGCAGCTTTGCGTCATGACGCGGAACATTTTCATGTACTCGTCCATGGCCGGGCCTTCGGTTTCGCGGAATGGAAAACCGGTGCCGATCAGCGCATCGGCGATCTTGTCGCGCTTGCCGACGCGGATCCGCTTGTCGTTCAGGTAGGCGCCGGAACCCTTGGTGGCGGTGAACAAGTCGTTGCGCGTCGGGTCGTACACGACGGCCTGGGTGATCTGGCCGCGGTGCTGCAGCGCGATCGAGACGCAGTATTGGGGGAAGCCGTGGATGAAATTGGTGGTGCCGTCGAGCGGATCGATGATCCAGACGTTTTCGTTATCGTCATGCAGGTTGGCGGAAGCGCCGGATTCTTCGGCCAGGATGGCATGGTCCGGGTAGGCATTCTTCAATACGTCAATGATCGCCGCTTCTGCAGCCTGGTCGACTTCGGTGACAAAGTCGTTATGCTGTTTTTTGGTGACTTTCAGCAGGTCGAGGTCGAAAGAGGCGCGCGAGATGACCTTGGCGCCGTTGCGGGCGGCCTTGATGGCCGTATTGAGCATTGGATGCATGATAGTGTTCCGTTAAAATGGCGGCACTGTGCCAACCGGGAACAGAACCACCTATATGATTGATAATAATGAACGATGCGGATGTTCCTGTCATATTTCGAAAACAAGTTTCGAAAAATAAGCAACTTTTAGTCGAAGAAATCCGCGTAATGGCGCTATTTTAAATGAACCAGGCAAAAACCAACACGTCTCTTTTCAATCGGCTGCGCTTTGTGCTGGTTGAAACCAGCAGTCCCGGCAATGTCGGCGCGGCTGCCCGCGCTATCAAAACCATGGGATTTTCCGAGCTGATCCTGGTCAATCCGCGTTTCCCCGATGTATTGCAGCGTGACGAAGCCGTTGCATTTGCCAGCGGCGCGCAGGATATCCTGGCGGCGGCGCGGATTGTCGACAGCGTGGAGCAGGCCCTGGAGGGCTGCAACTTCGCCGCGGCCCTGAGCGCCCGCTTGCGCGAATTTTCCCCGCCCCTGACCGCGCCGCGCGCCTTGGCGGCCCAACTGGCGGCCGATGTCAGCCTGAACGCGGCGGTCATATTCGGCAGCGAGCGTTATGGTTTACCTAACGAGATTGTCGAAAAATGCAATGTGCTGCTGAATATTCCTGCCAATCCGGAGTATTCATCGCTGAACCTGGCGCAGGCGGTGCAGGTGCTGGCTTATGAATGCCGGGTTGCAGCCAGCGAGGATTTGTCGCCAGCTACGGGCGGCGAGGTGGGATTTCAGGGCAATGCCGCCAGCCTGGCCGATATCGACGGCATGTTTGCCCATCTTGAACAGGCCTTGGTGGAGATTGAATTCCTCGATCCGGCCAGCCCGAAAAAGCTGATGCCGCGCCTGAAGCGGCTGTTTTCGCGTGCCCAGCTGGAAATCGAAGAGGTCAACATCCTGCGTGGCATCTCTAGCCAGATACTGAGCAAGCGACGCCGCCTCGACCGTTAAATGTGGCGAAACATGTGGCGAAACCGCCCCGATGCAGCGTCACAAATGTGCGCAAGGCTCCAGTCTTGTGTGCTTTGTTCCTTGTCTCGGGACGATTTCGCCACATTTAATTCTTCAACGAATTTGTAATTCTGGACACTAGTTCCAGCTGCGCAGCAGGCCGACCGCAAGGCCTTCGAGGGCGAAATCCTCAGTCACGATGATAGGCTCGAAATCCGGGTTTTCCGGCAGCAGCTGGATGGTGGAGCCGGTTTTTTGATAACGCTTGACCGTGACGTCGTCGCCCAGCCGGGCCACCACGATCTGGCCATTCCTGGCGCTGTCGGTCTTTTTGACCGCCAGCAGGTCGCCGTCCAGGATGCCGGCGTCGCGCATCGACATGCCGCGCACCTTCAGCAGGTAATCCGGTTTGGCGCTGAACAGGGCAGGGTCGACGTTATAGCTGGCCTGGATATGCTCCTGCGCCAGGATCGGCGAACCTGCGGCGACCCGTCCGATCAGCGGCAGGCTGAGCTGCATCAGCGCCGGGTGCGGCAGGGCCAGTTGCGTGCCCTGGCTGCGGCTGGCGCTTTCGGTAAGCCGGATGCCGCGCGAGGTGCCGGCCGATATCACGATGGCGCCCTTGCGCGCCAGCGCCTGCAGATGCTCCTCCGCCGCATTGGCCGAACGGAAGCCGAGCTCGGTCGCTATTTCGGCGCGTGTTGGCGGGAAGCCGGTGTTTTCGATGGCGTCCTTGATCAGATCGAGGATTTGCTGCTGACGGGCGGTCAATTTGATCATGGCGTAGTTTGGGCGTAAAAAGTGGTGTAGAAGTGCTCGAAAAAACAGCAAAGGCGGCGCTAGGGGGCGCTTCGTGCAGTGCTCCCCCATTTGCAAAGCACTACACTAGCCGATGCTGTGCATAACAACAGTCTGTATTTTTGTACAGTATTTGTGCAAATGCAAGACAATTTGATGCAATTCGACCACTCTTTAGCTATTTACTTACGCCTGGCCTTGACCCGGAGGCTGAAAGCATTGAGTTTTGTTGCAATTGCTAGTATTATTGCTGGTTTTCCTCTTCCCACACTCGTCTTGACGCCGAGGTGGGCGATTTTTCAATCCGTCCAAAAGGAGCTTACATGCGTCATTATGAAATCGTATTTATCGTCCATCCAGATCAAAGCGAGCAAGTGCCTGCAATGATCGAGCGCTACAAAGGCATCGTCACTACACGTGGCGGCACCGTGCATCGCGTGGAAGACTGGGGCCGCCGCCAACTGGCATACCTGATCCAGAAATTGGCTAAAGCACATTACGTCTGCCTCAACATCGAGTGCGACAGCGAAACTCTGGCTGAAATCGAAACCGGCTTCAAGTTCAATGATGCAGTGCTGCGTCATCTGACCGTCAAGCTGAAGAAGGCCGAAACCGGTCCTTCGCCAATGATGAAGGCCGTGCAGAAGGAAGATGCTGCCAAGAGCCATCGCACTGAAGCGCCGGCAGCCTGATTTGCCAAGCAACTGCCAGCAGTTTGCATAGCTATCGAGTCCATCAGGAGTGAGCCAAGCCAATAACGTGTTTCAACTGGTCGCCGTCATTGCCGAACGTGAAGTCATACGTTATACACCGGCAGGCATTCCGATCGCATCTGCAATATTGCAGCACCGCTCGGAACCGATTGAAGCAGGGATCAAACGTTTGATCGAATTCGAAATCTCCGCGCTGGCCGTAGGCGAGATTTCGGGAAGATTCAGTCAGGCGGCATTGGGCGGCAGCTTCTGGTTCACAGGATTCATGGCACGCAAGAGCCGCAACGGTAGAAGTCTGGTATTTCACATTACGGATTTCGCTGCAATCGAGATTGCAGATGAATTAATAAGTCAAAATTTAGATACAGGAGCCAAAAATGGCATTCGGTAAAAAGTTCGATAAAAGCAAACTGAAAAACAAGCGTCAACAACAAAACCCGCTGTTCAAGCGCAAGAAATTCTGCCGTTTCACCGCTGCACACGTTGCCAGCGTTGACTACAAGGATGTCGACACGCTCAAGGATTTTGTTCAGGAAAACGGCAAGATCATGCCAGCACGTCTGACCGGCACCAAGGCAATCTATCAACGTCAAGTGGACACTGCGATCAAGCGCGCACGTTTCCTGGCGCTGCTGCCATACACCGATCTGCACAACGCTTAATTGACGACTTAAAATAGGAGAAAAATATGCAAGTCATTCTGTTGGAAAAAGTCGTTAATCTCGGCAATCTGGGTGAAGTTGTTCGCGTCAAGGACGGTTACGCACGTAACTTCCTGATTCCACAACGTATGGCACGTCGTGCTACAACTACGGCTATCGCTGAATTCGAAGCGAAGCGCGCTGATCTGGAAACAGCCGCAGCAGCCAAGCTGGCTGTGGCCCAAGGCCAGGGCGAAAAACTGAGCGGCCTGACCGTTCAGATCTCGCAGAAATCGGGCGTTGACGGCCGTCTGTTCGGTTCCGTGACCAACTTCGATATCGCTGAAGCGCTGACCAAGCAAGGTTTCGCAGTTGAAAAAGCACAAGTTCGCTTGCCGAACGGCCCGCTGAAGACAACCGGCGAACATCCTGTTGCAGTTGCTTTGCACACTGACGTCGTAGTTGACATCGTCATCGCAGTGATCGGCGAACACGTTTAATACGTTGTTGGCAAAAAAATCATTGCAGTAAAAAAGCCGGGTTTTCCCGGCTTTTTTTACGCCCTTTTTCTGGCAGTGCAGCAAGACGCTTATAAGAAGCAGGTATAATTCGCGCCATGAAAGCACCTTCTAAAGCACCGTCCGATCCGCAGTTAGACTCCCTCCGCGTACCACCCCATTCTATCGAAGCAGAACAGTCCGTTTTAGGCGGATTGCTGCTGGATAATGCGGCGTGGGACAAGATCGCGGACTTCGTCAGCGCCGACGATTTCTACCGCTACGATCATCGCATCATCTTCCAGCATATGGTCAAGCTGATCAACGGCAGCAAGCCGGCTGACGTGATCACGGTCTATGAATCGCTGAGCGGCACCGGCAAGGCGGAAGAGGTCGGCGGCCTGAGCTACCTCAACGCGCTGGCGCAAAATACGCCATCGGCGGCCAACATTCGCCGCTATGCCGAGATCGTGCGCGATCGCGGCGTCTTGCGTAAGCTGATTACCGTCGCCGATGAAATTTCCGGCCAGGCTTTCAGCCCGCAAGGCAAGGAAGTCAAGCAGATGCTGGACGAGGCGGAATCGAAGATTTTCGCGATTGCCGAAGAGGGCGCCCGCGGCGCCCAGGGCTTCCAGGAAATCCAGCCGCTGCTGACCCAGGTAGTGGAGCGCATCGACGAACTTTACAACCGCGATAACCAGAGCGATATCACTGGCGTTTCAACCGGCTTCATCGACCTCGACAAGATGACCTCCGGCTTGCAAAAAGGCGACCTGGTCATCGTGGCGGGACGCCCATCCATGGGTAAGACCGCATTCTCGGTCAACATCGGCGAGAACGTGGCGATCGAAAGCGGCTTGCCGGTGGCGATCTTTTCGATGGAAATGGGCGGCACCCAGCTCGCCATGCGTATGCTGGGTTCGGTCGGCAAGCTGGACCAGCACCGTTTGCGTACCGGCCGCCTCAATGATGAGGACTGGCCGCGCCTGACCCATGCGATCCAGAAGATGAACGACGCCCAGCTGTTCATCGACGAAACGCCGGCGCTCAGCTCGATCGAACTGCGCGCCCGCGCGCGCCGGCTGTCGCGCCAGTGCGGCACGCTGGGCCTGATCATCATCGACTATTTGCAGCTGATGTCGGCCAATAATGCCGGTGAAAACCGCGCTACCGAAATTTCCGAAATCTCGCGTAACCTGAAGGGCCTGGCCAAAGAGCTGCAGTGCCCGGTGATTGCATTGTCGCAGCTGAACCGCTCGCTGGAGCAGCGTCCCAACAAGCGCCCGGTGATGTCCGACTTGCGCGAATCCGGCGCTATCGAACAGGATGCCGACGTCATCCTGTTCATTTACCGTGACGAGGTGTACAACCCTGATTCCCAGGAAAAGGGCACCGCCGAAATCATTATTGGCAAACAGCGTAACGGTCCGATCGGCAGCGTGCGTCTCAGCTTCCTCGGGCAATACACGAAATTCGACAACTATGTCGGTAATCTGGACGCGCCGTACGGCGGCGATTGATTACTGCCGTCGATTTTGTTGCATTAACGAAAAATTTACAAAATCCAGCTAAGCGCTGGCCGAGCGAGCCTGATATATTTCAGTTTCGTGACATTGTTTGCTTTAAATTAATATCCTTGATTTAAATGCAAACGTAGTTGTAGTTTTAGATTCAGCTTAACCCTCAGAAGAGAGAATAAACATGTTTGGACGATTGATGCCCACCGAGGGCAAATTCTTTGAGCTCTTTAACCAGCACGCAGAGTTATGCGTCAAGGGCGCCAAGGAAATGGTGGCGTTGATGACTAATTTCGACGATCTGGAAATCCGCGTGCACGCGATCGAAGGCATTGAGAAGCAGGCCGACCAGGTTACCCACCATGCGATCGACATGCTGCACAAGACCTTCATCACGCCTATCGACCGCGACGACATCCATCAGCTGATCACGCGCATGGACGACATCCTGGACTTGCTGGAAGATGCGGCGCAGACCATTTCCCTGTACGACATCAAGGCCATCACGCCGGAAGCCAAGCGGCTGGCCGAGCTGTGCCTGGGTTGTGCGGAAAAGGTCAAGGCAGCGGTAGGCTTGCTGCACAACATGGACAACTCGCGGGAAATCCTGGCCATCTGCGTCGAAATCGACCGCCTGGAATCGGATGCCGACCACGTGATGCGCGCCGCCATGTCGAAGCTGTTCCGCGATGAGCCGGATGTACGCACCCTGATCAAGCTGAAAGCCATTTACGAGTTGCTGGAAACGGTGACGGACCGTTGCGAAGATGTCGCCAACATCATCGAAGGCATCATCGTAGAAAACGCCTGATCCATGCACACTCTTCAAATCAGTATTTACGTTCTCGTTTTCCTCATTGCACTGGCGCTGGTATTCGATTTCATGAACGGCTTTCATGATGCCGCCAATGCTATCGCTACCGTGGTTTCCACCGGCGTCCTCAAGCCGCAGCAGGCAGTCGCCATGGCGGCGCTGTTCAACTTCATTGCGATTGCGGTATTCCAGCTGCATGTCGCCGCTACGGTGGGCAAGGGCACCATCGATCCCAATGTGGTCGATCATTATGTGGTGTTCGGCGCGCTGGTCGGCGCCATCTGCTGGAACATCCTGACCTGGTATTACGGCATTCCGTCGTCGTCGTCGCACGCCTTGATCGGCGGCCTGGTCGGCGCCGCGGTGGCCAAGGCCGGCACCGGCTCGCTGATCTCCGCGGGCCTGATCAAGACGATCGCGTTCATCGTCTTGTCGCCGCTGCTGGGTTTCGTGTTCGGCTCCATCATGATGGTGCTGGTGTCGTGGATTTTCGTGCGCTCCACGCCGCGCAAGGTCGACAAGTGGTTCCGCCGCCTGCAGCTGGTGTCGGCCTCGATGTACAGCCTGGGCCACGGCGGCAACGATGCGCAAAAGACCATCGGCATCATCTGGATGCTGCTGATTGCTACCGGCTTTTCGCAGTCGACCGATACGCTGCCGCCGTGGTGGGTGATCATTTCCTGCTATAGCGCAATCAGCCTGGGCACTTTGTTCGGCGGCTGGCGCATCGTCAAGACCATGGGCCAGAAAATCACCAAGCTGAAGCCGGTGGGCGGCTTTTGCGCGGAAACCGGCGGCGCCATCACCTTGTTCCTGGCGACCATGCTGGGCGTTCCGGTCTCCACTACCCACACCATCACCGGCGCCATCGTCGGCGTCGGCGCGGCACGGCGGGTCTCCGCGGTGCGCTGGGGCGTGGCCGGCAATATCGTCTGGGCCTGGGTACTGACGATCCCGGCGTCGGCTTTCATGGCTGCGATTGCATGGTGGATCGGCAAGCACATCTTATAATCAATATAGCAATAAAACAAAGAGGGCGATGCAATGTAACAATGCATCGCCCTCTTTTTTTTTGCACCGGATTTGGAAGCATGACGCGAATTTTGTCCTGTTGCCATAGCTTGCTATTACAAATACAATAATTTCCGCGGGGAAAATATAAGCTATACATAAGCACATTCATTGTGCACCTACTGAGGACCGAACCATGCAACGTGCACTCAAGAAAGGCATGAATGGCGTCATTATCACGTTTGCGGGGGCTTTGATCACGCAGGCCCACGCAACCTGCAGCAACAATGCGCCGGCCAGCGGCGTTTCCGTAACTTGTTCCGGCACCAACGTTACACCCGTCGCAGCACAGGCCGGCAGCACCGGCGTTGCGGTCACGCTGGATTCCAGCGTAGCGGCCAGCATTCCGCGCAGCACCAGTCCGGTGCCCTTTCAGGTGGATACATCGAGCAGCATCATCAACAACGGCAGCGTCACCCTGACCGGCGGCGGCGGCACCGGCGGCAACCGCGGCGCGGCGCTGCTGGGCCTGAACAATAACAACCAGCTGACCAACAGCGCCCAGGCCAGCATCAGCACTACCGGCGCTTTCAACGACGGCATGGCCGCCAACGGCAGCGGCAATACGCTGATCAACCAGGGCAGCATAAGCACCGTCGGCCCCAACGCGTTCGGCATATCGGCAGCCTGGGGCCAGACCAACCTTGGCCAGCTCAACAACACCATCGTCAATTCGGGAACGATTACCACCGCCGGCAGCAACGCCCGCGCCATTTCCATCCTCGGCGGCAGCGGTACGGTGAGCAACAGCGGCAGTTTGTCGAGCACCGGCGCCAACAGTCCTACCGTGTACATGCAGGGCAATAACGACAAGCTCACCAACAGCGGCACCATCAACGCCTCCGGCACCGGTTCCGATGCGGTGTTTTCGAATACCGTGGGTTCCAGTTTTGTCGCCAGCATCGAGAACCAGGCCGGCGGCCAGATCATCAGCCAACAGGGCGCGGCGGTGCGCACCCTCAACGGCAGCAGCACCGTCATCAATGCCGGCCTGTTGCAGAGCGGTTCCGGCACCGCGGTCTCGATGGGCACCGGCGTCAATACGCTGATCCTGCAAACCGGCTCGGTGATCAACGGCGCCGCCAATGGCGGCGGCAACGCCGGCAGCAAGGTAGTGCTGCAGGGATCAGGCACGGCGTCGAATGCATTTTCGAATTTTGCGACTTTGCAGGCGCAGGGCGACAACTGGACCTGGAGCGGCAACGGCGTTTTCACCACCGCGCAAATCCAGAGCGGACTGTTTAACCTCACAGGCAGCCTGGGCGGGGCAACCACCGTCGCCTCGGGGGCGACCTTGGCCGGCAATGGCGGCACGATTGCCGGCGACCTGCTGAACCAGGGCACGCTGCATCCTGGCGTCGGCGACGGCAGCGGCGGCCTGACCGTGACGGGAAATTTCACCCACGCGGCAAATGGCATATTCCAGACCGAGGCATCGCCGGTTTCCGCCGGCTTGCTGACCGTGGGCGGCACTGCCAGCCTGCTGGGCGGCACCGTCAACGCCACCATGCTGCCGGGTTCCTATCCGGACCAGATACGCCTGCCGATTGTCACCGCGGCAGGCGGCGTCAGCGGCACCTTCGGCCAGCTGCAGGCCAACGCAACGGCGTTGCTGACGCCGACGCTGGCCTACGACAACGGCCATGCCTACCTGGTGATTACCCGCGCGCCGATCGCAACGGTGGTCACCAGCGGCAACAATGCCGCGATCGGACAAGCGATCGACACCAGCCGGCCGCAGGCCACGCCGGAAGAACCTGTGCCGCCTGCCGTCACGCCAGCCGGCGTACCGGTAGCCACCGGGGCGCTGGCGGAGACGGTCAATACCCTCAACCTGCTGGATAAGGTGGAGCTGCAGGCAACGGTAGGCAGTCTCACTGGCGGCGTCCACGCAACCTTCTCGCAACTCGCATTGCGGGAAAACGACCTGTTCGGCCGTGCGTTGTCGATGCGTTTGGATACCCAGCGCGACGGCAGCCGCAAGGCTGGCGATAACGGCGTATGGGTGCGTCCTTACGGTTCTTTCGGTAAATTGAGCGCGACTGCGGATACTTCGGGCGCGAGTTACCGGATAGGCGGCATCAGCGCCGGCGCCGACCGCGCCGTAGGCAATGACTGGATCGTCGGCGCCGGCCTTGACTATGCCCATTTGAGTGCCGACTTCGATGACTACAACGGCAACGGCAAGCTCGACAGCTACAAGATCGGCGCCTATGCCAGTTACGCTCCGGGCCCGCTGTATGTCGATGCCATCGCCAGTTACGCAATACAGCGCACCGACATGCAACGCGACGTGCTGACCGGAACCGGCTCCACCTTGCGCGCCAAGAGTGGCTACGACGGCCAGCAGGCAAGCGCCTACGGCGAACTGGGTTATCGTGCCAAACTGAACGAACGTTTTGTCTTGCAGCCGTTCACGGCACTGCATTACACCCGCCTGCGCCAGGACGGCTTCACCGAAACCGATGCCGAGAACCTTGGGCTGTCCACCCAGAGCAATACCTTGAACAGCTTGCGCAGCAGCCTCGGCGTCAAGATCAGCCAGGACCTGCCGCTGTCTACAGGTTCCATCACGTTTGGTGCGCAACTGCGCTGGATGCACGAATTCATGGACGCGCAGGCGCAATACCAGGCGACATTGATTGGCGCCCCTGGCAGCGATTTCACGGTGAAAGGCGTGGACCTGGGGCGGGATGCGGTGCTGGCAGGCGTGAATCTCTCGTATGCCGCCTCGGCCAGCCTGAACCTGTTTGCCGACTACGATTACCAGGCGGAGTCGCATAACCGGGTGAACCGGGTCACGCTTGGTTTGCGCTATCTCTGGTAAGAGCGGCTATTTCCAAGATCGGGCAGCGACAAGAAAAGCAAGAGTCCGTCATATAAAAAAAGCGATGCCACCTGAACGGTAGCATCGCTTTTTTTTCAGAACCGCATCTCGCCCTTTAGTGGGCGCCGCCTGCATCGGCCGGCACGCTGGAGCGCGAAGGTTTGGTCAGCCACACCAGTGCAATCAGCATCAGGAACAGCACCGCCGAGATCCAGAAGATATCGGTGGCGCCCTGGGTCGCGGCTTTCACCGTAATCAGGCGTTCGATAGTGGCCCAGGCCGCCGGTTCCGACATGCCTTGGGCGGTGAGGTTATGCACTGCCTCGTTGAATGCCGGGCTGTGCGGGCCTGTGAACTCGGTCAGCTGCGAATGATGCAGCGACGTGCGGCGATCCCAGAAGGTGCTGGTGATCGAGGTGCCCATGCCGCCGAACATGATCCGTACAAAGTTGGACAAGCCGGCTGCCGACGGAATTTTTTCAGGCGGCTGGCCTGACAGGATGATCGAGGTCAGCGGGATGAAGAACATGGCCATTGCCGCACCCTGGATGATGGTAGGAATCATCAGCGTGAAAGTGTCGACGTTTTCGGTGAACTGCGCACGCAGGAAAAACACCACGGCAAAGATCAGGAACGCTGTGCTGGCAACCCAGCGGGCGTCGATCTTGGGTAATATTTTCCCGATGAACGGCGACAGCAGGATGGCAAAGATCCCCACCGGCGCCATCACTTCACCCGCCAGCGTTGCGGTATAACCCAGCGTGGTCTGCAGCCACAGCGGCAGGATCACCAGGCCGCCGAACATCAGGCCGTAGCCGACCGAAATCGCGATCACGCCGCCGCTGAAGTTGCGGCCCTTGAACAGGGTCAGGTCGACCACCGGGTGATCGTCTCCCAGTTCCCAGATCACGAAGTAAATGAAGGCAACCAGCGCGATCGCGCCCAGCAGCACGATGGTCGAGGAATTGAACCAGTCGAGTTCCTTGCCCTTGTCGAGCATGATCTGCAGCGAACCGACCCAGATCACCAGCAGGCCGAGGCCGATTTTATCGATCGGCAGCTTGTATACCGCCGACTCGCGCTTGTGATAGATCGACCAGGTGGCCCAGGCGGCAAATGCGCCAACCGGGATATTGATGTAGAAAATCCAGGGCCAGGTGTAGTTATCCGAGATCCAGCCCCCCAGCAGCGGCCCCATGACCGGCGCCACCAGCGTGGTCATGCCCCAGAACGCCAGGGCCATGCCGCTCTTGGCGGGAGTATAGCTGGACAGCAGCAAGGATTGCGACAGCGGGATCATAGGCCCCGCGACTGCGCCCTGCAGCACCCGCGCTGCAATCAGTACTTCCATGCTGGGAGCCAGGCCGCACAGGATGGACGACAGCACGAACAGGATGATCGATGTGACAAACAGGCGCACCTGGCCGAAGCGCTGGGTCAGCCAGCCGGTCAGCGGCACCGAGATGGCGTTGGCGACGGCAAACGAGGTGATGACCCAGGTGCCTTGCTGCGGCGATACGCCAAGGTCGCCCGAGATGGCCGGGATGGAAACGTTGGCGATCGAAGAGTCGAGCACGTTCATGAACACGGCTAGC